>DASXDG010000267.1:0-54858 GCA_036490795.1 Streptosporangiaceae bacterium
CCTTGTCAAGCGCGGCGAGCCAGCCGGGCTCCCCGGCCGCCGCGTCCGTGAGCACGCCGCTCAGCGCTCCCGGGGCCCGGTTCGCCGGGGTCACGGCGAGGAATGCCAGGCTCAGCCACACCACCAGCCACAGCGCCTGGGCCGCGCGCACCCCAACCGCTCGCGCCGCGACATACGGCGGCGGCTCCGCCGATCTGTCGGCGGGCCACAGCAGGACGGCGAGCAGCGCATAAAGGATGACCGCGCCGGGTGCGCCCTCGACCGGGTTGGCGGTGCCGCCCAGGATTCCGTCGAACCCTTCGCCGAGCCACCACACGGCCAGCGACCAGACGACCGAGGCCGCGAGCGCGGGCCGCACCGTCGGACGGAGCGCGATGCCAAGGCCGAGCAGCAGCTGGATCGTCGCGAAGATCGTGTTCAGCAGCACGAGGTGATGCCCGACCAGGCTGGCGTCCCAGGTAATCGGGCGTGCGATCACCGACGGGTTACCGTCCGCGGACTCCGCGAGCATCTGACTGAATGCCTTGGTGAACATCACCGACTGGTACTGAAGCATGGCATCAAGCAGCCAGATGGCGGCGAGCGCCAGTTGCAGCGCCCTGCTGGCATCCAGCCGGACCCTGGGCGCGTAGACGTCGGTACCGAGCCTGCCCCGCCACCCTGTCCGGTCCGCCACCACGGCAGTGGCCTCGCTCATCGGACTCCCCTTATTCAGAATTCCACTCACCTGAGCAGAACGCCTACAAAGGAACAATAGAATGGCATCGCGGTTATCACAATAACTATGGCCATACCCGCAGGCAGAAGCCCAGTTTGATCATTTGCACACAAACCCCTGGAAGGTATTAGCCAAACCTCCGCAGGGTATTAGCCAAACCCGGCGGGTGTATTTACCCGGAAATAGTCGCGTATACTGGTGGGGCGGATGGTACGCTCGCGGCCTTGGCCGGGGGCGTCGCAAGAGGGAACCCGGTGTGAATCCGGGACTGCCCCGCAGCGGTAAGCGGGAACGACCGCCGTCAAAAGCACTGGGCCTTCGGGCCTGGGAAGCGACGGCTAGTAGGTGGCGCACTGCGCCATGCCCGCGAGCCCGAAGACCTGCCTCCGCCCGCGCGCCAGCCGGCGCGCGGTGGTCCGTGGCCGCTCGGGCGGGCGAAGGACGCGGTCCCGCAAGGCCGCGTGTCTCCCGGCAAGCCACGAATGGCTGGCGAGGAGACATGCCATGCAGGCGACCGTGCTCGGGTGCGAGTACTCACTGGTTCAGGTCGAGACGCTCAGCCGGGAGGCCGTCGCCGGCGTCCGGCGGATCTACGAGGACGGGTTCCCGCCGCACCAGCGGGCTGACTTCGCCGAAATCATTGACCGGCGCCAGGATCGCGAGTTCGCCCTGGCACTGGTCCGCCGCGATCGGTCAGGTGGCGGGCAGCCGTGCGGTTTCGCCATGCTCCGCCCGCTCGGCGATACCGGCTGGGTTTTCCTGCGCTACTTCGTGGTGGACCATCGCCAGCGCGGACAGGGACTTGGCGGCCTGCTCTGGGACCACCTCACCGCGCGGCTGCGGGCGGACGGCTTCACGCTGCTGGTGTTCGACGTGGACGACCCCGCCGAACCGGGCCACGGGCCGGACGAGGTCAGCGTCAGGTCGCGCCGGATCGGGTTCTACCAGCGGCACGGTGCCAGCGTGCTGCCGGTAACCGGGTACCGCACGCCGCACGTCTGCGCGGATCACGCCGACCCGGACTGGACGCCGATGCTGCTGATCACGGCCCGGCTGGCGGAAACGGAAGACGGGCCGGATCGGGATGACGGGTGGGCACGCGCGGTGGTCGACGCCGTGTACCGGTACCGCTGGCGGCTGGACCCCCGAGATCCCGAGCTAGCCGAGTCGCTGATAATCAGCCAGTAAGGAGGAGTTCGTGATGGCTGTCGATTACGAGCGTGACCAGTCGGTGGCGCGGATCTACCTGAACCGTCCGCACCGGCTCAACGCCGTGGTGCCTGAGCTGACGGCTGGCCTGGTCGCCTCGCTCGACCGGGCCGGGCGCGAAGGCGCCAGGGTGGCCGTGCTGGCCGGCCGGGGCCGGGCGTTCTGCTCCGGGCATGACCTGAAAGAGCCGGTGCCGGAGGAGACGGTGCTGGCCACCCGGCTGCGGGTCGACGGCATCCAGGAGGTGACCAGGGCGATACGGCGCTTTCCCGGCGCGGTCATCGCCGCGGTGCACGGGTACGCGCTGGGGGCAGGATGTGAGTTCGCGCTCGGCTGTGACCTGGTGGTGGCGGCGGAGGACGCGCAGTTCGGGTTCCCCGAGGTGTCGGTCGGACTGAGCGTGACCGGCGGCATCTCCCGGCTGCTCCCGCTGCTTGTCGGTCCGGTCCGGGCCAAGGAACTGCTGCTGCTCGGCGACCGGTTCGGCGCGTCCCGTGCCGCTGAGCTCGGGCTGGTCAACCGGGTCACACCGGCCGGCCAGCACGAGCAGGTCGCCGGTGAGATCGCTGCCCGGCTGGCCGGGCAGCCGCCGCTGGCGCTGGTGCTCGCCAAGCAAGCGCTCGACCGGGGCGCCGATTCCGCGCTCGAGGAGGCGATGGCCACCGAGACCGACTTCGCCACGCTCACCGTGGCTCCCCAGGCGGACAAATGAACACGCTGGTCGATGCGCTGAGCGAGGCCGCACGGCGCTGGCCGGACCGGACGGCGTGGACGTTCGATCCCGGTGAGCGGTTCACGTTCTCCGACGTAGCGCGGCTGACGGCCGGGTACGCGCGGGCGCTCGGCGAGCGGGGCGTCCGGGCGGGTGACCGGGTGGCGGTGATGCTCGGTAACGAGCCGGCGTTCCCGCTGACCTGGCTGGCGCTGTCCACGATCGGCGCGGCGATGGTGCCGGTCAACACGAAGTACCAGACCGCGGATGCCGGGCACGTGCTGCGCGCGTGCGGCGCGTCGGCGATCGTGGCCGGAGCGGCCTTCGAGCCGCTGCTGCGGCAGGTGCAGCCGGACGTGCCCAGCCTGAGGCAGGTGCTACCCGTCGGCGAAATCGCGGCGGCTGCCCGCGGGTCGATTGCGCAATCGACCCGCCCTAGCGATGTCAATTACGCAATTGACCCGGGCGGCATCGCGAACGACCCGGGCGGCATCGCGAACGTCCAGTTCACCTCGGGCACGACCGGGCGCCCCAAGGGCTGCCTGCTGCCGCACCGCTACTGGACCCAGCTCGCGGGCAGCCTGGTCACCGAATTCCCCTACCTGACCGAACGCGACGTGATGCTTACCGCCCAGCCGTTCCACTACATCGACCCGCAGTGGAACGTCGCCGCAAGTCTGCTGTCCGGTGCCGGGCTCGTGATACTGGACGGATTTCACCCATCGTCGTTCTGGTCAAAGGTCCGCGAGCACCGGGTCACTTATTTCTACTGCCTGGGTGCGATGCCTACCTTGCTGCTGCGCATGCCGCCAGATCCGGCAGACCGCGAGCATGCCGTCCGGGTGGTTCAGTGCTCGGCAATCCCGCCCGCCCTGCACCGTGAGCTGGAGGAACGCTGGGCAGTGCCCTGGTACGAGGCGTTCGGCATGACCGAGACCGGCGCGGACCTGCGCGTCACCGACCTCGACCATGACGAGCTCGTCGGCACCGGCTGCCTCGGGCTGCCGTCCGGCCACCGGCGAGTGCGGATCGTGGATGCCGGCGGCCAGCCGGTGCAGGCCGGGCAGGCCGGCGAGATGACGCTGGCCGGGCCGGGCATGATGGACGGCTATCTCGACGACCCCGAGGCGACCGCGCGGGTCATGCGTGATGGCTGGTTTCATACCGGTGACCTGGGCCGGATGGATGAGAAAGGCCGGGTCTATCACACCGGGCGGCTCAAGGACATGATCAGGCGCAGCGGGGAGAACATCTCTGCTCGCGAGGTCGAGGAGGTGCTGCTGACCCATCCGGCGGTCCGGCTGGTCGCTGTCACCGCCGTGCCCGATGAGATCCGCGGCGAGGAGGTCAAGGCCTACTACGTCGGCGACCGCGTCGAACCGGACGCGCTGGTGGCGCACTGCCGGGCCCGGCTGGCCGCGTTCAAGGTGCCTAGATTCTGGCAGCCAGCGGCTGACCTGCCCCGCACCGACTCGGAGCGGGTGGCTAAGAGCAGGCTCGGCGAGGTGTCCGGCCCCGTCTTCGACGCGGTGCCCGGGCAGTGGAGCATCGCGTGACGTTCAGCTATGTCAGCCCGGTGTTCTTCGACGAACTGGACCTCAACGGGGCGCTGCACAACTCCCGGTTCGCGGTGCACGTCGAGCGGGCACGGTCGGCGCTGTTCGAGCAGCTCGGCAAGGGCTGGACCAGGCTGGCCGACCGTGACCCGGACCTGCGCTACGTCGTGCGCGAGCTGCACCTGGAGTTCCTCGCCGCGCTCGAGTCGCCAGGCGCGATCCGTGTCGAGCTGACCGCCGGCGAGCTGGGACGGACCAGCGCCACCTACCGGTTCCGCTGTGCGGAGCCGGACAATGACCGCACGCTCGCCCACGGCCACCGGGTCATCGTGAAGATCGACGAGGCCGGGCGCCCGGCGCCGTGGAGCGACTGGTACCGCGAGACGTTCCGGAGGCTCTGCGATGACTGACCTGCTCATAGCGAACGCGAACGTGCATACCATGGATCCCGGCCGGCCGCGCGCCCGGTCAGTAGCGGTGAGCGGCGGCCGGATCGTCGCGGTTGACGAGGACCTGCCCGCGCGCGAGGTGATCGACCTGCGCGGCAAGACGCTGCTGCCCGGCTTCCACGACGCGCACAACCACATGGCCTGGTACGGGCTGACGCTGGTCGAGGTCGACCTGGGCGAGACGGCGGTCGCCAGTCTCGACGAGCTCTACGACGCGGTCGCCAGCCGGGCACGGGAGACCAGCGACGACGGCTGGGTCATCGGCTCCCGCTACGATCAGAACAAACTCGGCGCGCATCCCGACCGCGATGGTCTCGACCGGGCCGCGCCGGGACGGCGGGTCTGGCTGCGGCACGTCTCCGGGCACATGTGCGTGGTCAGCAGCGCCGTCCTCGCCGACCTGGGCATCGCCGATCACCCCATCGACGTGCCCGGCGGCACCGTCGTCACCGATGCCGCGGGCCGCCCCACCGGGCTGCTCCAGGAGCGGGCGCAGGAGCTCGCCGCCGGGCTGCTGCACCCGTACCCGCTGACAGTCGTCACCGACGCGATCGACCGGGCCGGCACGCGGTACCTCAGCGAGGGCATCACCAGCTGCACCGAGGCCGGCATCGGCGGCGGCTGGATCGGTCACACGCCGGCCGAACTCGCCGCCTACCAGGCCGCCCGCGACGCGGGGCGGCTGCGGGTCAGGGTCGAGCTGATGATCGCCAGCGACGCGCTGCACCCGCTGGCAGCTCATCCCGACGACGGCCTGGGCCTCGGCCTTGACCTGGGTATCCGTACCGGGTTCGGTGACGACTGGCTGCGCATCGGCGCCATGAAGGTGTTCGCGGACGGATCCCTGATCGGCCGGACCGCCGCGATGAGCGCCGACTACGCCGACGCACCGGGGAACCGCGGCTACCTGCAGGCGGAGGCGGACCAGCTGACCGCCACGATCATCGCGGCGCATCGTTCCGGCTGGCAGGTCGCCACCCATGCCGTCGGCGACCACACCATCGACGTGGTGCTCGACGCCTACGACCAGGCGCTGACCCGCTATCCACGGTCCGGTCCCAGGCATCGCATCGAGCATTTCGCCACCTCCAGCTCCAGTCAGGTCGCTCGTACCGCGCGACTCGGCGTGATCGCGGTGCCGCAGGGCCGGTTCGCCACCGAGATCGGCGACGGCATGCTCGCCGCGCTCGGGCCAGACCGGCACGGCTGGCTGTACCGGCAGCGATCCTTGCTGGACGCGGGCATGGTGCTGCCGGGCAGTTCGGACCGGCCGGTCGTGTCCGGCGCTCCCCTGCTCGGCGTGCACGACATGGTCAACCGGCGGACCGCCGCCGGTGCCCCGTTCAACCCCGCCGAGGCCATCACCGCTGCTGAGGCGCTGCGGGCGTACACCAGCGGGTCCGCGTACGCGAGCCACGCCGAGCAGGTCAAGGGCATGATCGCCCCCGGCATGCTCGCCGACCTGGTCGTGCTGTCGGACGATCCGGCCGCGGTCAGCCCGGAGAACATCGCCGGCATCGAGGTAGCGGCGACGTTCCTGGGCGGGGAGTGCCGGTACGCCGCCGCGGGCGCGGACCTGACGCGGTAGTCCCGCCGACGGCCGGCGGCGGCGATAGCCGCGCTTCGCCGGCGGCGAACCCGGCGGCCGGGGACAAACGGGGCATGGATGCGCGCGGCACCGGGTATGGAGGCCGGAGCCGGAACCCCGAACGCCCCCAGGAGTCAGATCATCCGCACGGCCATCCGCCTCGTCATCGCCCTCATCTGCTATGTCCTGGTGCTCGCCGCCGTGGCCGCGGGCTCGATCTGGCTGGCGCTCGCGGTCGCCCCGATGCAACCGGTCAACGCGGCCGGGCAGAGCGCGCAGGTGGGCGCCACGATGCCCAGCCTGTCGCTGCGCGGTCCTGGCGAGCTTGACCTGTTCGGCCAGGCAATGCCTACCAGGCCTCAGTTCGAGGGTCCCATCCGGCCCCGCCTCGATCTGACCAGGATCACCATCGACTCCCAGGTGGTCGATGCCCTCCGCTCCGACGGCACCCGGAAGATCGAGCTGTCGCTGAGCCAGCAGCTGGCGGCCGGCTGGAAGCGGTATTTCGTCATCGAGACGCTCATCGCGGCCGGTTTCGCGCTGCTTATCCTGGCGGGGCTGGCCAGCCTGGCCGCGCACGCGGGCCTCACCAGAACCAAGGCCATCGTCGCCGTCGCGGTCGGCCTGATCGCCGTTGCCGGCATCAATATCGGCGGCGTGCTGCTGACCGCCTACAGCACCCCGGCCACCCTGCGCAGCGTCCGGACCCTTGACGATCTGGTCGGCACCAGTCCGGTGCCGCTGTCCGCGGACCCGCAACCGGCGGGTCACCCACTGCCTGACGCCCAGGCAGTCGTCATCGGAGATTCCACCGCCGCAGGTGCCGGCCTGCCGCAGGCCGGGAACGCCAGCTCGCTGGACCGCGCCTGCGGCCGTTCACCGGACGCGTACGCGTCCGCGCTCGCCACGGCCAACGACTGGCAGGTGTTCAATGTCGCCTGCGACAGCGCCACCATCGAGAACGGCCTGCTCAGTGCGCAGGTCCTCAACGACGGTCAGGTGGCGCCGGTCCAGCTCAGCGAAGCCACGCGGGCCACGCACGCCAAGGTGATCATCGTCAGCGTCGGCGCGGACGACGTCCAGTGGTCGGTGATGACGCGGCTGTGCGTGTCCAGCACGGTCTGCAGCGACAAGGTTTCCACGGCCTACTACGCGAGCCTGCTCGGCCAGTTCACCCGCGCCTACTACCAGCTGCTCACCGACCTGGCGACGCTGCCCACCAAGCCAGCTGTGGTGGTGAACGAGTACTACGATCCGTTCGGGAGTTCGGTCTCGTGCCTGAACCAGTACCGTCTCACTCAGGCGAAGGCCGCGGTGCTCACCGGACGCCTCGGCCAGCTCAATCAGGTGCTGAGCCAGGGCGCACAGGCATTCGGCTTCAGCGCGGCGGTACCGGACTTCGCGGGCCACGAACTGTGCACCCAAGATCCCTGGGTGCAGGGCCCTGGTGATCGCGCGCCGCTGCATCCGAACGCCTCCGGCCAGCTGGCCATAGCCCTAGCCGATGAGCGTGCCCTGGCCGGCGGCCATCTCTAACGCGGCGGCGTTGCTTATGGTGGAGGGGTGGTGCGGCTAGAGAACTGGCGCGTGTTCCCGCGCGGCGCGGGAGGCGGGAACCCGTGCCCGGTCGTGACCGATGCGCGCGAGCTGACTACGGAACAGATGCGCGCGATCGCGGCGCACTACGGTCACGAAGCGGGCTTCGTCACCGGCGTGCACGGCACCACGGTGGGGTTGCGCTACTTCGTGCCGCGCCACGAGATGAGCATGTGCGTGCACGCGACGATCGCCGCCATCACCGCCCTGATCAGCTCGGGCGCCCTGGCCGGCGGTCACGCGCTGATCCGCACGGCGTCCGGCGACCACCAGGTGACCTGGGAAGACGGGGCGCCTCCTACGGTGACGGTCAGCCAGCTACCGCCCAGTTTCGGGCCGCCAGCGGCTGTGCACACGCAGGTCGCGGCGGCGCTCGGGATTCCGGCCGGCGGCATCCGCGCGGACGCGACGATCCGGCCGGTCAGCGTGTCACGGCCCAAGCTGATCGTGCCCGCGCGCGATGCCGGCACGGTGCACGCGGCCAAGCCGGATTTCCCTGCCCTGTGGAAACTGTGCTCCAGTCTGGACACCACCGGCGCCTACGTCTTCGCTCCGCACCCCGACGGTGACCCAGCCCACCTGGTTGCCAGGCAGTTCCCCGTGGATGCCGGATTCCTTGAAGACCCCGCCACCGGCGTGGCAGCCGCCGCGCTCGCGGCATACCTGGCCGGGCAGCGTGTCCCGGCCCAGCCGACGTGGACGCGCGTCGTCATCGACCAGGGCGATGCCATGCACGCGCCGAGCCGCCTGCTCGCCGCCGCCCTCGCCGGGCCGGACGGCGTGACCGATCCCAGCGTCACCGGACAGGCGATCCGCACCGGGCAGGACGAGCTAAGCCTTGGTTCTCTTGCTCTGGGGTGACCCCACTCGGGTGCGGTAGCGCCAGCGCCACCCCGGCCACGCTGAACCCCTCGCGGGCGCCAACGTGACACGACGTCGCCACGCTCTGCGTCACCGTCCCCGACGCGGAAAGCACCTGGCTGAAGAACCAGGAACGGTAGGCCGGCGACTCCAGCGACCGGAAGGACCGGCGCAGGCTGGGGCGCACTCGCACCGTTTCTCCCGCCGGAACAGCCATATGTTCACAACAATAACTAATGCTTGTTCTGGTACATCGTCGGCAGGGCCCGGCGGGAAAGTTCTCGCCGGGCCCTGGATTCTCGTGGTTCCTAGTGTCCGAAGAACGGCGTGCAGACGGGCTTGCTCATCCCGTGCCGCGTCCGTACCTCAATGCACGCCTGCGCCTTGGTCTTCGCGACGCCGACCATCGTGGTCGTCTGCCATTGCGCGGTGAACCAAGCGCGCTGACTCGTCGCCGTTTCCAGCGCGTGCGTGCCCCGGTCATAAATCCAGAACAGGGCGCGGTCGGGGTGACCGGTGTCAGTAACCGTTGCCCAGGCCGAGTCGCACACAGGGCTGTACCGCAACCGCAGCGTGACGCGCGTCCTGAGCAGGCCGTCGTATGCCGAGATCGCGTAGACCGTGGCAACGTCACGGCTGCAGCCCTCATGCTGTGCACTCTTGCCGATGCAGCCATACCCATGGCATCCGTGCCACGGTGCGGCTGTCGCCGCCGATGCTGATGCGGTGGTCGCGGCCAGCGCTCCCACGGTGAGCGCCGCGGCGCTCACCGTTCCGATGAGCGCACTCCGGACCTTGGTAGATATTCGCATGCACCATTCCTTTCGTCAGGCCGACGCCGTCATGCGTTGCGGCGCCTTTCCTGAATATGCGCACAGCTACTGGCGGCTTTCTGTGCCCATAGGCAGATTGCCCTCTACGTTGCCTGTGGTTACCCACGCATATATGTGCTGCCGCTGGCAGTAGCCGCACAGACAACCCAATCGCTCTGGCGGGTAGCTGAGAACTCTTGGCAAGTGCTGGTGATGCCGACTTCCTAACCCGCTGACCAGGACCGGAGCTTCTCGGGATTGCGCACCGCCCACATGCGCTTGATCCGGTCGCCCGCGACCTCGAACGCGCACACCGCCTCGGTGACGCCGTCGAGCTGGATGACCAGACCGGGCTGACCGTTGACCGTCCGCTCTAGGAGCGTCAGACCAGGTGCGCGAATGGCGAGTTCGATGGTGTAGCGGGCGACCTGCTCGCTGCCTTCGAGCGGGACGAGCAGGGCGGTGACCAGCCCGCCGCTGTCGGTGACCGCCATGACGTCCGGGTCGAGCAGGGCGATGAGCGCGTTGATGTCCTTGGCCTCCCATGCCTGCTTGAAGTCCCTGATCAGGTTTGCCTGGCGGACCGGCGGCGTCAGCGGGGGCCGTGACTCGCGGATGCGGCGGCGGGCCGAGGTGGCCAGCTGGCGGCATGCCGCCGGGGTCCGCCCGACGATCTGGCCTACTTCGGCGAAGGAGTAGCGGAAGATGTCGTGCAGGACGAACGCGACGCGCTCGGCGGGGGTCATCGCGTCGAGCACGACCAGGAAGGCCATGCTCACCGATTCGTCCAGCGTGACCCGGTCGGCCGGGTCGCCGGCGGGCGGTCCGCCGATCCACTCGGCGGGTTCGGGTATCGGCTCGGGGATCCATTCACCCACGTACCGCTCGCGCCGGGCCCGCGCCGAACCGAGCACGTCAAGGCAGATACGGCTGGTGACCGTGGTGAACCAGGCCGCGGGGGACTCGATGGCGTCCCGCTTCTCCTGGGACATGGCGTACCAGCGGGTGTACGCCTCCTGGGCCGCGTCCTCGGCCTCGGCCAGCGAACCGAGCAGCCGGTAGCCCAGATTGATCAGCCGCCGCCGCTCGGCTGACTCGTCCTCGCTGGCCATGCTGCCTCCCCGGTCGGTTGCTTGCTCGCTAACCCCGACGAGATAGCGCCCCGGAATGTGAGGTTAACGGGTTCGCCTCACATTCCGGGAGGCCGCGTCGTCGGACTGCCGAAACCGGACATGAGGAGAAACTGGAGCAAGCCATGACAGTGTCAGACCAGATCAGCCAGTTGACCGGCGAGTGGATCCTCGACCCATCTCGATCCACGGTGTCGCTGGCGACCAAGAGCATGGGCGGCCTGGCCCGGGTGAAGGGCACCTTCGGCCAGGTGACAGGAGGAGGCACCGTCTCCCCTGCCGGAACGGTGACTGGCAGCCTCACGATCGCCACCACGTCCATCGATACGAAGAACGCCAGGCGCGACAAGCACCTGCGGTCAGCCAGCTTCTTCGACAGCGACAGCCACCCGGACCTCACCTTCGCCGCGGAAGACGTCAAGCCGTCCGGCCAGGACGTCACCGTGACCGGAATGCTGAGGATCCGCGGCCGCGCCCGGCCGCTGAGCTTTACCGGCACCGCTGCGGTGCACGGGGACGGCGAGGCCTGGCTCGACGCCGAGGTGCCCATCAACCGGGCCGACTTCGGGATGACCTGGAACGTGCTCGGCATGGTGTCGATGAGTAGCGCGGTCACGGTCCACGCCGTGTTCGCGAGGATCCCGGCACGCTAACCTGAGCGTGTGGATAACGTGTACGAAGCGGCGGGCGGCATGGACGGCATGCTCCGCCTCGCACGGGCATGGCACAGCCGGGTGATGGCCGATGAGATTGTCAGCCACGCGTTCAGCCACGGCTTCCACCCCGAACACACCGAACGGCTGGCCGCGTACTGGGCCGAGGCCCTCGGCGGGCCAGCCGCCTACTCCGGCCAGTACGGGGACGAGACATCAGTGGTGCGGATGCACAGCTGCAACGGCCCGCATCAGGAGATGGACGAAAGGGCGATCGCCTGCTTCGACCTAGCCCTGGCGGACGCCGGCTTCGCCGGTGAACCGCTGCGGCAAGCGCTGCACGACTATTTCGCCTGGGCCACCACGACGAACATGACGCGGTACAGCCAACCCGACGCCGTGGTGCCGGAAGACCTGGCCTTGCCGCACTGGTCGTGGGACGGGCTGGGCGGCTAAACGAGCTGCACCTGCCCGGGCGGCGGGGCCGGCACCGCGCCCGGCGGGGCCGGCACCGCGCCCGGGTGCAGGATCGCGGCCATCGCGGTGACCCCGTCGATGAGCCGTCCGGTCCGGCTGCGGCGATATCGGCCCACGTCGTCTGGCGCGACGGCGTCCTCGGCGTGCACGCGACCGGCTCGCCGCCAGCCGCCCGCACCATGTCGGGAATCCAGTGCCCGGCGGTGAACGGCGGATCCACCCACTCGACCACCGCCACCCTCGGCCTGGGCAGGCAGTCCGGCCACCGCGTCCCTGATCCGGTCCAGCCGGTCCCGCAGCGTGGCGACCAGCCGCGATGCCCGGCCGGCGGCACCGGCTCGCTGGCCGACGGCAAGGATTGTGTCCAGCACGTCATCGAGTGAGTACGGGTCGAGTGACAGCACGTCCGCCTGGCAGCCCAGGTAGTCCAGCGCAGCGTCCACATGACCAGAGGGCAGCGCGCACACCCGGCACAGGTCCTGGGTCAAGATCAGTTCCGGGCGCAGCCCGGCGAGCGCTCCGGCATCGAGCGTGTACAGGTCGCGCCCGGCGGCCAGCTGCTCACGTACGTACCCGTCGATCTCCCCCGGCGTCATGCCGCTGGTGTCACGTCCGCTGACGATGACCGTCTTCTCCGCGCGGGCACCCGGCGGCTCGTCGCACTCGAACGTGACGCCGACGAGCTCGTCGCCAAGGTCAAGCGCGTACACGATCTCCGTCGCAGACGGCAGCATCGACACGATCCGCACGAAGCCAAGCATAAGAGCACGCGCGGAAGGGTGCGTGCTCGCGGGTGGTGGCGCTGCGCCGGGCGCTGGTGCGATCTGCGGGGCTGGGCGGGTGATCAGCGCGGTAACGGCTGCGCGGCTGGGACAGGAGGGGCACTCGCTGTTCCGGATCTCCCGAGATCTCGCCTGACGGCTGGCCCACGTGGCCAAGGAGGAACAAATGGGGTAGCGAAACCCGGCCTTTCATGATCGTGCGCGTGGCGACCAGGCTGGCGTTCGGAGCGTGCGGCGCGGGGTAGCCGCAGACATCGCGGTGAAGGTGGTCGTGGCAGCGATCGCCTGGCGGGCCTGCGGGCGAAGACCAGCCGCGGCCCGGACCCGCAGGCCGCGGCCCGGACCCGCAACCTGTCGTCGCGGAATCGGTGCTCACCGCTCCCGCTGACGGCTACGGGGCGGTCTTCGCCCAGTCGGCCCAGTCGCCAAGCGCCTGCGTGACCCTGGCTCCCGCCTCCGCCGCCATGCGCAGGGAGCGTGTCTGCTGGCTGTACCCGAACTCGCCGCGGTCTTTGGCCGCGGCGAGTTCGCGCAGGTTCGCGGCAAGCCCGTGAAAGTACTCGGCTTCCCGGTCCAGGTGCGCCGCGAGCTCCTCCGGACTCATCAGCCAGAAGAACACCGAGCGCAGCAACGACTCCATCCGGATCGTGTGATCGACGTCCACGGAGGTGAGCCAGCGCCGGACTTCGGCGATGCCCGCGTCGGTCACCCGGTATGCCTTGCGACCACGCGGCCCTTCGGAGTCGACCTCGATCAGGCCTTCCTCCTGGAGCTTGCGCAGCTCGCCGTAGATCTGCGGATGACCGGCCGGCCACACCGAGCCGAGGACATCGTCGAATCGCCTGGTCAGGTCCCAGCCGCTCGCGGGCTGCTCGGCGAGCAACCCGATCAGCGCATGCCGGAGCGACATGACCCTCCTCCACGATATGTATGCCTGGACATGTTCATATTGACATGTATTGAGGCACATGCCAGGCTTGGCTTCACATGTTCAATCTAACATGTTGGTCGCGACATACGGAGGGCAGTCATGCCTGGCAACGTCTTCATCACTGGCGCATCGGCTGGGATCGGTGCGGCGGCGACACGCCTGCTTGCCGACCGGGGGTACACGGTCTACGCGGGTGTGCACAAGGACACCGGCTCGCTCGATGCCATACCGGGAGTGCGGCAGGTCCCGATCGACGTCACGGATCCGGTCAGCGTCGCCGCGGCGGCCGACCGGGTGGCCGCCCTGACCGGCAACGACGGCCTGCGGGCGGTCGTCAACTGCGCGGGGCTCATCGTGCAAGGGCCGCTGGAACTGGTCCGTCCCGACGATCTGCGGCATCAGTTCGAGGTGAATGCCTTCGGGCCGGCGTACGTGACCTCGGCATTCCTGCCGCTGCTGCGGGCCGGGCACGGCCGGGTCATCAACATCAGCGCGCAGACCGCCCGGATCCCCGCGCCATTCCTCGCAGCGCTGGCGGGAAGCAAGGCGGCACTCGCCTCGATGTCCGGTGCCCTGCGGCTGGAACTCGCGGCCTGGCACATCCCGGTCTGCCTGATCGAGCCCGGTGCCACCCAGACGGAGATCTTCGCGAAGGCCGCCGCCGCGGCGCGGTCGAGCCTAGCCGGTGCCGACCCCGGCCTAGCCGGGTTGTACCGGGACCAGCTAGCCGCGTTCGACCGGGTCGCTTCCCGGCAGAAGCTGGGCCCGGTAGAGCCGATCGCGCGGACGATCCGCACCGCGATCGAGGTGCGGCGGCCGCGGCGCAGGTACAGCGTCGGCACGGGGGTGCGGCTGGGTGGCGTCCTCGCCCATTTGCCGGCCGGCCTGCGGGAACGGCTGATCGCGACGCTCTTCGGGCTCGGCAAGGTCGCGGGTACCGCGCGATGACGCCACCACGCACGATCGTCATCATCGGCGCCACGTCCGGCCTGGGCCGTCACGCTGCCCGGCAACTCGGCGCGGCCGGGAACCGGCTGGTACTGGTGGGCCGCGATCGGCGCCGTGCGGAAGAACTGCGCGCGGAGCTACCCGCCGCCGACGTCATCACCAGTGACGTCGCGACCCTAGACGGTGCCGAGACGGTCGCGAAGCGGGTCGGCGACGCCGTCGGCGCGGTGGACACGCTGGTCAACAACGCCGGAGTCATTGTCCCTGACCGGCGGACGACCAGCGAGGACATGGAACTGAACCTCGCCGTGCACCACCTCGCGCCGTATTCGATGACCAGCCTGCTGCTGCCGTTGCTGCGGGCCGGCGACGGGCGCATCGTCAACGTCAACTCGGAGGGACACCGAGCGGCGCTGTTCCGCAGCGGCCCGATCGAGCTGGACGTCACCGACCTCAACAGCGAACGCGGCTACGACCCGTTCCTCGTCTACAGCCGCACCAAGCTGGCCAACCTCATGTTCACCTATGAACTGCACCGCCGGTATCCGGAGCTGACGGCGGTCGCGGTCCACCCGGGCATGGTCCGCACCGACCTGGGCAGGGAATTCCCCCGCCTCCAGGTCGCCGCCATGCACGCGATATCCATGTCAGCGCGCAAAGGAGCCGCACCCGTCGTCGCTCTCGCCACCGAGCCGGGCATCGCGGGCGGCACCTACTACGACCGGTCCACGCCCACGCGGTCCTCGCCGGCCTCCTACGACCGCGACACCGCCGGTCGGCTCTGGGCCGAGACCGAACGGCTGCGTGGCCCATTCGGGCCGTAGCTACCGGGCCATGCAGCAGAATCGGCCGTTCGCGCAAATACAAGAAGGTGGTCCCGCATTGGCTGGCGGGACCGCCGTTTCATTACTGGTAGAAGCCCTGGCGGTAGCTGCGCGGGCTGGTCTGGTTGATCCGGGCGAAGTGGACGCGCAGGCTCTGCGCGGTGCCGAAGCCGCACAACTGCGCGATGCGCTCCACGCTGCTGTCGGTGGTTTCCAGCAGCTCCCGGGCGCGGGACACCCGTTCGCGGACAAGCCAGCGCATGGGCGTCATGCCGGTGACCGCGTGGAAGTGGCGCAGCAGGGTGCGCCGGCTCATCCCGGCCTTCATCGCCAGCTCGTCCACGTCAAGGGGACGGTGCAGCTGGCCGCGAGCCCAGTCAAGCAGCGGAGCCAGCCCGGTGTCCCCGGTGACGGGAAACGGCGCCTCGATGTACTGGGCCTGACCGCCCTCGCGGTGCGGCGAGATGACCATCCGACGGCCCAGCGTGTTGGCCACGTGGCTGCCGTGGTCGAGCGCCACCAGGTGCAGGCACAGGTCCAGTCCGGCGCATTCGCCCGCCGAGGTGAAAATCTGGTCGTCCCGCATGTAGAGCACATCCGGATCGAGCAGGACCGCCGGCCAGCGCCGAGCCAGCACATCGGCATGCAGCCAGTGGGTGGTGGCGCGCTTGCCGTCCAGCAGTCCGGCCGCGGCCAGGATGAACGCGCCGGTGCAGATGGAGGCGATGCGCGCGCCACGGTCGTGCGCCGCGCACAGCGCGGCGAGTAGTTCCGGCGGCGGATCGCCCTCGGGATCGGCGCAGCCGGGGACGATCACCGTGTCGGCCGTGGCGAGTTCGGCGAGGCCGCGGCCGTCGAACGACAGGCCCTCCGCCGTGGTGACCGGTCCGTCGTGTCCCGCGCACAGGACCACGTTGTACCACGGCTCAGGGAAGTTCCTGCGCTCGCGGCCGAAGACCTCGAAGGCGACGGCCGCCTCGAAGATCGGCACGTCCGGGGTGATCGGCACGACTATTCGATGCGCCTTCATGGCGCAAACCTACCGGTAGTTGGCGTTTGCGCCACTGTTGTCTGTCCGCCGCCGCTGCCAGCATGTTTGTTATGAACATGACAGCGCACCTTCCCGCCGGCCGCCGCCAGCGCGTCGAGGCCCGCCTGCGCGGCAACCTGATGGCCTGGCTGACGACGGTCAGCCCGGATGGCCGGCCCACCAGCGTGCCGGTGTGGTTCCTGGTCCGCGAGGACGAGACGATCCTGATCTACTCCCGCCCAGGAAAGACCAAGCTGCGCAACCTCGAGCAGAACTCACTGGTGTCGCTGGGCCTGGATGTGACCGACATCGGACGGGACATCGTCCGCATCGAGGGCACCGCCAAACAGGCGGCGGACATGCCGCCTGCCGACGAAGTTCTGGAGTACGCGGCCAAGTACGCGGAACGCATCGGGGCGATGTTCGGCACTGCGCGGGAGTTCGCCGAGCAGTTCTCCACACCGCTGGTCATCACGCCAAGCCGCCTGTTCGCGTCGTAGGACATACGCTCGGGGATAGCAGTATCGGAGCGTCTACCAGGGGGTACCGGACTGAGCGCCGTCATCGCGGAGCCGTTGTCGGTCGTCGCCCTGCTGGTGGTGCTCGGATGGGCGGTACTGCGGCCGCACGGCTTGCCGGAAGCGATCGCGGCGGTCCCCGCCGCCGTGCTGCTGATCGCCGTCGGCGCGATCTCCCCCAGCCAGGCCATCTCGGAAGCGCGCCAGCTAGGGCCGGTGATTGGCTTCCTCGGCGCGATCCTGGTCCTGGCGCAACTATGCGCCGACGAGGGGCTGTTCAGCGCCTGCGGGCAGTGGATGGCCCGCCGCTCCGCCGGGCAGCCTGGCGACCTGCTGGCGCGGGTTTTCGTGGTCGCCTCGGTCACCACGGCCGTGCTCAGCCTGGACGCCACCGTGGTCCTGCTCACGCCAGTGGTCATCGTGACGGCCGCGCGGCTCCGCGTGAAGGCACGGCCGCATGTGTACGCGTGCACCCATCTGGCCAATTCCGCGTCGCTGCTGCTGCCGGTCTCCAACCTGACGAACCTGCTGGCATTCGCCGCGAGCGGGCTCGGGTTCGGGCGCTTTACCGCGCTGATGGTGCTGCCCTGGCTGGTAGCGATCGGCACCGAGTACGCGGTATTCCGGCGTTTCTTCGCCGCGGACCTGGACGCTCCTGCGTCCGCCCCGTCCGCCCCGTCCGCCCCGGACGTCGCGGACGCTGCGGCGAGCGCGGACCCTCCGCGGGCGGAGTTCTCGCTGATCACGGTCGTGCTGGTGGCTGCCACGCTGGCCGGTTTCGCGATCGCGTCGGCGGCCGGGCTCAATCCCGCCTGGGTCGCCTTCACCGGGGCCTGCGTCCTCGCGGTGCGTGCGCTGATCAGGCGGCGTACCACCGTGGCCAGGCTCGCGAAGGCGGCCGACGTACCGTTCCTGTGTTTTGTCCTGGGCATCGGGATCGTCGTGCGCGCGGTGGCCAGCAACGGCCTCGGCAACGGGATCGGTCACCTGATTCCCGCCGGGACCTCGCTGCCCAGCCTGCTCGCCATCGCGCTCATCGCCGCGATCCTGGCCAACCTCATCAACAACCTGCCGGCGGTCCTCGTCCTGTTGCCACTGGTTGTCGGCCTGGGCCCGGGCGCCGTCCTGGCCGTGCTGACCGGCGTGAACATCGGGCCGAACCTGACCTATACCGGCTCGCTGGCGACCCTGCTCTGGCGGCGGATCCTGCGCCAGCACGGGTCCGACGCATCCTTGCGGGACTTCACCGTGCTCGGCCTGCTCACCGTTCCGGCCGGCCTGGTCCTCGCCGTGCTCGCCCTCTGGGCCTCGCTACACCTATTCGGTCCGTGAGGATCTATGTACTCTCGAATTGGGAGTAGTAGTGAGCATTCGTTCGTGGTTCTTCCGCCGGTCGAGACGGTCTAGCCGGTCGAGTGGCGAGACGCCCAGGCGCAGCCTGCTCCGCAACCAGCGCGATGATCCCAAGCTACGGCGGATCCAGCAGGCGGCTGCCGAGGACATAGCGGCGATCCGGCAAGACGACCAGTACTTCGATCCGAACAGCCCAGGGAACCAGGAACCGTACTGAGCCGCGGGCTGGCTCCGGCGCTCGCTTGCCACCGAGCGCCGCTGCTGCCGCCGTCGCCGCCAGCGGCCGCTGGCCAGGACGATAACGGGACAAATCGAAGTCGTCTCGCGCCGACTCAAATTTGCATGCTAATCGGCCGCAGCTGTCCGAGTGGGGAACAAAACGCCATAAAACGGCTACCGCTGCCGGGACTGCGAACATAGTGCGCGTGGCGTTCCGGTTTTCCGGAACGCCACGCGCACTATCACGCCAGGCGCCATCATAAGCACGGTAACGGCACTGCCATAAGCACGGTAACGGCGCTGGCATCAACGCGGCAACGGCGCTGGCATCAACGCGGTAATAAAGTCCAGCACGGAAGAAATCCCTGCTCACAGCATAGATAATTACCGCGCTGGAGTTAATTACCGCGATAATGCCCCGGGGCGCGGCGAATTGCGCATAAGTGCCACGTGACTGGCACGGCACGGGTGAGGTCTAATAATCGTCCCAGTGCGGGGGGCGGTCTTGGCGCAGGCGGTCCTGGTCATCGGGCTCCGGCCGATCTCCCCAGCCGACATCGGTCTCGTCCGTGCTGCGGTCAGGGAGCACGGGACGCTCCTGTTTCTCGGCCGGCTTGTCAGGCGGCACGGCGGGATCCGGGGCGGCGGTGTCGGACAGCGGGACCTCCCGGTGAGTGCGGAATCGACTTGGGGAGGATATACGGCGCAAAGATACGGGCGCGGCACGCCAGGCGGTCACCAGGCCGGCCATGACGGGGACGCCGCCGATAGCGGACTGCGGACCCCGCCTGGTGACCCGCGACGGCGAGGCACTCGGACCCGGTTTTGCCCCGCTTTTGTGGCGTTCGTTGCGCGAATGTTGTCAACGTGGCGAAACATCGCGCCGCGCAATCATCCACAGGGCGATACGCACAATCCACAACCGCTTGCACAGGCCAGCCGGTGTTGCGTGCCTGGCCATGCACAGGTCTTGACCGGCAAACCACGGTCTCCTCCACAACTCACCCCGCGTTACGCACATAGTGATCCACAGGGAACACGCGGTAGCCTCCCGACTGGGAACGGCAGATCGGAGGGGCTGTGGATATCCGGTCAGGGCAGATGCTCGCCTGGGACAACATGGTCGCCAAGGGGTCCAACACGACGGATGTTCCGCTGGAGTTCTGTCTGCTGCAGAGCGAGCTGGCGGAGGCATTCGACTCGTGGCGCAAGGGGCGGGTGGATGTCGGCGAGGAACTCGCGGACGCCGCCATCTTCCTGTTCGGGCTCGCCCAGATGACGGGCGTTGACCTCGACCAGGAGGTCCAGGCCAAGATCACCCGGTGCGACTGATCGCGGTGAGGGCGCTGGTGACCGCTTCGGTGACCTCCGCGTAGCTGAGCCCGAGCCGGCCCGCTGTCCTCGCGACCTGCCGGGCCACCTGTGCTGGTGGCAGTCCGGCGATCACCGGGGCCACCGCGCGCAGCGCGGCGAACGCGCCGTCGGCGAACTCCAGCCACCGGCCGAACGCCGCCAGCCTGGCGTCCACCACCAGGTCAGGAAGCGGCAGCAGCGACGAGTCGAGCACGGCGGCCAGGCCCGCGGCTCCACCGGCGCGGAGCACGTCAGCCGGATCGGTTCCGGCCGGCCACGACACTGTCCACAGTTCATCGGTGATGGCGCGGAGCAGCGAATAGGCCCGTACCGCGGCGGCGCGCCCGGCCCGGTCCGCGTCGAAAGCGACCGCGACGCCGGTCTGCCTGGGGCGGCGCATCGCCCAGCCGAGCAGTTCGGCCTGCTCGGCGGTGAGCGCGGTCCCGCAGGGCGCGACGCCGACCCGTCCGGCGCACGAGACCGCGAGCGCGTCCAGCGGCCCTTCCACCAGCACCGGCCGGGCACCGGCCGCCAGCGCCTCGGCCCCCTCGTAGAGGCCGAAGAGCAGCGACCCCTTGCGGTACAGCTCGGTGGCCGCCGTGTTCAGGTAGACGGGCACGCCGCCGACAGTGGCCCGGCCGATGAAGCCCGCCACCGTGCCGTCGACCGCACGCACCGCAAACATGGCCCGGTCCCGGAACACGTCGGTAAACCCCGGCCGGGCCAGGCCGACCGCGCGTGCCTGCGCCGATGTGTAACCAAGTCCGCGCAGGTGATCGCACAGCTCCGTGCGCCCGGCCGGGGCGTAACCGACCTGCCACCGGCAGGCAGTGCGCGCGTCGATGCCACGGCTCGCCAGGTAGCCGGGCACCCAGCTGGATGCGGCCGAGCGGGCGAAGAAGCGCGCCGCGGCCTCGGTCAGCGAGCGCGGGTCACGGCTTACTGGCGACCATCCCGTAGTAGTAGGCCTCGGCGACATTCTCCGGCATGTCCGTGCCGGGTTCCGGCCGCCATTGCGGCAGCCAGACCAGTCCGGGATCGACCACGTCCAGGCCGGCCACCAGGTCGAGGATCTGCGCGTGGGTCCGGGTGGAGACGCGGTCGGCTGTCTTAGCCATCACCCGCTCGGTCGAGCTCACCGCGGACGTGCCGTCCGTCGTTATATGCGAGACCGCGACGTGACTGCCGCTGGGGAAGGCGCTGAGCATGCGGGTGATCATGCCGCCAGGATCGGCCGAGTCGGGCGCGAAATGCAGGACCGACAGGTACATCAGGCCCACCGGCTTGCTGAAATCGATCAGGTCGAGCAGATCCGGGTCGGCCAGGACCTCGGCCGGCTCGGTCAGATCGTGGCGGATGACCGTCACATTGGGCAGGCCCTGCAGCATGTCCCTCGCGTGCGCCAGCACGACCGGGTCACGGTCCACGTAGACAACCCGCGCCTCCCCGTCGATATCGGTCGCCACCTCGTGCGTGGGGCCGACCGTGGGCAGCCCGGCACCGACGTCAATGATCTGGGTAATGCCGGCCTCACCGACCATGTACCTGACGGCGCGGCGCAGGAACGCGCGATTCCACTGCACCGCTACCCGCGCATTCGGCAGATCGACGAGCATCGCCTCCGCCGCCTTGCGGTCGGCAGGGTAATTGTCCTTGCCGCCGAGCAGGTAATCATAGACTCGCGCCGCGCTCGGTACATCGGGATTGAAGTTCACACTTGCTGATTGTGCCCCACGGCGCCCCATAAGCCAACGACGGTTGTCGCCAATACGCAATCGGCGCGCCTGACCGTTGCGGGCAGACGCGCCGATGTTGTTATGAGCATCAATTCCGAGAAGGCCGCAGCGTTACGTAGCTCACCACTACCCCGGCGATGAGCAGGCCTATCGTCACCCACAGGCCGGCATGGTACCCGTCAACGAACGCGTGTGCCGTACTGGAGCCGGCGCGCACGGCGGCGGACTCGCGGGCCCGGAGCACGGCGCCGATGACCGTGATGCCGAGCAGGCCCGCCACCTCACGGGAGGCATTGAGCAGGGCTGACGCGATACCGGCCCGGGCGTGCGGCGTGGCCTGCAGCACGCCGTTGGTCAGCGGCACCTGCATCATCCCCGCGCCGAGGCCGAACAGGACAAACCCGGGCAGCAGCGCCGGGTAGCTGACGTGGTCGCCCAGCCGGGCGAACAGGATCAGCCCGACCACCATCAGCACCATGCCGAGCGCCACCAGGCGATGCCCGCCGATCCGCGCCTCAAGCGCCTGCGCGGCCCCCGCGGCCACCACCACGCACAACGCCATCGGCACGAACGCCAGGCCCGCCTTTGTCGGCGAGAAACCGAGAATGCCCTGCAGGTACAGCGAGGTGAAGAAGTAAATGCCCAAGATGCCGAAGGCCCAGATCATCATCGTCCCGGTACCGCCGCTGAACTGCCGCAGGCGGAACATTCCCAGGTCCACCATCGGGTGCGCACTGCGCGCCTCGATGGCAAGGAACAGCGCCAGCGTCACCGCCGCCAGCGCGAACGCCGCCACGATCGGCGCGGACGTCCAGCCCTTGTCACCGCCCTCGATCAGCGCGTAGGTCAGTGCGAACAGCGCGGCCGCGGAGCTGACCAGACCGGGGACGTCCAGCGTGCGAACCACCGAGGAGGCCTTCGACTCGCGCACGGACGTGAGCGCGAGCACGCAGGTGATCACGCCGACCGGCACGTTGATCAGGAAGATCCAGCCCCAGCGGATGTGCTCACTGATCACGCCGCCGATCACCGGGCCCAGGCCCAGCGCCATCGCGCTGATCCCGGTCCAGATGGCGATCGCCTTGGTCCGTTCCTTCGGATCGGCGAACGTCGCCATGATGATGGCGAGCGTGGTGGGCATCAGCAGGGCGGCGCCGACACCCTGCACGGCACGGCTGGCGATCAGCACCGCGCCGCTGCCGGCCAGCCCCGCGGCCAGAGAGGACACGGTGAACAGGGCCAGGCCGCCCATGAAAACCCGGCGACGGCCGTAGACGTCGGCGACCCTGCCGCCGACCAGCAGCAGCCCGGCCAGCGTGAGCAGGTAGCTGCTGACCACCCACTCCAGCCCGGACACCGACAGGTGCAGGCTGCGCTCGATGGTCGGGATCGCGACGTTGGTCACATTGTTGTCGAGGTAGGTCATGAACGTGGCGAGACTG
This sequence comes from Streptosporangiaceae bacterium, assembly GCA_036490795.1. Lineage (GTDB taxonomy): Bacteria > Actinomycetota > Actinomycetes > Streptosporangiales > Streptosporangiaceae > JAFARZ01. Next base: position 22,898 of record DASXDG010000267.1, read on the forward strand.
ACCGCCACGAGCGCCCACCACCTGCGCGGATCTGCTTGCCGCGGCACCTGAGTGGTGCCGGTGGTCACTGCGGACTCTGTGCTTGCGGACACAGCGCCTGCCCCCTTCTGTCATCGCTATACGCCATATCTATACGGCGTTCTTGTACGTTGTACAGCACACTTGTGGCCACTATCTCTTGTACGGTGTACAGTTGTCAAGCAGGTTGTTTTCCAGGAGGTGCGATGGCTCCGCCAGCGGACAAACCGCAGCTCAGCAAAGCCGCGGTCGTAGAACGGGCGCTCAAGCTCGCCGACACCGACGGCCTTGAAGCGCTGACCATCCGCAAGCTCGCCAAGGAACTCGGCGTCACGCCGATGGCGCTGTACTGGCACTTCCGCAGCAAGGAAGAACTGATGGAAGGCCTCGCCGAGCGGATATGGAGCGAGATCGACCTCACCGTCGACCCGTCGGCGCCCTGGCCTGACCAGCTGCGCGGGCTGCTCCTGTCGCTGATCGACGTGCTGCGCGCGCACCCGTCGGGGTCATGGCTGCTCAGCGACTACAAGGGCACCAACGAGCACGGGCTGCGCGCGATGGAAGTGACGCTCGGCGTACTGCGCGACGGCGCCGGGTTCGGCCCCAGCGAGGCGAGCGAGATCGCCCGGCTGGCGCTGTGGACCGGCATCATGCTGGTGCTGAGCGAGAACGGCTTCGACCCCGGCAAGTCACTGGCAGAACGGGACGAGGAGAACCGGGTAAAGATGGTCACGCTCTCCACGCTGCCGCCGACGCTCTACCCGCGCGTGGTGGAGCACGCGAGGGAGCTCACCGACTGCGGCAGCCCGGAACTGCACTTCCGGCTCGGTGCCGACGTGTTCATCGGCGGCATCGTAGCGGCCGCCGAAGGATATCGCTACAGAGGGTAGTCGTACCTGATGAAGCCGCCGAAGCTGGCGAGCTTGTCGTAGAGCACCCGAGCCCGGGCGTTGTCTTCCTTGGTGTTCCAGTACAGCCGGACAGCATTATTCTCGCGGGCTTGGTTCGCCACGGCCTCGATCAGTGCCCTGGCCACGCCCTGGCCGCGCGCGGCCTCGGCGGTGAACAGATCCTGCAGGTAGCAGGCGTTCCCGTACCAGATGAACGGGTGGAAGAAGTAGTGGGTGATGCCGACGAGCTGACCGTCGTCGTTGCCGTTGCCGTCGTTCAGCCGGGCGCCGAGGGCGCGAAACCCGGTACCGGCCATGAGCTGCCGCCACGTCGACTCGTACTGCTCGTCGGTCGTCGGTGTCCCGTAAAACTTCTTGTAGCCGCGGGCCAGCACCTCCCATGCGGCGCGGTCGGCTTCGGTCAGCGGGCCGGTTGTCATCATGGTTCACGATCTTCGCATACGTCCCGCCTTTCACCCGGAGGGCTCGAATTAACGTGTCAGATTGCCCCTTCGTGGAGGCTTAACCCCCAAAAACAAGGGCTAACCTTCCACAAAGGGAGAGACTTCCACATTGTTCCGGCCCCGGCGCGCCTGGGCCGCCGCCCGGGCCGCGGGGGCCGCGCGGGGGCCGCCGGGGCCGCCGGGGCCGTACGGGCTTAGGCGCTGCCGGGGATCACCAGGCCGGATTCGTAGGCGGCGACGACCGCCTGGGTGCGGTCGCGCAGGCCCAGCTTGCTGAGCACGCGGCTGACGTGAGTCTTCACGGTTTCCTCGGTGACCACGAGGCGCTCGGCTATCTCGGTGTTGGACAGGCCTTCGGCGATCAGGCGGAGCACCTCGGTTTCGCGTGGCGTCAGGCCGCTGACCGAAACCGGTTCGCGGCGCCGCAGCTTAGTGAACTCGCCGATCAGGCGGGTGGTGACGGTCGGGGCGAGCAGCGCCTCGCCGGCCGCGACGACACGGACCGCGTCGAAGAGCCGCTCCGCGGTCACGTCCTTGAGCAGGAATCCGCTGGCGCCGGCCCGCAGCGCGTCGAAGACGTACTCGTCCAGGTCGAACGTGGTCAAGATGAGAACCCGTGGTCCCCCGCTTAGCTGCCGGGTCGCCTCGATCCCGTCCATGACCGGCATCCGCACGTCCATCAGCACCACGTCCGGCTTTTCCGCCGCGCAGACCCGGACCGCCTGCGCCCCGTCCGCCGCCGTGCCGACGACGGTGAAATCGGGCTGCGTGCCGAGCATGGCCGCGAAACCGCCGCGCACTACCTCGTGGTCATCGGCCACGACGATCCGGATCACTGGTCCGCCTCTCCGGCCGGCAACCTCGCCTCGACCAGGAAGCCGCCGCCGGGAGCCGGTCCCGCCCGCAACGAGCCGCCTACCGCCTGGGCGCGCTCGCGCATCCCGATCAATCCGTGCCCGCCCGGTCCTGACGAACCGCCCGGTCCTGACGAACCGCCAGGACCGCCCGGTCCTGACGAACCGCCAGGGCCGTTGTCCCGGACCCGGACCAGCAGGTCCGCGGCGGAGTAACGCAGTTCGACGTCCGCGGCGGCACCAGGGGCATGCCGCCGGGAGTTGGTGAGCGCCTCCTGGACGATCCGGTACGCGGCCAGCTCGACGCCGGGGTCGAGCGGACGCACCGGGCCGGACAGGATGAACCGGACACCGGTCCCCGACGCCGTTCTGGCCTCGTCGAGCAGCCCGCCGAGCTGGCCGAACCCGGGCTGCGGCTGGCGCGCGACAACGGGAGCGGTGTCGTCATCGGACCGCAGCACGCCGAGCAGCCGCCGCATCTCGGTCAGGCCGGCCCTGGCCGTGTCCGCGATCTCGGTGAACCGCTGTGCGCCCTCGGCCGGCATGCCCGGCGTGGTCACCCTGGCCGTCTCCGCCTGCACGGTGACCATCGAGATGTGGTGGGCGACGACGTCGTGCAGTTCGCGGGCGATCCGCGCCCGCTCCCCCCTGGCCATGTGCTCGAACGCGCTGTCCGCCATGTCCTCGCGCAGCGCGCCGACCGCCAGCGCCGAACGCCGCCTGGCCATCCCGGCCACGGCGAGCGCGGGGGCCAGCGCGACCAGCACGACCAGCATCACCCTGCCCAGCCCGCCGTCCGGGATCCCGGCCAGCGCGAGCACCGGGAACGGCACCGCGCACAGCATCGCCAGCGCTCCGCCGCTCCGGTAGAGGACAAGCAGCAGAGCACACACACCCGCGACGGTCACGTAGTGGAACAGGGCCAGCGACAGGACGCAGGTCACGGAGATCACCGGCAGGCTCGCGACCGACGGCAGGCCGCACGGGACGGCGCTGAGCAGGCAGAGGACGGCGAGGACGATCACGCCCTGAATGGAGGGGGTTGCCTGGGTGCCGCCGAGGTGGATGGTGAACGTGGCGTGCTGCGCGGGGACGCCGAAGTGCTGATGGGAACTGAACGACAGCCCGGCGGCCAGCTGCAGCAGCGCGAGAAACCCGAGCAGGGGCGCCATCCAGGCGCCGGTCCGCTCGAAAACGTTCATTGATCTATTGTCGGCGCAGGCAGGAGTGACCGCGTCGCCCGGGCGGGCCATCCTGGCGTCCCTCTCACGAGGGATGCCAAGAGCGCTCGGCCGCGTGACGACGGCGCGGTATGCCGGTACCTAGCGTGGGGGACCATGAACATTGAAGTAAGCGAGCTGCGCAAGCGATTCGGCCAGACACAGGCCCTGGACGGCATGACGTTCACCGTCCAGCCGGGCCAGGTCACCGGTTTCGTCGGCCCTAACGGCGCGGGCAAGTCCACCACGATGCGGGTCATCCTCGGCCTCGACCGGCCGGACACGGGCACGGCGACCGTCGGCGGCAAGGCGTATCACCAGCTGAAGAACCCGTTCACCCGGATCGGGTCAATGCTGGACGCCGCCGCGCTGCAGCCCGGCCGTTCCGCCCGCAACCACTTGCTCTGGCTTGCCCACTCGCAGGGCCTGCCTGCCCGCCGCGTTGACGAGGTGACCGACCTGGTGGGCCTGCGCCAGGCGATCAAGAAGAAGGCCGGCGGCTACTCGCTCGGCATGCGCCAGCGGCTCGGCATCGCCGCGGCCATGCTGGGCGATCCGCCGGTCATCATGCTTGACGAGCCATTCAACGGCCTTGATCCGGAGGGGATCATCTGGATCCGCGGCTTCCTGCGGATGCTGGCGGGACAGGACCGGGCGGTGCTCGTGTCCAGCCACCTGATGAGCGAACTCGAGGACTGCGCCGACCATCTCGTGGTGGCCGGCCGGGGCTGTGCCATCGCCGACACCAGCGTTGCCGAACTGATCGCCGCCGCTTCCGGCGGCTGGATCACGCTGCGCACCAGTGCCCGCGCGGAGGCGATGGAACTGCTCGCCCGCGCCGGGGCTGAGGTCGCTTCCACCGGACCCGGCGTGCTCACCATCAAGGGCCTTTCCGCAGAACAGACAGTGGCTCTCCTGACCCGCAACGGGATCGGGTTCAGCGAGGTGAGCGCCCACCGAGCCTCGCTCGAAGCGGCATACATGGAGCTGACCAGGCAGTTTGTCGAATATCAGGGCGCCGAGTACCGGGCGCCGGCTGGAGAAACAGCATGATCGCGGCACTGCGCGCGGAGTGGACGAAGTTCAGGACTGTTCGCAGCTGGCTTTTCTGCCTGCTGCTCATCCCGCTGCTGACCGTGCTGCTCAGCTACTTCACCACGGCCAACAGCGACTGCGGCAACGGCCCGTATCCCGGCCAGCCAGTGACGCTGGCGTGCAGCCAGCCGATCGGGCCAGGCGGCGAAGCGGTCGAGGACCAGTTCTACTTCGTGCACCAGACGCTCACCGGCAACGGCACGCTGACCGCGCGGCTGACTGGGCTCAGCTCCGCCGCACTCCAGCCGTGGGCCAAGGCGGGCATCATCGTCAAACAGAGCATGACGCCGGGTTCGGCGTACGCGGCGATGCTCGGCACTGGCGCGCGCGGAGTCAGGTTCCAGTACAACTACACCGGGGACACGGCCGGCCCCTCGTCCGCTCACTGGCTTCGGCTTGTCCGGTCCGGGGACACGATCACCGGCTATGACTCGGCCGACGGCGCGCACTGGGTGCGGATCGGCAGCGTGGTGCTGCCCGGGCTGCCGGGGACCGTCCAGGCCGGGCTGTTCGCCGCGTCACCGCAACCGTCAAGCACCGGCGCGGTGCAGGCCGGGCACATGCCCACCGTCACCGGCACGTTCACCGACGTCACGGTGACCGGTGGTCATGCGGGTTCGTGGGCGGGCACCGGCGTGGGCGCGGTCGGGCCGCTTCGCTCCGCCGGAGACAGTTACCAGCAGGCCGGCGGCACGTTCGCGGTGACCGGCCAGGGCGACATCGCGCCGGCGGTCGCGCCGCAGGCCGCCATCACGCCGATCGGGCAGACGCTCACCGGCGCGTTCGCCGGACTGATCGCGGCGATCGTGCTCGGCACGCTGTTCATGACCAGTGAATACCGGCGCGGGCTGATCCAGCTGACGCTGGCGGCCAATCCGTCGCGTCACCGGGTGCTCGCGGCCAAGGCGCTGGTGACCGGCGCGGTCACGTTCGTGGCCGCGCTGGCCGGAGTCGCCATAGCGCTGCCGCTTGGCAAGCACATACTGCACAAGAACGGCAACTTCTTCGGGCCGATCTCGATGGCGACCGAGCTGCGCGTCGCCATCGGCACGGCGGCGGTGTTCGCCCTCGCCGCGGTGCTCGCCCTGGCGATCGGCACGATCGCGAGGAACAGCGCGACCGCGGTGATGACGGTGATCGTCGTGGTCGTGCTGCCGTACCTGCTCGCGGTGGCGTCCCCGGTGCTGCCGACCACCGCCGCGGACTGGCTGCTGCGGCTCACCCCGTCGGCCGGATTCTCCATCCAGCAGACGTTCCAGCAGTATCCGCAGGTCGCCAGCGCGTACACGCCGTGGAACGGGTACTTCCCGCTGGCGCCGTGGGCGGGCTTCACGATCCTGTGCGCCTGGGCACTCGGTGCGCTCGCGCTGGCGGCCTTCCTGCTGAACAGGAGGGACGCGTGAGCGCCGTGCTGCACGCGGAATGGACAAAGGCCCGCACGCTCGCGTCCAACGGCTGGCTGCTGGCCGGCGTCGCGGTGGCCACCTGCGCGGTCAGCATCTTGGTGGCGGCCACCACGAAGTGCTCGGCCCAGTCCTGCGGTGACCCGGCCAAGACAAGCCTGTCCGGTGTGTATCTCGGCCAGGCCGCCGCTGTGGTGCTCGGCGTGCTGATGGTCAGCGGCGAGTACGCGAACGGGATGATCCACGTCACCCTCGCCGCGATGCCGCGCCGCCTCCCGGTGCTGGCGGCGAAGGCCATCGTGCTCAGCGGGATGATGCTGGCGGCCGCCGCGATCGCGGTGATCGTCTGCGAACTGGCGGGGCTGCCCTTGCTCGCGCACGACGGGTACGGGCAGCTGCCGGCTGGCGCGGAAGTGCGCGCGGCCTGCGGCACCGTCGGTTACCTGATGCTGATCGGGCTGCTCAGCCTCGGCATCGCCACCGCCGTGCGCGACCCTGGCGTGGCCGTCGGGATCGTGCTCGCCCTGCTGTTCCTGTTCCCGGTGTTCGCCCACTTCACCGACACGACCTGGCAGCGGCACCTGGAGCAGATCGCGCCGATGACAGCGGGCCTGGCCATTCAGGACACCGTCGACCTGGCCAGCCAGCCGATCGGCCCGTGGGCGGGTCTTGGCGTGCTCGCCGCCTGGAGCGCGGGCGCGATGCTGCTCGGCGGAGCGGTGCTGCGCTACCGCGACGCCTGAACCTATGGCGTGGCTGTGACGTGCCTGGCTGTCACAGTCACGCCCGCTGGGCTTTACCTGGATTCGGGCTAATCTGGGGCGTATGCGGGTGACCATGATGCTGGCGGATCACGCACAGGTAGCGGACGGCAAGCTGTTCATCGCCGGCGGCGGCCTGTCGATGGCCGGCCCTGGACCAACCCCGTGCGCGCTCGCGCTGCTTTTCCACGTCCCCTGGCAGCGGGCCGGCGAACGCGTCAACTTCACGCTGAACCTGATCGACGAGGACGGCCACCCGGTAATCCAAGGCGGCCCAGACGGGCCGGCCGAGGTTCAGGTCAGCGGGCACTTCGAGACCATGATCCCGCCGGACACGGCGCCAGGCGACGAGATCACCGTGCCGGTCGCGTTCGGCAGCATGCTGCACCTGCCGCCGGGGCGCCGCTACACCTGGGTACTGGAGGTCGACGGGGAAGGGGACGACACCTGGCGGTTGTCGTTCGCCACCCGGCAGGATCAGGCAACGGCTACCGGCTGAGCACTGGAGTTATGGCCTTGATGGCTCTCAGGTGCAAGAACAGCGGGATGCGCTGCCAGCGGCGCTGAGCAGGGACGAAGGCCGCCCAGTTGGCGGCCTCGTCCTCCCAGCCCTGCCGCATCCTCATGACCCCCGAGCATGCCAGACGGCGGCCGCCCCTGCCGGGGCGCCGCCGTCGCGGGCCTTTTAGTCGCTAGGGTCAGGCGTTCTTGATCGCGCTGATCTCGAACTCCAGCGTGACCTTGTCGCTGACCAGCACACCACCGGTCTCCAGCGCGGCGTTCCACGTCACGCCGTAGTCCTTGCGGTTGATGACAACCGAGCCTTCGAACCCGGCACGGAAGTTGCCGAACGGGTCGGTGGCGGAGCCCTCGAAGCTGAACGGGATCGTGACCGAGTTCGTGACGCCCTTGATCGTCAGGTCGCCGGTGAGCTCGAAGTCGGTGCCGCCGGCCTGCCGGGCACTGGTGGACACGAAGGTGATCTCCGGGTGCTCCTCGATGGCCAGGAAGTCGTTGCCGAGCAGGTGCCCGTCGCGCTGCTCGTTACGGGTGTCGATGCTCGCCGTCTTGATCGTTACCGCGGCCGAGGAGTTGGCCGGGTTCGCGCCATCAAGTGAGAGAGTGCCGGTGAAGTCGTTGAACGCGCCGCGGACCTTGGTCACCATCGCGTGCTTGGCCATGAAGCCGAGGCGGCTGTGCGCCGGGTCGATGGTGTAGGTGCCGGTCAGTGCGGTCAGGTCGGTGCTGGTCGTTTCCGTGGTCATCGCTGGCTCCAAGGTCTCCCGCCGTCATCCAGGCTGGATGACGTGTCATGTCGTTCGCTGGCCTACAACATACATGACGCGTCATCCATTCCCCGGATCGGAGGTATCCTTAAGGCATGTGGCTTACCCCGGACCAGCAGCAAGTCTGGCGCGCCTACCTGCGCGTCAGCGAGTCGCTTCCGGCTCAGCTGAACCGGGAACTGCAGACCGAATCAGGCCTGTCGGCCGCCGAATACGCGGTGCTCGTCCAGCTCAGCGAGGCGGACGGCGGACGTCAGCGCCCGTTCCAGCTCGGCGAGGCCCTGCAGTGGGAACAGAGCAGACTGTCCCACCAGCTCACCAGGATGGAACGGCGCGGGCTCGTCTGCCGGGAAAACTGCCCGAGCGAGGACGGCCGTGGCGCGTACGTCACGCTGACCGCGGCCGGCCGCACCGCTATCGAATCCGCCGCGCCCGCCCACGCCGCCGCCGTGCTTGACCTGGTGTTCAACCATCTCACCGAGGAAGAACTGACCACGTTCGGCCGGGTCTGCGAGAAGATCCTGACCAACCTGGACCACCCGGCCACCGCCCCAGCCGCCACTGCGGCCGCGCCCCCCTGCCCGTAGCACCGGTTTTGTCTTTGACGGTGCCAGGCCTGACGCGCTCAGGCGGGGGGCGGGCGGACACCGCGCCAAGCACGGCACCGGGCGAAGCACCACTGCCCGTTATGACATAAATGCCCTTTATGCGCTTCGGCGGCGGACGGGTGTCATGGGCGGACGGCTGGGTGACGGACCTCATCCGTCTCAATTGTCATGGCCTTCCCTCCCGCACCGCCAGCTGCGCGATTGGCGCGGAAGAAAGGTCCAACGCGGTAAAAAACCATGCTCTCAGCAAGGTTTTCTGCCGTGATGAACAAATCTTCCGCGCTAATTGCCTGCACCCTGGGAGGCCTGTGACAGAAGCGGCATCAGTGACCCTTGTGACCCTTGTGACCCTTGTGACACCTGTGGCAGACGTGACCAGGATGCAGACGTGACGGGACGCGCAGCTGCGGCGACCGGCCGTCGGCGAGCGCCGCGTCCCGGTAGAGGGTGCTGTTCACGCGGCCTTGGCCAGGTCCACGTCGACCTCGACGGCGACTTCGTCCTTCAGCTTGAGCGCGCCGAAGAAGCCGCTGTACGGGGTTATCCCGAACGCCGTCTGCGCCACGGTCGCGCTGCCCCGGTAGCGGCCGGGGCCGGGGGCCCGCACCTGGAACCGCACCGGCCGAGTGCGCTCGTTCATGGTGAGGCTGCCCTCGATCGCGCCGCCGATGGCGGACGGGATGACCCTGGTCGAGCTGAATGAAGCCGAGCCGCCGCCCAGGATTTTCCGCATCGTCCGCCCGATGTCGGCGCGGTCCCGGTCGCTGAGCGGCTTGGCACCGCCAGCGCCCTCGCGCACGGTCAGCGAGTCGAGGTCAAGCTCGATGGTGACCGTGGTCGCGACGAGGTCGTCGTCGGCGGGCACGGTGATCACGGCCGACCAGTGCGTCACCTCGATCAGCAGGTCGTGACCCGCTCTGGCGGCCAGGCCGGCCCGGCTCGTCCTGATGCTCAGCCGGCCGGCGGCCGGGCCGAGCTGGTAGGTACCCGCGCTGACCGTCACTCGCTCCACGGTAAACGCTTGCGAACTGGCTGGTCTAGAGGTTCGGCAGATCGCCGAACAGCTCCCTGATCCGGCGCAGGTCCCGCAACCGCGGTTCGGTCGCGCCGCCGACCCAGCGGCTGACGGTCTTCACCGACACGCCCAGCTGGCGGGCGGCGGCCTCCATCGTCATCCCTTCACGGCGGAGCACGCCGCCCATCCAGTCGGCGAACGAGGCCGCGGCGTCGTCCGCACCCACGGGCGCGATCGTCGCGACCGGGGCAACTCCGCCGTGCGCGGCGCCGCGGGCAGCGGGCGCCATCTCCTCGGAGTGCAGCAGCGATGAGAGCGCGTCCAGGCCGGCCGGCGAACCCAGCTGGGTGCTCGACCTGAGCACATCGACCTCGACGTGATCGGGAAAGATGCGAAACGACACGTTGATCGCGCCGGTCGGTCCCGCCGCTTCGAGCAGCGCGTGCGAGACGGTCTCGCCGACGCTGCGATTGTCTTCTTCCGACAACGGCGACTGCGCGAGACAGCGCCTGACGAAGTCCCTGATGTCCGGGATCGAGGACGGCCGTGCCGGAAATGTCTGGGAGACGACGACGACCGGGACGACTTCAATGTTGTCGCCGATCGCGCCGTCTATGTTGTCCACACCCTGAAGGGTACGTGGGAGTTGCATGACCGACGAGTCGCTAAGGATAGACATATGTGTCCATGAGGGAGACTGTTTTGTCTCCCGGCACCTTTCTAGGCTGAGGGCTCAAGCCCGAAGAGGTGGTCGTGCCATGACGGATACCGATCCTGTCGTACACATTCTCTGGATGAACGGAGGCCTCGGCTGCGACGGGGACTCGGTGGCCCTCACCGCCGCCACCCAGCCCAGTATCGAGGAAATCGTGCTCGGCGCGCTGCCGGGACTGCCCAAGGTGGCCGTGCACTGGCCGCTCATCGACTTCGAATGCGGCCCCGAGCAGGGCGCGGACAACTTCATCGAGTGGTGGCACAAGGCGGACCGGGGAGAACTCGATCCGTTCGTGCTCGTCGTCGAGGGATCGATACCGAACGAGGCGATCAAGTCAGAGGGATACTGGTGCGGCTTCGGCAACAACCCGGCGACGGGCCAGCCGATGACGACCAGCGAATGGCTGGACCGGCTCGCGCCGAAGGCGACGGCGATCCTCGCCGTCGGCACCTGCGCCACCTACGGCGGCATCCACGCGATGGCCGGCAACCCGACCGGTGCCATGGGCGTGCCGGACTACCTGGGCTGGGAGTGGAAGTCCAAGGCCGGACTGCCGATCGTGTGCGTGCCCGGCTGCCCCACTCACCCGGACAACCTGTCCGAGACGATCCTGTACCTGCTGTACCAGGTGGCCGGCCAGGCGCCGATGATCCCGCTGGACGAGGCGCTGCGACCGCGCTGGCTGTTCGAGGCCACCGTGCACCAGGGCTGCGACCGGGCCGGCTACTACGAGCAGGGCGAGTTCGCCACCGAGTACGGCTCGCCGAGCTGCCTGGTCAAGCTCGGCTGCTGGGGTCCCGTGGTCAAGTGCAACGTGCCCAAGCGCGGCTGGATCAACGGCGTCGGCGGCTGCCCGAACGTGGGCGGCATCTGCATCGCCTGCACGATGCCGGGATTCCCTGACAAGTTCATGCCGTTCATGGACAAGCCGCCGGGCGCGACCGTCTCCACCACGGCCAGCGGCATGTACGGCACCGTGATCAGAAGCCTTCGCGGCTTCACCGCCCGCACCGCGGACAAGGAGCCCAAGTGGCGGGTCAAGGGCACCGAGCTTCGCAGCGGCTACCAGAAGACGTGGTGAACAAGATGACCGAGCAGCCAGAACTCACCGAGATGGCCTGGGATCCGATCACCCGGATCGTGGGCAGCCTCGGCATCTATACCAAGATCGACTTCAAGGCCAAGCGGGTTGCCGAGTGCCACAGCACCAGCTCGATCTTCCGCGGCTACAGCATCTTCATGAAGGGCAAGGACCCGCGCGACGCGCACTTCATCACCAGCCGGATCTGCGGTATCTGCGGTGACAACCACGCGACGTGCTCGGTCTACACCCAGAACATGGCCTACGGCGTCCGGCCGCCACACCTCGGTGAGTGGATCATCAACCTGGGCGAGGCCGCGGAGTACATGTTCGACCACAACATCTTCCAGGAGAACCTGGTCGGCGTTGACTTCTGCGAGCGGATGGTCGCCGAGACCAACCCGGGCGTGCTGGAGCAGGCCAACCGGACCGAGGCACCGCACGCCGCCGACCACGGGTACAAGACCATCGGCGACATCATGCGCTCGCTGAACCCGCTGGAGGGCGAGTTCTACCGCGAGGCGCTCCAGGTGTCCCGTTCGACGCGGGAGATGTTCTGCCTGATGGAGGGGCGCCATGTGCACCCGTCCACGCTGTACCCGGGCGGTGTCGGCACGGTCGCGACCGTGCAGCTGTTCACCGATTACCTGACCCGGCTGATGCGCTACGTGGAGTTCATGAAGCGGGTCGTGCCGATGCACGACGACCTGTTCGACTTCTTCTACGAGGCGCTCCCCGGGTATGAGGAGGTCGGCCGCAGGCGAGTGCTGCTCGGCTGCTGGGGCAGCCTGAACAACCCCGAGTACTGCGACTTCACCTACCGGAACATGGCCGACTGGGGCCGAAAGATGTTCGTCACGCCCGGCGTGATCGTGGACGGCGAACTGATCACCACCAGCCTGGTCGACATCAACCTGGGCATCAGGATCCTGCTCGGCTCCTCCTATTACGAGGACTGGGAAGACCAGGAGATGTTCGTCACCCACGACGAACTCGGCAACCCGGTGGACCGCAGGCACCCGTGGAACCAGCACACGATCCCGCGCCCGGCCAAGCGCGACTTCGACGGCAAGTACAGCTGGACGATGTCGCCGCGCTGGTTCGACGGCAAGGACCACCTGCCGCTGGACACCGGCGGCGGCCCGATCGCCCGGCTGTGGGCGACGGCGAAAGCCGGCCTGGTCGACTTCGGCTACGTGAAGTCCACCGGGAACAGCGTGCTGATCAACTTGCCCAAGACCGTGTCACGGCCCGAAGTCACCTTCGAATGGAAGACTCCATCGGATAAGGAAGGCAGGCCGCTGTCCAACGCGATCGAACGGGACAGGGCACGCACCTACTTCCAGGCCTACGCGGCCGCGTGCGCGCTGTATTTCGTCGAGCAGGCACTCGCCGAGATCCGCGCCGGGCACACCAAGACCTGGGAGTCATTCACCGTGCCGGACGAGGCGTTCAGCTGCGGCTTCACCGAGGCCGTCCGCGGCGTGCTGTCCCACCACATGGTGATCAAGGGCGGGAAGATCGCGAACTACCACCCGTACCCGCCGACACCGTGGAACGGGTCGGTCCGGGACAGCTACGGCACACCCGGGCCGTACGAGGACGCCGTGCAGAACACGCCGATCTTCGAGGAGAACACACCGGAGAACTTCAAGGGCATCGACATCATGCGCGCGGTGCGCAGCTTCGACCCGTGCCTGCCCTGCGGCGTGCACATGTACCTGGGCGGCGGCCGCGTGCTCAAGACGGCGCACTCGCCGACCGGTGTCACGCTGGCGATGTGATGGACGCACGGGAAGCGGGCGACCGGGTCGAGAGTTTGCTTGCCGAACTCCGGGACCGGGCAGGTCCGGAGGCGGCCGATGTCGCCGAGGATCTGGTCACCTGCCTGGTCCAGCTGTATGGCGCCGGACTGGCGACGGTCATGCAGGTGGTCAGCGAAGACGACCGGCTGACCGCGTTGCTGATCGCCGATCCGCTGGTGGAGAGCCTGCTGCTGGTGCACGACCTGCATCCGCTCGACACACCGGCCCGGATAAAGCGCGCCCTTGGCCGCCTCGGCCCGGGCACGGAGTTTCTCGGCATCGACGAGGACGGCGTGGTGGACGTCAAACTGGCCAGCGGCTGCGGCTCCACCATGGCGGCCGTCGAGGAAGTCATCGCCGCGGCCGCTCCGGAGACGACCGGGGTCCGGCAGGCTCCGCGTGATCCACCCCTGCTACAGATCACGCGCCGCCGGTCGGCAGGCGCCCGGTGACAGGTCTGCCCCAGCCCAAGGTCACCGGGCTGCGGCGCTTCGTGGCTCCGCCGCCGCGTACCGCGGCGGAGCCCGAACGCTGCGCCCTGTGCGGCACGGAGGTGCCCGCGGGCCACCGGCACATGGTCGATACCCAGGACCGGTCGATCGTGTGCGCGTGCACGGCGTGCGGGTTGCTGTTCACCAGGGAGGGCGGGCGGTACCGCACCGTCCCCGACCGGGTGCTGCACGACCCGGCCGCGCCGCTGACCGACGCGGAGTGGGCCGCGCTGGCCATCCCGGTCAACATCGCGTTCTTCTTCATGAACTCCGCGCTCGGCCGGGTCGTCGCCAGCTATCCCAGCGCGGCCGGGGTGACCGAATGCGAGCTCGACCTAGCGGCCTGGGACGAGGTGGCCGCCACGCATCCGCTGCTGCGCGCGCTCGACCCCGACGTCGAGGCGATCCTGATCGCCAGGCCGGAGACGTTCCTCGTCCCGATCGACGTGTGTTACGCGCTGGCCGGCGCGCTCCGGCTGAACTGGCACGGCTTCGACGGCGGCGCGGAGGTGCGGCAGACGATGACCACGACGCTCGACGACCTGCGCCAGCGGGCCCGGCCCCTGGAGCCAGCCAAAGATCGGAGAGCCTGATGGCCGAGCTGACCTTCGGCTGTACCGGGGCCAGCGCGCCCAGGTACGCGGCGACTCCCACGCTCGCCTTCGAGCTTTGCGTCTCAGAAAGCACGGGCGTGCGTGTGCACGCCATAGCGCTGCGCTGCCAGATCCGCGTCGAACCGCATCGCCGGAGGTATTCGGCGCAGGAGGCGCGACGGCTGCACGACCTGTTCGGCGACCCGTCCAGGTGGGCGGACACGGTCAAGCCGATCCAGCTCGCCACCGTGTCCGTCATGGTCCCCACGTTCACCGCGCTGACCGAGATCGACCTGCAGGTCCCGTGCACGTATGACCTTGAGGTGGCGTCCGCGCGCTACCTGTACGCGCTGGACGACGGCACCATCCCGCTGCTGATGCTGTTCAGCGGCACGGTGTTCCTCGACGCGGGTGAAGGCTTCAGCGTGGAACTGGTGCCGTGGAGTTCCGAAGCGTCGTTCCGGCTGCCGGTAAGCGTCTGGCACGAGGTGGTCGACATCCACTTCCCCGGCAGCGCGTGGCTGCGCTGCGGCCGCGAGACCATGGACGCGCTCGCCGAGTTCAAGGCCACCAACGCGCTGCCAACCTGGGATGCCACGCTGGCAGCGCTGCTCCATGCTGCCGGGGCCGGGGCCATGCAGCGCGACCCTGAGACGCCGAAGGCGCCGGCGTTATGAATCTCGATGCCGTACGGCGGGTGGCGGACGCGGTCCTGTACGAGGGCTACATCCTGTACCCCTACCGGGCTTCGGCTCAGAAGAATCGCAGCCGCTGGCAGTTCGGTGTGCTGATGCCGCCCTCGTACGCGGCCGTCGACCCGTCAGAGACCACGCGGCTGCGGGCCGAGTGCGTGCTCGAGCACTCAGGCGCGCCCGAGGTCACCGTGATCGTCCGTTTCCTCCAGGTGCAGCGGCGCACCCGGCTCAAGGCCAACCCCGACCCCGCCATACCCGCGAGCTGGGACGAGGCGGTCGAACACGAGGTGACGGTCACCGGCCTGGCCGAGGCCACGGACTTCGAGATCCCCGGCGGTGAACAGCACGAGGCGGACATCGTCCGCCGCCGCGCGCCGCTGACCGGGACCGTATCGATCCACGCGGAACCGCTGCCGGGGCCATCGCAGGCAGTCCGGCTCGCCGTCGAGGTGACGAACAGGACGGCCGCCGGCGCGGTGCCCGCGGACCGGGAGGCAGCCCTGCCGGCCGCGCTGGTGGCCGCGCACCTGATCATCACCGTGACCGGAGGCACGTTCTTGTCCATGACCGATCCGCCGCGATGGGCCGGGCCGGCCGTGGCGGACTGCCGCAACGAAGGCTGCTGGCCCGTCCTGGCCGACCAGGGCGGCACCGCGATGCTGGCCTCGCCGATCATCTTGCCCGACCACCCCGAGGTGGCGCCGGAGAGCGCCGGCGAGCTCTACGACGGCACCGAGATCGACGAGATCCTCACGCTGCGCACGCTCGCCTTGTCCGATGAGGAGAAGCGCGAGGCGCGTGCCACCGACCCGCGAGCGGCGGCGCTGCTGGACCGGGTCGAGGCGATGGACGGAGCGACGCTGGGACGGCTGCACGGCACGTTCCGCAAACCCGACGTCCCGTGGTGGGATCCGGAGGCGGACGCCTCGGTGTCGCCGGAAACAGACACGGTCGTCGTGGGCGGCCAGCGGATAGGCCGCGGCAGCCGGGTCACGCTGCGGCCAGGCGTACGGCGCGCCGACGCGCAGGACATGTTCCTTGTCGGCCGGGTGGCGGTCGTCGAGGCGGTGCTGCTGGACGTCGATGACAACCCCTACCTCGCGGTATCGCTGGCCGACGACCCCGACCCGGAACTGCGCGCCGCGCACGGCAGGTTCCTGTACTTCACGCCGGACGAGGTGGAGCCATGACCGGGCGCACGCTCGTCGCGGGCGTCGGCAACGTGTTCCTCGGCGACGACGCGTTCGGCGTCGAGGTCGCCAGGCTGCTCGCGGACCGGCCGCGCCAAGAGGGTGTGGAGATCTCCGACTTCGGCATCCGCGGCGTGCACCTGGTCTACGAGCTGCTCAACGGCTGCGACCTGTTCGTGCTCATCGACGCCGCCCCGCTCGGGCACGAACCGGGCACGGTGACCGTCCTCGAGATCGACCCCGCCGACCACCCGCCGACCGAGGATGGCGCGCTCGCGGACGCGCACAGCCTCTCCCCCGACGCCATCTTCACCATGCTCTCCTCGATGGGCGGACGACCAGGGCGGTGCCTGGTCGTGGCGTGCGAGCCGGCCGACCTGTACCCGGGCATGGGGCTGTCCGACCCGGTCAAGGCGGCCTTGCCGCACGCGGTGCGCGCGGTGGAGGAGATCCTCGCCGGCACCACTTCAACGGAAGCAGCGTGACGTCATGCATGAGTTCGGATTGTGTGAGGGCGTCCTTGACGCGGTCAGAACGCGCGCGGCGGGCAGGCCCGTGGCCGCGATCCGGGTCCGGTGCGGAGTGCGGCACGCGGTCGATCCGGAGTCGATGGCGCAGGCATTCACCATGATCGCGGCCGGCACCGAGGCGGCCGGCGCGGCCGTGGATGTGGTGACCGTACCGGCGGTGCTCACCTGCCGGGACTGCGGCGCCGCGGGAGAGAGCACCGACCTGATGACCGCGTGCCATAGCTGCGGCAGCGTGAACGTCGCCGTCAGCGGCGGCGAAGAGCTGATACTCGAGTCGGTCCGCTACGTCGCCGACACGGTCATCTAGCGGGGTGTTACCTCAAGCGGCGTGATCTCGAATTGGCGCAGGCACAGGTCGCGGAACGTGACCGGCCCGCGCGGGCCGGGCACCGCGTCGATGTTGATGCCCGTCTCCGGCACCGAGAACAACTTGAACCCGTCCAGCAGCCGCGTGCTGGCGTTCCAGAACACCCCGGTGCCCGCGTACGCGTCCATGAACTCGCGCGCCGCGGCCTCGTCGCCGGTGACGATTGAGGCGGCGAGCCCCGAGGTCTGTTCGTTGGCGGTCAGCGCGGCCGCCCGCGCGCCGTCGGCGGGCGCCACGGTCACCGTCGCCTCGTGCCCGCTGTCGAGTGCCCATTCGTGCCCGAGCGGATGCGGGTGCGGCGGCAGCGAGACGGCCAGGCCGAGCCGGTCCAGGACCGTTGTCACGCGGGGCAGCACCTTTCCCCACACCGACGCGTCGATGAGCAGCAGGTTCAGCCGGTTGCACACGCCGAGCCGGTCCAGGCTGGCCTCGATCAGCCGCTCGGCCAGGTCGAGGTCGGCGCCGGCGTGTACGTACAGTACGGCACCGCCGTCGGCGTGAGCCAGCGTTCGCACGCCATGCTTGGCCGCCTCGAGCGCGAGCAGCCGCGTGCTCTCCCCGCTGCCGCGCAGGATCACCAGCGGGATCAGGCCAGGCTGTCCGACCAGCGCGTACGCGCTGGCCTGGCCGGGGACGCGGACCAGCTGGATCATGGACGGCGGCAGTCCCGACTTGTCCAGCGCGGGCGCGATCACCTCGTCGGCCAGCGCGATCGCCGACCTGATCGCGGCCGAGCCGGTGCGCAGCACCCCGGCGTTGCGTGACTTGACGAACTGCGAGGCGATGTCCACCACGACGTTCGGCCGGGCCTCGAAGTTCGCGCCAATCACGCCGACCGGCCGCCGCCTCTCGGCGAGCACCAGGTCACCGGGCATGTCCCTGATCACCCGCCGGACCGGTTCGGCCGGTACCGCGGCCAGCGCCCGGAGCTGGCCGGCCATCGCGTCCAGCCGTCCCTCGTCCAGACGGAGCCGGTCAAGCAGTCCCTCGCCCATGCCGTCGGCGGTGGCCGCGCGCATGTCGTCCTGGTTGGCGGCGAGCACCGGGGCCGCGTGGCTGGCCAGGCCGTCCGCCATCGTCCGCAGCGCCTCGTCGAGGACCTCGTCGGGAACGACAGCCAGGTCGGCGACGGCGGCGCGGGCCGCCCGCGCCGCGTCCGCGACGGCCGCGCGCACGTCGGCCTGGTCAGTAGTCATCACAACACTCTATGCGGGACGTTTTGCCGCTAGGAGCGCAGCGGCGGGGCCTCCAGGCCGCAGTGGGAGTCGAGCACGGGCGGGTCGGGCCGGCGGGTCGGGTTCTGGATCGTGACGGCCGCCAGCAGGCCGCCTGCCGCGCAGAACGCGGCGGATATCACGATCGCGATCCGGAAGCCGTGCGCCAGAGCCGCCGGGTGCAGGTAGCTGTCGCCAGTGATCCCGGCCGCTACCGGCAGTAGCGCGACCGCGATCAGCCCGGCCGCCCTGGCCACGTCGTTGTTGACGGCAGAGGCGATGCCCGAGTGCTCGGCCGGGGCGGCACCGAGCGCGGTCGAGGTCAGCGGCGCCACCACGATCGCCAGGCCCAGCCCGAACACGATCACGGCCGGCAGCACCGCCGTGTAGTAGTTCCCTGGGCCAACCATCCTGGTGAGCAGCAGCAGGCCGCCGGCGGCGACCAGCGGGCCGGCCGACATCTGCAGCCGGGGCCCGATCTTCGCGGCCAGCGCGCCGGACCTGGCCGACAGAACCAGCATGATGACCGTGATCGGCAGCAGTGAGGTGCCTGCCTGCAGCGGGCTGTAGTGCCTGACCTGCTGGAGTACCACCGGAAGCAGGAACGTCGCGCCGCCGAGCGCTCCGTATACCACGAACGTGACCGCGTTCGCGGCGGTGAACTGCCGGGACCTGAATACGCTCAGCGGCAGCATCGGCTGCGCCTCCCGCGCCTCCACCAGGATGAACAGAGCGAGCAGCGCCAGGCCAGCCAGCAGCGGGATCAGCACCGGCGCCGAACCCCAGCCCGACACCGACGCCTCGATCAGGCCGTAGGTGATCCCGGCCAGCGCGCCGCTGATGCACAACGCGCCGCGCACGTCCAGCTTCGGCACCGGGCCCGGGCTCTTCGACTCGGGCACGTGCTTGGCGGTGATGACCAGCACCGCCACCGCGAGCGGCAAGTTGATGAAGAACACCAGCCGCCAGGACACCGCGCTGATCAGCCAGCCGCCGATGAACGGTCCAGCCGCGGTCGCGATCCCGCCGAGCCCTGACCACGCACCGATCGCCTTGGACCGGTCGTCGGGCGCGAAGGTGGCCTGCAAGATGGCCAGGCTGCCCGGGGTCAGCAACGCGCCGCCGACGCCCTGCAGCGCCCGCGCCACGATCAGCACCGGCGCATTCGGCGCCAGCCCGCACAGCAGCGAGGCGACCGCGAACCACACGGTGCCGATCATGAACACCTTGCGCCGGCCGTAACTGTCGCCGAGCGTCCCGCCGAGCAGCAGCAGCCCGGCCAGAGCCAGCGTGTACGCGTCCACCACCCACTGCATGCTGTCCACGCCGACGTGAAAGTCGCGTCCGATCGACGGCAACGCGATGCCAACCACCGTCGCGTCGAGCGCGGCCATTCCCGAGCCGAGGACAGTGGCGGTGACCACCCAGCGGCCCGAGCTTGTGCCCAGCTTTAGCTCAGGCATTGTTCTCATAACTGACCGTGGTGCTTGTCCTGGCAGTGCTTACCGGTTCAGTGACCGGCGTCGCGGGAGGTTTCCCGGGCCGGGTGGCGAGCACGGAACCGCCGAGGATGAGCACGAACGCCACTGCGATCGCCGGGGTGAGCCGCTCGCCGAGGACCATGACACCAAGCGCGACGGCTACCGCCGGGTTGACGTAGGTGATGACCGTGGCCCTGGCCGGGCCGACTTCGGCGATCAGCCGGAAGAATACGAGGAACGCCGCCGCCGTGCAGATCACGCCGAGACCGGCCAGCGCTCCGATGACCTGCAGCGACGGCACGCGGGCCGGCCAGGTGAGCGCGGCGAACGGCGCGTAGAGCACGGCGGCCATGCCCAGGCAGACGGCGTTGACCGCCACCGTCGGCAGATCGGCGAGCTTCCTGCTGGCGATCTGCGGGCCGATCGCGTAGCCGAGCGCGGTCCCCAGCACCTCGAGCACCGGGACCAGGCCGCCCTTACCCGCGCCGGGCCCGGCCAGCACGGCGACGCCGCCGATGCCGATGAGCAGGCCGATCCAGCGGACCGGGGTCGGCCGGTCGGCGCTCCCGAGCAGCACGGCGATGATCGCGCCGAAGATCGGCACGGCGGCCACGAGCAGTCCGCTGGTGGAGCTCGGCAGGTGTTTCTCCGCGTTGGACAGCAGGGCGAACGGGCCGGCGATCTCGATCAGTGCGAACGCGGCCATCCAGCCGAAGTAGCCGCGGAGCTGGCCGAACTGGCCACCGCGCAGCGCCACGGGAAGCAGCAGCAGCGAGCCCATGGCCACCCTGACGAAGACCAGGACCGGCACCGGCACCCCGCCGTCGGCCACCTTGATCAGCAGGTAGGGCATGCCCCAGATGACGCCCATCGCGGCGAACAGGAACCACCCGCGCTTGCTCATCCTGTCCGCCTTCCCCGAACGCCAGCGCGTCCAGGTTAGCGCGCGAGGACCTGCCCAAACAGAGGAGTCCCGCGCGCCGCCGACCGTCAGGCAAACGGGACATAACGCTAACGCTACAGTTGTTTTGATATCTCCGGCCGGACATAATGGTGCATTTCAGGCGCAAATATCGGCGTAACCTACCAAAACAGCTGTAGCGATATCTGGTGCGGGGCGAGATTCTTGGGGCGCGGCTTAC
The DNA here is from genome assembly GCA_036490795.1 of Streptosporangiaceae bacterium. Classification (GTDB taxonomy): domain Bacteria; phylum Actinomycetota; class Actinomycetes; order Streptosporangiales; family Streptosporangiaceae; genus JAFARZ01. The sequence goes on from DASXDG010000267.1 coordinate 43,816, forward strand.
AGGCCCACGCAGATGCCGAGCGAGCCGATGTCGACGCACACGCCGCTGGACGAACTGGTCGGTGTGGGCTTGGGAGTGGGAGCCGCCGTGGGCGTGCTGGTCACGGTCGCGACTGGCGCGGGATCTCGGGGTGGCGGACTGGTCTGCGCCACGGTGGTCAGCGAACTTCCGCCCGGGCTCGGCGTGCCAACCGGGTTGGGCGGGGTGCTCTGACCCGAACCAGGACCGGGACTTCGGCCGCCCGGGCCAATGATGGGGCTCGTGGGCGGGACGCCCCCCGGGGTAGGCGCGATGCCTGACGGTGGCTCGCTGCCCGAGGTGGGCACCAGGCCAGGCCCCGCCGTGCTGCGCGCGACGGCCTGCCTGCCGCCGGAAGGCGCGGCGGACTGATCCGTGCTCGGGGTGGGAAGCGGCTGTACCGTCTCGCCGCCAGAAACCCGGCCGATCTCGCCGTTGCCGTTACCACCTGCCGCCTGCGGCGGCAGGTGGACGATGTGCACAGAAAGCGCGGACAGGACGAGGAAGGAAGTGATGGCCACCGACACCGCCATGACGGGCAGCGTGCTGCCCGCGGGATGAACCCGGACGATGGCGCCGGCCTGACCGAACACGGTACGCACCCGGTCCGCCAGCAGCGCGGCGGCCAGCTGGGCCACGGGCAGCCGGGGGCAGATGCCCATCCTGCCCTGCTGGCGCATCCGCCGCAGCGCCGCCCCGCGTTGCTGCGGCGTCAGCCCGGGCAGCAGGTAGACGAAGGTGACGCGGCCATGTCGCTCCGCTCGACCGTGTAAACCGGGTTGTAGCTCGCTGGAATAGCAGATCCTGATCACGGCTCAGCCTTCTCGCGTGTGCAGCCAACAGAAGACACGCCCCCCACTGAGGCGCTTGCGTCCCGTAGGCTAAGCGTTGCTCCCCGCAACGTGTTGCCATGCGATTGCGCAAAGCAATTGCTTAACCAGTTGTGACGTGATGATTACCTTAACTCAGCGGATTTCCGTGTTCACCGGCAACGCCGCAACTTGCCCCGCTCTGTGACCATTCCGTGCCCTAAGCCGGGCGGCGACCGGGCGGCGATAGGTCCTGGTCGCAGCGATTAGGCTGCGTGCATGCTGTCCGCCCAGGCCCCGGCCGAATCCGGCACGCTCGCCGGTTCCGGCCAGCCTGGCCTGGCACTGCGCTGGGCGCTGCTGATCTGCCTGGCCGGCGGCGTGATCTTGGCGCTCGCGTTTCCCCCGTACGGGATCTGGCCGCTGGCCGTTGCCGGACCCTGCCTGCTCGTACTCGCCCTGGGCGGGCGGAGCCTGCGCGGGTCGCTGCTGTGCGGGCTGGTGTTCGGAGCGGCGTTCTTCTTCCCGCTGCTGTCCTGGCTGATCAACGTCGCCTGGTACGCCCTGCTCTCGCTGGCCCTCGCGCTGACCGTCTTCTTCGCGGTGCTGACGGTGGGCCAGCGGCTGCTGCTGCACCTGCGGTACTGGCCGGTGGCGGTGGCGGGCTGGTGGGTGACCGCGGAAGGCGTCAGGGACCGCTGGCCGTTCCCGTTCCCGTGGGGGCGGCTCGCCATGAGCCAGGCGGGCTCGCCGGCCGCCGGCTGGATGGCGATCGGCGGCGCGCCGCTGCTCACCTTCTTGCTGGCGCTGACCGGCGCGATGATCGCCAGAGCCGTGCTTGCCGGGACCGCGCGCCCGCGACCCAGCCACGCGTGGCTGGCCGCCGTCCTCACCGTTCTGGCCGTATCGGGCATCGCGTGTGCCCCGCTCGACCCGGTCGGCCACGCGCCCACGGCGCAGGTCGCCGCGATCCAGGGCAACGTGCCACGGGCGAGGAACCTGCCGCAGCAACTGAACGACACCGAGGTGACCCAGAATCACGCCGGGGCCACACTGAAGCTGGCGGGTGAGGTGAAAGCCGGAAAGCTGCCCGCCCCTGACGTGGTGCTGTGGCCGGAGAACTCCACCGACCTCGACCCGTTCGAGAACCCCGCCATCTACGCGGAGATCGCGAACGCCGTCCTGACGATCGGCCGGCCCATCCTGGTGGGCGAGGTCCTGCAGGGTTCGGAGCAGCTCAACGTCGGCCAGCTGTGGACGCCCAAGGGCGGCCCGGGCCCGATGTACATCAAGCGCCAGCTCGTCCCGTTCGGCGAATACATCCCCTGGCGCGGGTTCATCTCCTCGTTCTCCTCGCTGCCGACCCTGCAGCCGCAGAACTTCACGGCGGGGACCAAGCCCGTCGTCCTCACCGTGGGCAAGATCAGGCTCGGCGACGTGATCTGCTACGAGGTCGGCTTCGACCCTCTGGTCAGGTCGGAGGTCACCGCCGGGGCGAACCTGCTGACCGTGCAGTCCAACGACGCGGACTTCGAGATCGACGGGCAGTCCGGCGAGAGCGGGCAGCAAGTGGCGATGGCGCGGCTGCGCGCGATCGAGAGCGACCGCAGTGTGGTCTACGTCTCCACTACCGGCGAAAGCGCGATCATCGCGCCGGACGGGCAGGTGATCATGAACAGCGGACTGTGGCGGCAGGCCATCCTCGAAGCGCGGGTGCCCCTGGTGACCTACCGGACGCTGGCGGACCGGATCGGGCAGTGGCCCGAGTACGCGATCATCGCCTTTACCGTGGCGTCCCTGCTCGTCGCGCTGTCACTTGTGACCGGTATCGGGTCCCGGCGGCCGGGTAGCATGCGGTGGGTACGCGTCAGTTAGGGAGGGTCACCGTGCGCGTCAGAAGTGCGCAAGGCCGGGTCATGGCAACCGTCGTCGGTGTCACTGCTGCCGCACTGCTCGCCACCGCCTGCAGCAGTTCGTCAACCTCCCATCCATCGGCGGCCCAGGTCAAGGCCTCGGCCAGCGCCAAGGCGTCCCAGCTTGCCGCCGAGCTGAAGATCACGCCCGCCAACGGCACCAAGGACGCTAGCCCGTCGAAGGCCATCACGGTCAGCGCGACGAACGGGAAAGTGACGAAGGTCACAGTCACTGCCGGCTCTTCTTCTGGCACCCCGGTTCCAGGCACGCTGACCGGCACGACCTGGCACCCGACCTGGCCGCTGCACGTCTCGCAGACCTACACCGTGACCGCCACCGGGACCGCGGACGGCGGCCAGCCGGTGACGAAGACCAGCACGTTCCACACGCTCACCCCTGGCAGCACGTTCGAGACCCAGATCTACGAGGGCGACGACCAGACCTACGGCGTCGGCATGCCGATCATGCTGACGTTCAGCCAGCCGATCACGAACAAGGCAGCGGTGGAGCGGTCGCTTGAGATCACCACCTCCAAGCCGGTCGTCGGCGCCTGGTACTGGGACGGGAACGAGAAGCTCTATTTCCGCCCGAGGGACTACTGGCCCGCGAACACCACTGTCAGTTTTGATGGACATCTTGACGGGGTTGAAGGAGCGGCAGGAGCGTACGGCGCCGCGGATCTGACGCAGACCTTCACCATCGGCAGGTCGCTGATCGCGGTAGCGAGCACCACCACTCACATCACGCACATCTACCTGAACGGGAAGCTCAAGTACACCTGGCCGATCAGCACCGGCCGGTCGACCCTGCCCACGCCGGACGGCACTTACCTGAGCGTGCAGAAGAACAACCCGGTGCGGATGATCGGCGGCGGCGCGCCCGGCAGCCCCGGATACTACAACGAGCTGGTGAACTGGGCCGTCCGGTTCACGTTCAGCGGCGACTACTACCACTCCGCGCCGTGGTCTGTGGTGAACCAGGGCACGTCGAACGTCAGCCACGGTTGCGTGAACCTGGCGCCGGAGGACGCGGAGACCTACTACAACATGTCGATTCCCGGCGACCCGATCACGGTCACCAACAGCACCGCGGCGGGCAAGTGGGACGACGGCTGGACCCCCTGGTTCTTCACCTGGTCGCAGTACCTGAAGGGCAGCGCGCTGGGCGAGGCGGTCCAGGCAGGCCCGCAGGGCAGCACGTTCGTCGAACCGTCCGCGCTGCCCTCCGACACTGGCACCGTGCCGCTCAGCACCTCCGCGGCTGGCAACTACTACGCGCACGCGTCGCTGTAGCGTCATAGGGTCTGGTTCCACCACGGGGTGGCGGTGCCTGACGGCTGCTTGATCGTCGTTGTCGTTTTGTCCGCGTTGTTCGTCACGTTCGAGTTGTTCGTCACGTTCGAGTTGTTCGGCTCCTGCGTGGTGAGGGTCAAGATGGCACCGGTCACCACGCCGCCCCGGTTCTTGATCAGCCGCACCGTGTTCCTGAGCCCGTAGCTCGCGCAGCGCAGGTTCGTGTACGAGGAGCTGAGCCGCGAGGCCAGGTAGGTAAGCAGGTTGTCGCCGACCGCGGGAACCGGTGAGGTCCTCGCGAAGAACCGCGTGGCGTTCGTGGCGAGGAACTGCGTCCCGATGTTCAGCATGTTCGCGCAGAAGTTACCTGGCGTATCCTCCTGCGGCGTGTCGAACGACTGCCCGACGGCGAGCCGGTACCTGGTCGTCTTCAGGAAGCTGAACGCACCCTTGATCATCGTCATCGGGTCGTTCTCCGGGATGAAGGCGACCGGCGTGCGCTGGTTCTGCGCCGCGGACAGCTCCTCGAGTACCTGCGAGCTACCCGGCGCACCGCCCGCCGACAGGTCGGGCGCGGTGAACGGGACGCAGCCAAGCGCCGGCAGCACCGCCTTGTCGAGCAGCCTGCTGTCGCCGGTGTTGCCGATCGCCGTCGTGCTCCTCAGCGCGCCGCGGTTAGCGGCATTGTCCTGCGCGGTCTGCCCGGTGGAGGTGAGCAGGTACGCGGACGTCACGCCATTGCCGAGATCCTGGCCGGCCAGCTGGAAGCTGCGCACGGTCGGGCACAGCTGCCTGGTCACCGGCGAGTCGCCGATGAACGGGACCTTCAGCCTGCCATCGCTGATCGCCTGATTCGCCGCCGCGTAGAAGGCGGTGCCGTTGCAGAAGGCGACCGGCCCGAACAGCGAACCGTCCGCGCCGTTCACGCACCGCTCGTCGGCGAGCGTGTCCGGCCCCGCCCCGACCAGCCGCAGGCTGTTCCCGTTGAAGCCGATCGTGATGTCGACGACGGCGTCCTTGGGCAGTCGCGGCACAGCCGGCGCCGCGGCCGGGTTGGTTCCGAGCGTCACCACGAGCGGCTCGTACACGTACAGCGCGCCGGTCGCCGGGTCGAGGATCGTGGCCTGCACGAAGGCCCGCAGATGCGGGTTCGACTGCTCGCAGCCCGAACTCGCCGGCGACGCGCCGCCGGCCCCGTCCAGCTGGTACGAGGTCGCCAGGCCCTGCGCAGTCAGCGCGTTGCGCGGCACGATCAGCTCGCAGCTCAGCGCGGTGTTCGTGGTCGAGAATTCGGCCCCGCCCGTGGTTCCCTGGCTGTCCGTCGTCCCCTGGTTGCCGGTGGCTCCCTGATTGCCGGTGGCTCCCTGGTTGCCGGTGCTGGCTTTCACGCCGAGTGCGGACTGGTCCAGTCGGGTCGCCGGTGCGCCGCCGGAGAGGGCCAGCACCATGCCCAGTGCCAGGCCCATCGCCATCGGGATCGCTATCGGCACGATCACCCGAGCCTTCAGTTGCCGTCTGCGCGGCGGACGTTCGGTCCATGTGTTCGGCTCTTGGCTGGTCCAGGTAACCGGCTCCTCGCCAGTCCAGGTATTCGGATCGTGCTCGGTCCAGGTATTCGGATCGTGCTCGGTCCAGGTGTACGGCTCTTCTTCGGTCCACGTGTACTGCTCGCGCCCTGTCCCCGCGCTCGGACCTTCGTCCGTCCAGGTGTTCGGATCGTGCTCGGTCCAGGTGTTCGGCTCGTGCTCGCTCCCCGCGTGCCTGCCGCTTCGTCCGTCGCTGCCGCGTGCACGCCGGTGCCGGTAGTTCCCGCTCCCGGAGACCATCGCGCCACCTCCGTCCTACTCCATTGCGACCGCGTGGTTACTAACGGTCCTGAAGGGCGAGGCTATCCGGGGCAATATGGCCGCGAACAGGAAAAACAGCCAAATAGTTTTGTACCTTTTGCGCGGTTTTAGAGTGGACAATTCGGCCTATATGCGGAATCGAGATATCTTTCCAAGTCATAACGCCACAGCACGATGCCACCCTAACCTGAAGGGGACAAAATACTTACCTCGCCGCTACGCGAGCCTCGGGCCGCTACCCAATGCCAGCGGCTTTAAGGCGAAACGGTTGAGCGTGAGTTCCGCTCTTGGCTGCGCTATGTGATCGTTCCTGGCCGCAGGCTTGTTGTTCAGGTTTCCCGCGAGAGAGGCGAGGCTCCGGATAGAAGAGAGATTGTCTGGATCAACTCTTCTCAACCGGAGCCTCCCGTGTCTTCTTACCCTGTCCGGTCGTGTGCCGTGCCCGTTTCCGCGGGGATGATCGTCGCGGTGCCCGCGGGGCTGCTGGCCTCGCCGCTGAAGAGCGGCAGGAATCTCGGGGACGCGGACCGGTCCGCGCTGGTCATCGGGGGCACGGAGAAGATCCGCGCATGCGGCGCGGTGGTGTTCTGCAAGGTGGTCGCGGTCGCGGAGGCGCAGGTCAAGAGGGACGGGCAGGTCCGGGCCAAGGGCAGCCCGGTGCACAACGCGACGCTGGGGCCGCTGGAGGACAAGGCCGGGCCGGATGTCATGGCCACGATCGCGGGGCGGGCGCCGCTGGGCGCCCGGTTCGTGAAGGGGGAACGGGAAAGGCTGCTGGCCAGGGCGTTCATGATCCGGGTGATCGTGCTGATGACGCTGATGCCGCAGGCGCGGCCCGGGGACGTGATCGCCGCGCTGGCCGGGGACCTGGCGCTGGTGCCGTGGGCGCGGCCGTGGCGTCCGGCGTCGGGCCGGGCGGCCGGGGACTGGCGGAACGCGCTCGGCCCGGTTCCCCTGGAAGAGCTGCGGGACCTGGTGCTGGGATCGGCCTGGCGGGAGCACGCCGGCGGGGGCTGCCCGGGTGCGGTGACCATCGGGAAGAACAGGCCACTGAAGGCGGGATCGCTGGACGGGACGCTGGTCCGGGTACCGGGCACGCCCGCGAACCGGGCGTTCTTCGGCACCGTGGGCACGGGTGATGATTCCGGCCCGTACCCGTGCCTGCGGGCGCTGCCGCTGACCTGCTGCTCGTGCCGGGCGCTGTTCGCGATGCCGCACGGCCCCGCAGGCACGGGCAAGGCAGAATCGGAGCAGGCCCTGCTCGATGAGGCCATGGAACGGTTCCCGTTCCTGTTCGCGCCGGACTGGATCTGGCTGATGGACCGCAACTACCACGGGGCCGCGCGGATCGCCCGGATGATCCGGTCCGCGCACGTGCTGATCAGGCTCAAGAGCGACATCCCGCTGAACCGGACCTCGCAGATCCTGCCCGACGGCTCGTACCGGGCGGAGCTGACCGGCGACGGCGTCACGGTCGCGGTCCGCGTAATCGAGTACTGGGTCACGGTGGAGGGCCAGGAGGTGCCGGAGATGTTCTGCCTGGTCACCGACCTGATGGACTGCGAGGACTACCCCGCCCCCGAGCTCGCCTCGCTCTATAAATGGCGGTGGGACGGATCGGAGACCGCGCTGCGGGAGGCCAAGGCGCCGCTGCGCGGCGCCGGTCCCGGCACGGGGCCGATGCTCCGCTCCGGGTCCCCGGACCTGGTCCGGCAGGAACTCGCGGCCTGGGCGGCCGGGGTCGGGATGACCCGGGGCGTCGTCCTCGATGCCGCGCTCGCGGCCGCGCCCGTGAGGAAGGGAAGGACGGCTGGGCTCCCGGTCCGGCCCCGTGACCTGTCCTTCACCCGCGCCCTGCGGGCCGTCCTGTCCGCAATCCGCACCGGGAACACCTGCTACCAGGCCGTGACCAGCGAGATCGGGAAATACCGGAACGTCGTCAGCCGGGACCGGCACCGTGCCCGCAAGTCCAAGTCCCCGTCATCCTTCGCGCACGCCACCGCGAAGGACACCGCTACCCGCATCGCCCCCGCCATCATCACCATGGCCAACACCCCAGCCTGACCAGCGGAAATACCGTAAACCTGCCCGAAACTGAACCCTGCCGGACCGTGGACCCGGCCGTCCCCGGCATGACACGCCGGCCTTTGGCATACCCGCCGGAAGGCAACTACCAACAGTAACCAAAACAGGAAACTACCCGCAACCGGCCAAACACCTAAAGCCCGCGGCATTGGGGGGGCGGCCGGGCGTCAGCGCGGTGGCCAGCACGTCCCAAGGGCCTTTGAAGGCCGTGGCCCGGACGAGGCTCCGGGCACGGTGGTCTTCTCCGAGCTGGGGATCGACCCAGAGCACGTCCGCGCTCTCGGCGAGCCGGGCAGCGTAAGGGAACAGGTCGAAGTCCCGGCCGCTGTACCCGATGAGCAGCAGGCGCCGCGGCGCGGGCGTGAACGAGAGCTGGTCGAGGATCAGGGCCAGCCGGGAAAGGTCGCTGACAGTGGAGCGCACCGTCTTGTAGTCCTCGGCCGTCCCGTGGATCTTCACGAGGGTCAGCGTGCCCGGTGCGGGCGCGAGCTGGCCGGCGCGCGCAGATGAGGAGGGGACCTTGAGTTTCACCGCGTAGCCCGACTGCGCGGCGGCCGTTTCGGGGAAGCAGTCATAGTTCGTGGTGATGACTGGCCATCCGTTGACGCCGGCCAGCCGGGCGACGGACCGGTGCCCGGAGTTCGGCTCGGCGCCGAGGTCTTGAGCGGTGCTGTGATTGAACACCTCCCAGATCCGCAGCAGCGAGTCGGTTCCGAAGGCCTCGGTAATAGTGCCGTAGCATGACTCGGGGAAGATCCTGGCCCGGTAGCCCTCGCGGTCGGTGATGACCCGGACCAGATGTGACGCGGACTGTTCCCCGTTGCAGACGGGCTCGGGCCCGGCCTGGATGTCGCCGAGGCGGCGTTGCCCGGTCAGGAGAAGCTCCTGATCCTTCAGCAGATGCGCCTGGAACTGACCAGGGCCGTCTGCAGGGCGATCAGTTCGGGCACCGGCTGGAACGTGGCCGCCTGATCCGGTGTCGCCGCGATAATACGTGCCAGCCCTCGCCGGGTCAGTTCCTCCACCAGGTGTTCGCCGCCGAGGATCTCCGCGGCCTGCTCCTTGGACACCCTGACTCGGGTGGATAGCTTGCCGTACGCCTGGGCAAGATCGTCTGGGACCAGGCCAGCGAGCAGGTCTGCCTCCGTATCCCGGTTTCTGTTCGCCATTTGTCCACCCCCGCGGCTGCTGCATGCAAGTAATCATATGACTACAAGTAGTCACTACTTTATCACCGGGTTTTCCAGCGGATGCGTTCGATCGGGCTGACGACAACACCGCATGTAGATGCTTTCCGCCGCGCCTGCCCAGCTCTTTCCTGTGCTCCCGGAGGTATTAATGACGGAACAGCCGCACCTGACGCAAAGGAGAGGTGATCAATATGAACAGGCAGTCAGCTATCGCCTGGACGGGCGCCAATTGGACAAATCGCGCAATCCTTCTTGTGGTGATTGCGGTAGCGATGGCATTCGCCATCTGGGTGGTCGTCCATCTCGGCCACCCGGTTCTGGGCGGCCACGAAGCCGGCGGGGCAACCTGGGCCGAACGCCCAATGGCGTTGCTTTAAGGTTTGACGTGGTATTGTAATCGTTTTGTGGCTCATGATGGTTCTGAGGGGCTCTCACCGGATGGGTGGCTGCCGGACCGGATCTCGGTCGGTGTCCTGACCAGGGTTTTCACGCCTGAACTGGTGGACGAGGCGGTGGATTCGGCGGGGGCGCGGGAGCAGCGGCGGCGGCTGCTGCCGGCGCGGCTGGTGGTGTATTTCGTGCTGGCCTTGTGGCTGTTCCGGGGGCGGAACTGCGGGTACGGGCAGGTGATGCTGAAGCTGGCCGACGGGCTGTATTCCCGGCAGCTGGGCGCTGACCTGCTGGAAGGCCGTCCGGCGACAGGGATGCGGGTGGATGCAGGGCAGGGACGGGAGTGGTGGCTGCCGAATATCTCCTCGCTGTCGCGGGGCCGCGCCAAGCTCGGGCCGGACGTGCACCGTTACCTGTTTACACAGGTCACGGGCCCGATAGGAGCCGATGATGCGCCGGGGGTCTTCTGCTGCGGGCTGCGCATCGTCTCGATGGACGGATCCGTGACGGACGTACCGGATGAGAAGCCGAACGGCGAGTTCTTCGGCCGGCCGTCGAACCAGACCCGGGACGGGGCGTTCCCGCAGGTCAGGTGGGTGGTAGCGGCGGAGTCGGGGACAGGGAGCCTGCTGGGCGCGGCGATCGGCGGGTACCGGACCGCGGAGCAGCCGCTGGCCCGTGACCTGCTGGACCAGGGATGCTTCGGGCCGGGGATGCTGGTGCTCGCGGACCGCAAGTTCCTGTCCTGGTCCCTGGCCCGCGACTTCCTCGCGACGGGCACGCATATCCTGTGGCGCGCGTCCGCCAGCTTCGCGCTGAAGCCGGTGAAAGTCCTGGCCGACGGCACCTATCTCGCGGAGCTGAAGCCGCCGCGGAAGAGCGACGGCCCGGTGATCACGGTCCGCGTCATCGAGTACACCGTGCATACCGCGCCCGTGGCCGGCGGAACAGAGGCGACCTCGGAGGTGTTCGCCCTGGTCACCGACCTGCTCGACACCGAGGAGTACCCGGCACTGGACCTGGCCTGCTGCTACCCGGAGCGGTGGGGCTGCGAGACCGTCATCGGCCATCACAAGACGGACATGGGCGAGGGCCAGCCCGTCCTGCGGTCGAAGGACCCCGCCGGGGTGATGCAGGAAATGTGGGCGCTCTTCGCTGTCTACCAGGCGGTATGCAGGATCGTCGGGATCGCGGTGAACGCGGCCGGCGTCCCCCCGGCGCAGATCAGCTTCCCTCATGCCCTGGCCGCCGCGAAGGACTCCGTGGCGGCTTTTCCCCCCTGACCAGCCAGAACTCGCCGTCGCCACGTTCCTGCTGAAGATCCTCATGCCCGGATTCCGCGTCCGCGACCGCCCCGAACGCAACAGTCCCCGCAGGTCAAAGAAAGCCGGCGACTTCCCCGCCCGCAAGCCAGGCGAGCCCAGCGTCACCAGCGTCGTGCGGAAAATCGAGTTCCACCTGCTCAACCCCTGGCAGGTCATCTAAAGCAAGGCCATTG
>DASXDG010000268.1:0-10077 GCA_036490795.1 Streptosporangiaceae bacterium
GCTAGGAAGCCGCCATGCTGCGCGCCGCGGCGGTGAGCGCGCCGATGATCACCGCGACGGCCGGGCGGCGCACGCTGGCCGTGCGGGCTACGGCATGGATGTCCCGCGCGAGATTGAGGCCGTGCGGGAGTTCGCGCATGACCACGCGGCGCTCGCCCGCCGCGACGGCGATCCTCGGCACGATCGCGATGCCGATGCCGCGTGCCACCAGGCTCACGATCGTGGAGAGCCCTTCGAACTCCGACAGAACGGCGGGCATCACTCCCGCCGCGCCAAGCAGCCGGTCCACGGCCTGGCGGGACGACTCGCCGGCCGGGGCCGCCAGCCATGGCTCGTCGCGCAGCGCGCGCAGGTCGACCGCCTCGTCGGTCGCCGCCCGGTGGGCACGCGGCACGATCAGCACGAGTTCGTCCCTGATCAGGTGATAGCTGGTCAGCATCGACTGGTCGAGGTCGTCGGCCAGCCGCCCGGTCCAGTCGTCTACGATCGCCACGTCCACCTCACCGGAACGCACCTGGCGCAGCCCGTCCCGCGCGTGCGTCTGGCGAAGCACCAGCGCCAGCCCGGGGTGCGCGCGCAGGCTCCTGGTCAGCGCGGGCGCGAACGCGACCGCCGCCGAAGGGAAGGCGGTGGCCGCGATCCGCCCGGCCGGCTCGGTGGCGCGGGCGGAAAGATCGGCCTCGGCCTCCTCGACCATGGCCAGGATCCGTTCCGCGTGTCCGGCCAGCCGCCGCCCGGCATCGGTGAGCTGAGCGCGCCGCGCCGACCTGTCGATCAGTGCCAGGCCGACCTCCCGCTCCAGGGTGGCGAGTTGCTGGGAAACGGCGGAAGGCGTGTAGCCGAGGGTCGCCGCGGCCTTGGCGATACTGCCGCGCGCGGCGAATTCGTGCAGCAGCCGGAGACGGTGCAGATCGAGCATAAGAAAAGCTTACGCTCGGCCCAAGAGATCACTGCTTGTACTGATGCTCATAACCCAGCAAACTTGATCAAGTGTGATGAATATCAAACAACCCCCGCCGCACCGTTTAGCTAACCGATCGTCATTCCCGCAGCTAGGAGCGCTAGTTCCCCGTGGCTCTAGCAATCACGCCCGAACCGATATCCCTCCTCGACTCCCCCAGCTCCGCCACGCTCGGCGCGGGCCCCAAGTGCCAGCTTTCCGCCACTCTTGCCGTTAACGAAGTGATCGCGGCGCGACGGCGCCGTGGTGAACCCGCATTGCCTCTTGGTTTCGGCGAGGCAGGCATCCCCGTCCATCCGGCACTGCGCCATGCCCTGGCCGACGCGGCGGGCTGTAATTCGTACGGGCCTGTGGCCGGCCTGCCCGCGCTGCGCGAGGCGGCGGCCGGCTACTGGTCCCGCCGCGGCCTGCCCACCGACCCGGACGCGGTGATCTGCGGACCGGGCAGCAAGGCGCTGCTGTACGGGCTGGTCGCCGCCATCGGCGGTGACATCGCGGTGACCCAGCCGAGCTGGGTGAGTTATGCCGCGCAGGCCAGCCTCGCCGGAGTGACCGCGCACCTGATACCCGGCACCAGCGGGGTGCCCGACGCGATGGCGCTGACCAGGGCCGTGCTCGCGGCGCGAGACAGGCACCGCCCGATCCGCGCGGTCATCATCACGCTCCCCGACAACCCGACCGGGACCCTGGCGGCCGCCTCTCGTGTCCGCGCCCTGTGCGCGGTGGCGGAGCGATACGACCTGGTGATCATCTCGGACGAGATCTACCGTGACCTGGTCTACGACGATGGGCCCGCGTTCGAAACCCCTTGTTCTTTTACATCAGAACGAACAGTGGTGACATCGGGCCTGTCCAAGAGCCTCGCCCTCGGTGGCTGGCGTCTCGGCGTGCTTCGCCTGCCCGACGGCCAGCTCGGTCACGAGCTGCGCGGCCGGCTGCTGGCGATCGGCAGCGAGATCTGGTCCGCCCCGGCCAACCCGGTCCAGCACGCGGCCGCCTACGCGTACGGCGAACCGGGCGTGCTCACCGACCACATCGCGCGAAGCCGGCGTCTGCACGCGGCGGTGGCTCACGCGGTCGCGGACAGGTTCGCCGCCGCCGGCGCGTCCGTCCCCCGGCCGCAGGCGGCCTTCTATGTGTACCCGGATTTCAGCCCGCTCGCCGACGCGCTGATGCGGCGGTACGAGGTCAACACCGACGAAGGTCTCGCCGACGTGCTGTTGCACCGCTACGGTGTCGGCGTGCTGCCGGCCAGCGCGTTCGGCGAACAGCCGTGGCGGCTGAGGCTGCGCGTGGCCACCGCCATGCTCTACGGCGAGACCGACGTTCAGCGCGAGAGCGCACTGGCCGCCGACGACCCGTGCGCGCTCCCGTGGATCGCCGCTACCCTCGACCGCATCGACGAGGTCCTCGCCCACCTGACTAGCTAAGGCGACTACCCCGCTCCGCCGGCGCCAGCTCGGCCGCCCCCGCCAACTCCCCGCCAACCCCCCGCCAACCCCCCGCCCGCCTACCCCGCCGCCGGAACATTTCACCGCAATCCATACCAGAACAGACGGTGGTGCTTCCGTCACGCCCTCGGCACCCCCAAACAACGTGGAGGACTGCCCCTTCGTGGTAGCTAGACCCCCGAAAACGAGGGGTAATCGGACACGAAGGGGCAATCTTCCACGCTAAGCCGGCCGCCACGCCCATCCGGCCGCCACGCTAAGCCGGCCGCCACGCTAAGCCGGCGCCATGGGCACGGCGCCATGGGCACGCGGCGCCATGGGCACGCGGCGCTATGGGCATGCGGCGTAAGAAGGATTGGACGGGGAGCAGTTCCGGGCGCTTGGGTGGCACCTCGTCGCCGGTTGATGTGCGGCGCAGCCGGCGGTTCACCCAGGGCAGCGCGTATTCCCTGGCCCAGCGCACGTCCTCGCGGCGTGCCGCCAGCCATGGCTGCCTGACCGCCACCGGCAACGGGGTCCGCCAGTCCGGGCCATCGACCGGAACGCCGAGCACCTCACAGGCGCGCATGGCGACCCTGCGATGTGAATCGGAGGTGAGGTGCAGCCGGTCCGCGCTCCATGCCCTCGGGTCGCAGAGCACCCGCATCGACCACAGGTCGACCAGGTCGCAGCCGCGCTCGTCGGCGATCGCGCGCAGGTGCATGTTGTAGGCGGCGATCTGGCCGCGCAGCATCCTGATGACCGGGAACGCGCGCGGGTCGAAACCGGTGAAGATCAGCACCCGGCAGCCCGCCGCCAGCAGCCGGGTGACGGCCGAATCGAAGGCCACGGCCAGGTTGTCCACGTCCGCGCGGCGCAGGATGTCGTTGCCACCCGCGGCGAGGCTCACCAGGTCGGGAGACATCGCGATGGCCGGGTCGATTTGCTCCGCAAGGACTTCACGGACCAGCTTGCCCCGGACGGCCAGGTTCGCGTAACGGAAATCGGGCACCCGCGCGGCCAGCACCTCGGCGGTCCGGTCCGCCCAGCCGACGAAAACGCCGCCGGGACCGGCATCGTTCATCCCTTCGGTAAAGCTGTCGCCAAGAGCCGCGAAGGAAGCGATTGTCTCAGCCATACGCCAATGATGCCGGACGCCGGACGCACCCGGGCGACGCGGGCCGACCAGGCGGAAATCAGACAGCCACGGCGCGGCGCCGGAGCTGTTCTTCGAGCCGGAGCAGCTGGACGGGCGGCTGCACGCCGAGGTCATCGATCACGGAGCGAGCGCGCTGGACCATGCGCCGCGCGGCACCGCGGCGCCCCTGGGTCAGCAGGTGCGTGGCCGCGCTCAGGTAGCGCTCCTCCTCGTCGGGCGCCAGCTCGATCCCGCGTTCCAGGCAGCGCACCCCCTCGTCGAGGTCGCCGGCCCGCGCGGCCCAGTCCGCGCACAGGTCAAGCAGTCCCAGCGCCTGGTCCCGAAGCCGCCGTCGCGCCAGTTCGGCCCACGGCTCGTAGGGATCGTCGGGCAGCAGGTCGCCGCCGTACCTGGACAGCGCCGCGCGAGCCGCGGAAACGGCCTCTCTCGATCCGCTCGCGGCGAGCAGCATGGCCCTGCGGGCGTCGCTGGTGAACGCCTGGACGTCGGTGTGCACATCGGCGCCGAGACGGAGCTGACGGTCCTCGCGCACGACCACATCGCCGGCCGCGTCCTTGAGCCGGTTGAGCACCGTGCGCAGCCGGTTTGCGCTGGCTTCCGGATCTGCCTCGGGCCACAGCGCCTCCATCGCGCCCCCGGCGGTGAGGCGGCCGCCAGCGACCGCGACAAGCTTGACCAGCTGCCGTCCCTGGCCCGGTGGCACATCGACGTCACGGCCGCCGCGGGTCAGGCCGAACCCGCCGAGCAACCTGACCGTCACCGGGAACGTCATGGTCGCCAGGCCGGTCGCCAGCGGATGGCCGGTCGCGGCCACCAGCCCGAGCAGGCTAGTGGCCGCCTGCCGCTCGATGATCAGCGGGAGCCCCGGATGGCCGAGCCTGGCCGCCAGCTCCAGCGCATCGAGCGCGAGCGGTGTCGCCGCCGGATCGCCACGGCGCGCGGCGGCAAACGCCCGGAGCAACTGCACCCGCCACCGTTCTATCGGCTCGCACCACGGTGCGGCGGCAAGCGCCAGCAGCATGCGCTCGGCCTGCTCAGGATCACCACTGCGGGCCATGATCATCGCCGCTGCCCGTTCCACCTCGAAGTCCTCGTGCTCAGATTGCAGCACCGCCCGGTCCAGGTACTGCATGGCCAGGTCGCGGTAGCCCACCCGGTCGAGCCATTCGGCGGCATCGGCGAGAAACTCGCCACCGCAGCCGTCGAACCAGTCAGACCGGAAAGACTCACAGGCAAGGATCGCCGCCAGCGTCCCCGGCCCGTCGCCCTGCTGCGACTTCGCCCGTGCCCGTTCCCACTCGGCGTAGGCCCGCACCCGGACGTCCCCGATGGCCTGTGCGATCGCTTCGGCCTCGGCAAGGTTCGCTTCGCCCTCCTCGTACCTGCCTGCTTGATCCAGGATCTCGGCCCGGAAGGTAAGGATGACCGCACGCTGCTGTCTGCGGTGGGGAATCACCTCCAGGGACTCGTCCATGGCGGCGACCGCCTGGTCAAAAGCGCCCGCGTCACGGTGCACCCAGCACCCGAGTATCGCGAGAGTGTAGGCCTGCCAGCTCCACAATCCCTGGTTCCGGTAGCTGCGGGCAGCCATCGTCAGCCGGTCGGCGGCGATCGCGAGGTGCTCCTCATCTTTGTACCGGGCGGCGACGCGCCCCAGCGTGTCGAGCAGACGGGCCCGGGTCCGTTCCTCGGTGAGGGGCGTCTGCCCGAGCACCGCCGTGGCAAGCACCCCGGCGCCTTCTGGATCATCGTCGCGGACCAGATCGCGGGCCAGTTCGGCCTTGACCTCGCGGGCGAGCCTGGGATCGGACGGCGGCTCGCCGACAATGGCGAGCGCCTGATTCAACGCCTGCGTCCGGCGGTGTATCGCCGCCGGCGGCTCGCACTCGCGGGCGATGTGCAGCAGGATCCGCGGATGCTCGTCCAGCACCGCAGCCGGCAGCCGACCGGTCAGCTCGGTGAGCTCATTGAGCCCGAGACGTTCGGCTTCCTGCGGGCTCATCGCGGCGAGCAGCGCCGCGGCGTCACTCGCTCTCCCGGCTCCGATCAGCAGGCCGGCGGCCAGGTCGGGGCGGCTCTCCTCCGCGTAGGCCGCTGCCGCCGCGGTCAGCATGCCGGTGGCGGCGGGAGCCCGCGCCGCCAGCAAGTGCTGGACCGGGCCGATGAACTCGAACCAGCCGTCGGCGCCTTCCTGCACTGGCAGTCCCGCCTGGCTGACCACGGCGAGCAGGTCGGCTGTGCCGGTCGCGCGGGCCACGATCCGCTCGCGCAACAGCGGAAGGTGCGCCACCTGGATAACCGCGGACCGGGCCGGCTCCGGTATCCCGCGCAGGATCTGGTCGACCAGCCCGGCCAGCACCTGCGTGCCGCCGGTCGGCGCCGCGGACACGGCCGCCAGGTCGGCGAGCAGCGGCTGGCCGGCGTTCTTCGCCTGACTCGCCGCCAGCACCACCGCCGCGGTCCAGCCACCGGTGGCGGCCCTGAGCCGCTCGGCTTCCGCCGCCGAGACCGCCAGCCCGAAACCCTGCTCGCAGAGTGCGGCGATCTCCGGTGCGGTCATCGCGAGGTCGGCGGTGCCAAGCCACACCGCCGCGCTGTCCCGCCGCAGTGACACGATGCCGGACGGGGCTTCGCGGCCGATGAGCAGCAGCCGCTGATCCGCTCCGAGTTGCCCGGCGAGGCGAGTGAGCAGCGCGAGCGCTTCCGGCTCGGCATGCTGCACCTCGTCGATCACGATCGTGGCGCCGCTGCCCGCCAAAGCCTCCAGCATCGCGTCCAGCACACCGGCCGGCCCGGCCGGCGCCGCCTGATCCATCTGCGCGGCAAGGTCGGAGAGCCCTACCCTCGCGGCGGCCGAGCGCAGCCGGTGCGGCAGCAGGGCGGCCGACACCCCGGCCGATTCCAGCACGGTGGCGATCACCGGCATATCGAGGAACTCGGCGGTCTCGGCGGCCAGGGCGGACTTGCCGTAACCCGCGCCGCCGACGACCACGCTCGCCCGCGCGCCGAGCAGACGGCTGGTCAGCCGAGGCCGTCTGAGGTGATGGGCGGACAGCAGGCTCAATGTTCCTCGTGACGCAAGCCGCGGCGGTCTGAGTATGTGCCAATATCATGACACGCCGCCGAGCAATGAGATCAGCTCGCAAACCTGGTACGCAACGGGGAAATCCGGTGCCGTGTAGCGCAGCGTGCGCGGGCCGGCCAGTTCCATGCCGGGCACCAGCAGAGCGTATTCGGCCATCCGGCCCCTGCGCACGTCGACCTCAAGCACCACCGGGCCCTCGAACCGCGGCGGCCGGACCGCGGCACGGTCGGCCAGGGCCTTCGGTACCTCGGCCTCGATCCGGTCGCATGCCTCGTCGGGATGCAACGACGCTGCCGCCCGGGCACCGAGGGCACGCTTGACCACGACGGCGTGCATGCCGGGCACGACGTCGGCGGCCTCCGCCGCCACGGTGTCGTCGCCGGAGACGAGCACCGCGGGCACCGCGCGGTGCGCCGCGAGCGCGGCGTTCAGGCCCAGTTCGCCAAGCGAGCGGCCGTCGCACCGCACATCGGAGATGATCCGGCCGGACACGGTGTGGGCGAGCACGGAACGCTCCGTCCCGGCCTTGCCGTGGTAGCCGATGAACAGCGCCGCGTCGACGTCCCGCGCCAGACCGGACATCATGCCGTCGTCCTTGGGCGAGCCGCTCAGCAGTTCGGCCCGCCGGTCGAGTTGCCCGGGCAGCAGGTTCCTGAACATCGCATGCGCCTCGCTGACCAGCACCTCCGCGTCCGGGTCATAGGCGTAGACGCCGCGGACCGCCGCGCTGGCCTCGGCCGTGAGCTGCACCCGGTGCTGCTCGTACCTGGCCGAACCTGGGAGAACGTCCTCGGGATCCACCACGCCCGCGATGCCCTCCATGTCAACCGAGACAAGAACACGCATTCGCTACCACCTCTCCGGTCTCACCGTACCGGCCGCAGGCACCACTGTTAGTTCTGAGATACTGGGTTTGTGGTTGAGTACCCAGAGTCGCCAGTGCCGTCGTTTCTCTTCGACCTCGACGGGACGCTCATCGACTCCGTCTACCAGCATGTGATCGCGTGGCGGTATGCGCTGGCGGCCATCGGGATCGACCTGTCGGTGTGGCGGATCCACCGGCGGATCGGGATGAGCGGCGGGATGATGGTGTCGGCGTTGCTGCGGGAAACCGGGCGGACGCTGTCCCAGGAGGACATCACGCTGCTCCAGGAGGCGCACGCGGCGCAGTACCGCGCGCAGGTGGACACCGTGTCGCCGCTGCCCGGCGCGAGCGAACTACTGCAGTACCTGACCAGCGTCAATGTCAAGTGGGCGATCGCGACCAGCGGGTACGCGGCGACCGCGCGTTCGGCGCTGAAACTGCTCGGGCTGCCGGAAGACACGACGATGATCACGCGGGACCGGGTGCGCCACGCCAAGCCGGACCCGGACCTGTTCCTCGCCGCCGCGGCCGAACTCGGGGTCAAGCCGCGGTACGCGATGGTCGTCGGCGACAGCGTGTGGGACCTGCTCGCCGCCCGCCGGGCCGGCGCGCTCGGCGTCGGCCTGATGTCCGGCGGCTACGGCCGGGAAGAACTCGAACGCGCGGGGGCATACCGGGTCTACGCGGACCCGGCCGAGATGCTTTCCCATATCGACGAGCTTGGGGTTAGAGCCTCCTGATATGCGCGTCTCGCATGATTTCCGGCAAACTCCGTTAGGAGTTCGCAAATCGGCCCGAACTGCCTTCTGGCTTCGGGTTATATGTATTCGTAAGCGTTCGGTGCGGATATGTAACAGGAGGCGATTCGTCGTGCCCGCGGTGCGTCGGATCATTGTTGGCGTGCATGGGACTCTGGGCAGCCTGCAGGCGCTGCGCCATGCGGCCGGCGAGGCAAGACAGCGGAACGTCCCGCTGATACCGGTCCTGGCCTGGATCCCTCCGGGCGGCGATCTCGCCGACCGCCGCCATCCCTCCGCGTACCTGCGCAAGATCTGGCGTGACGCCGCCTGGCAGAGGCTATGGGACGCGTTCGAGGACGGGCTCGGCGGAGTACCTGACGACGTCAGCGTGCAGCCCGCCGTGGTGCGTGGCAACGCCGGGCCGGTGCTCGTGGACGTCGCTACTTCTCAAGAAGACCTTCTTATCATCGGAACTGGCAGGCGTGCTTCCCTTGGCAGGCTGCTTCACCACTCGGTGGGACGGTATTGCCTAGCGCACGCCAGGTGCCCGGTACTCGCCGTACCTCCGTCCGCGCTCATGAACGAAATCGGCCATGGGCTGCGGGCCAGGCACCCGTGGCGGCACATCCGCGTACCCGCCGAGTAGCTCCGTTGCGACGGCGCGTTACCAGCTCCCTGCTGGAACGACGGGCGATGATGAGCACTCGCATGGGTTCTGTTAGGACCGCGGGGGCTGGCGCATGGGTCCTGAAAGGACCCTCTTAACAGGGCTTTCCCGGATCTTTACTGATAGCTGCGCAGGCGATTTCAGTGTGCGCGCTATGAGCGAGCTTACTTAGGAGCAATCGTGGCGGACCTGGGTTATGTGGTCCTGACGCTGGCAGTGTTCGGCGTCCTCCTCCTCATTCTGAAGGGGATTGAGCGCTTTGAGCGTTGAGAACTGGATCGGCCTGATCGGTGGCGTCATCGTGACGATCTACCTCTTCGTGGCCCTCGTCTTCCCGGAGAGGTTCTGATGAACAGCACAGCCGCTGGCTGGCTGCAGTTCGCCCTGCTCGTGGCCGCGCTCGCCGCGTGCTACATCCCGCTGGGCAACTACCTGGCGCGCATCTTCACCAGCAAGGAGCACTGGCGGGTCGAGCGCGGCATCTACAAGCTGACCGGGATCGACCCGGACGCGGACATGCGGTGGACCGTCTACGTGCGCTCCATCCTCGCGTTCTCGCTGTGCAGCGTCCTGCTGGTGTACCTAATCGAGCGGACGCAGCACTGGCTGTTCTTCGCCGTCGGGATGGGCAACGTACCGGCGACCACCGCGTGGAACACGGCCGCGTCGTTCACCACCAACACGAACTGGCAGAACTACGCCGGCGAAGCCACCATGAGCTACGTCAGCCAGGTGGCCGGGCTCATGGTCCAGCAGTTCATGTCGGCCGCGGTCGGCCTGGCCGTCGCGATCGCGATGATCCGCGGTTTCACCCGGTCCCGGACCGACCGGCTGGGCAACTTCTGGGTCGACGTGACCCGGGGCGCCGTCCGGCTGCTGATCCCGATCGCCATCATCGGCGCCCTGATCCTGGTGGCAGGCGGCGCGATCGAGAACCTGTCGAACTACCACACGGTCACCACGCTGGCCGGCGAGCACCAGAGCATCCCTGGCGGGCTGGTCGGGTCGCAGGAAGTCATCAAGGACCTGGGCAACAACGGCGGCGGCTGGTTCAACGTCAACTCGGCCCATCCGTTCGAGAATCCGAACCCGTTCACGAACATCTTCGAGATCTTCCTGCTGCTGCTGATCCCGTTCGCCACGCCGCGCGCATTCGGCAAGATGGTCGGC
>DASXDG010000269.1:0-43788 GCA_036490795.1 Streptosporangiaceae bacterium
TTCGGCGGCCGATGCCATCCGGAACGCGCCGGCGGCCTCGTCCTCCGGCCCGTCCCCCTCGGCCGCGCCGGCGATGCCGGTCACCTGCCGGAGCAGGCCGGACGTCAGGCTGGCCGCGCCCTGCTGAGCGGCGCCATCCCCGGTGTCCGCGGCCGTATCCTGGCGCACCACCTCACCGGCCGCCTGACTGGCCGCGGCTGGCATGGCGGGGAACGGCGCGGGACCGCCCAGCAGCATGGCGAAGACCCGTTCAAAGACGGCCACCTGACCGGGATCGCTGACCATCGTGGCCAGCGCGCAGGCATGCAGGTCGCCGGTCGTGCGCGCGTCCATGACCGTGACCGCGCGGGCGAGCCGCTCGCACCGGTCCGGGCCCACCGGCAATCCGGCCGCGTGCAGCGCCGTGCCGAGCCCCGCCGCCAGCGACGCCACGTCTGCTTCGCGCGGCTCAGTCACCGGTGATCGCGGCCAGGCCCGTCTCGCGGACGGACTCCCCGTCCTCTGGGTACTTGAGCACGGTGGCCATGGTCTGCGCGGCCAGGTCCTGGTCGAGCCGGGACGCGCCGAGCATATTCACCGCGGATGCCCAGCTGATCGCCTCGGAGATGCCGGGCGGCTTGGTGAGGTCGAGGCCGCGCAGGCGGCCCACCGCGGCCGCTACCTGGCCGGCCAGATCGGCTCCGGCCGACGGCACCCTGCGGCGGATGATCTCGGCGACGCGGTGCGGGTCTGGGTAGGCGATCCAGTGATAGAGGCAACGGCGCTTCAGCGCGTCGTGCAGGTCCCTGGTGCGGTTCGAGGTGAGAACGGTGACCGGCGGCACCACCGCGCGCTGGGTGCCGAGCTCGGGAATGGTCACGGCCGCCTCGGCGAGCAGCTCGAACAGGAACGCCTCGAACTCGTCGTCCGCGCGGTCCACCTCGTCGATGAGCAGGACCGCCGGCCGGGGGCCGGGGTGCAGCAGCGCGGCGAGCAACGGGCGGGACAGCAGGTATTCCGTGGTGAACAGGTCCTTGTCCCTGATGTGCTCACCAGCCGCCTCGGCCAGCCTGATCGCGAGCAGCTGGCGCGGGTAGTTCCATTCGTAGAGCGCCTCCGAGGCGGCGATGCCCTCATAGCACTGCAGCCGTACCAGCGGTGTGTCCAGCGCCTCGGCGAGGGCCTTGGCCGCTTCCGTCTTGCCCACGCCCGGCTCGCCTTCGAGCAGGATCGGCTGACCCATGCGGACGGCGAGAAACAGCGCCGCGGCGAGCTGGTCACCCGCGAGGTAACCGGTGGTCTCGAGCGCGGCGGACAACGCCGCCACACCGGGAAACCGCTCTTCGAGATCAGCGCTCACAACCAGCGAGTTTAGCTTTACCTGCCGGTCCGCCACGAATGACGTTTCCGCACGGAAACTCACGGGTATGGCTTGACCACTTAAGGTAGTCGGGGGGATTGCCGTGAACGAGCTGCTGCCTGAACTCGATCTCGTACCACCGCCACGGCAGCGCAGGCTCACCGTGCTGCTGCGGTGGCTGCTGCTGATCCCGCAGTTCATCGCCCTCGCCGTCCTCGGTGTCGCGGTGTTCTTCGTCGCGATCATCGGCTGGTTCGCCGCCCTGGTCACCGGCCGGCTGCCCGGCTGGGCCTATTACTTCCTGGCCAGCTATCTCGCCTACGCCACCCGGGTACGCGCCTCCGAGTCCCTGCTGATCGACAGGTACCCGCCGTTCTCGTTCGAGGCGCCCGGCTACCCGGTGCAGATCGAGCTCCGGCCGGCCGAACTTAACCGCCTCGCCGTCCTGGCGCGCATCATCCTGGTCATCCCCGCGGCCATCGTGTACGCGGTGCTCACCGCCGGGTGGCAGACGTGCGCGTTCTTCATCTGGCTGATCGTGCTGATCATGGGCCGGATGCCGGAGCCGCTGTTCGAGGCGACGGCGGCGGTCGCCAGGTACCTGATGCGGGTCGAGTCGTACTGGCTGATGCTGACCACGGCCTACCCGAAGCGGCTGTTCGGCGACGGCACGGGACAGGCCTCACCCGGCGCGAACGCCACCAAGCCGTTCCTGATGACCACGGCCGGACGGGTGATCCTGATCGTGTTTCTCGTGGTCGGGGTCGCGAGCGCGATCACCAGCGGGTTCGGCAACAGGCACGACAATAATTACTCGACTAGCGCGCAACGCATTAATCCGTAACCGCTTCCCTTCGGGACCATCGGGGCGTAACGTCTTCGTCACCGACCGGGAGGAGCTGTGCAGTGGGCCTTGTCTTCGAGCGCGCCGGAACGGGATCGCCGCTCGTCCTCATCCACGGACTAGGCCACCGGCGGCAGGCATGGGACGTACTGCTCCCGTTGCTCACCCCTCATCGCGAGGTCATCACCCTCGACCTGCCAGGGCACGGCGATTCGCCGCCGCTATCGGGCAGCGGGGCCGACGGCAAGAACGCGCTCAGCGCGATGGCCGACGAGGTCGCGGTGCTGCTCGACTCGCTCGGGCTGGACCGCCCGCACCTGGCCGGCAACTCGCTGGGCGGCGCCCTGGCGCTGCTACTCGCCTCGCGTGGGCTTGCGGCGAGCGCCACCGGGATCTCCCCCGCCGGTTTCCAGAACCACGGCTACCAGGTCACGTACGCGCGGACGCTGTTCAGCGTGATGCTGGCATCCGCCAAGGGCCTGCGGCCTGCCATACCCGCGATGGCACGCAGCGCCGCCGGCCGGATGGCCCTGTTCGGCATGGTGGTGGCCAAGCCGGGCCGGCTCACCGCGGCGCAGGCCATGGGCGATGTCGCGGGCATGGCGAAGGCGGGCCAGGCCGTGCACGCGGTGTTCGCCACGTTCGAGCCGTTCACGTCCGGCATCTCCGATGACATACCGGTGACGATCGCCTGGGGAGCCAAGGACAGGGTCCTGTCACCGGCGAACGCGCGGGTCGCCCGCGAGCGGCTGCCGTCGGCGCGCTTCGTCTCGCTGGACGGCTGCGGGCACGTGCCGATGACCGACGATCCAGACGCGGTCGCGCAGGTCCTGCTCGACGGCAGTACCGGTTAGCCGTCCGCCAGGCGATACCAGACCGTGAAGAGGTGGCCGTCCCTGGACGTCCTCTCCTCCGGCGCCCTGGTGAAGCCCAGCTTGCGCGGGACGCCGGCGCTGGCCAGGTTGCCCGGGTGGTGGTGGATCTCGACCCGGTTGATGCCAGGCAGCAGGAAGGCCTGTTCGGTGAGGGCGACCGTGGCGGCCGAGGCCAGGCCGCGACGGGTGTACGCCTGACGGACCCAGTAGCCGATCTCCATGCGGCCGGTATCGGCCTGGCTACGCAGGCCGGTACCGCCGGCGATCACGCCGGCGGCGACCATGGCGTAGGAATACGACGTGCCTTCCGCCCAGTCCGTCGCGGCCGTGCCGATGAACCCGGCGGCCGACTCACGGGTATAGCCGGGCGCCCACGGCATCCACGGGGACAGCTGGTCCATCGACTCGTCCACCGCGCGGTACAGCGCGTCGACGTCGGCCAGGGTCCAGCGGCGCAGCGTCAAGATGCCGCACTCGATGAGTTCCGGCGGCCGACCGGTCACGGTGTCCCTCGCCTTCTGCCCGTAAACGGGCCACTCATAATCCAGGTGCTCGCCGACACGGAGGCGGGCCCAGCGCGCGGCCTCCACCTGCAGGGCCTGCGCGGCGACGGCGATGGCGGCCGGATCTATCTCGGCATCGGGCAGGACCGAGAGCTTAGCGGCGGCGAGCGCGCGGATTCGCTGCGGCGTGGGGGCGTCGAGCGCCGCCGCGGCCGCGACCAGGTCGGCGAGCAGTTCGGCGCGCAGGCACCGGCCGCTGACGTGAGTCATGCTGGAGAACACAACGCCCTTGGCGATGCCCGCCCAGATACCGTCCTTGATCCGCAGTTCGCGTTCGACCACCAGGTGCACGATGTCGTGTGGCAGCCGGGGCCCGGCGACACCGCCGTCCAGCCGGTACATCACGCCGTCGTCCCGTTCCACCAGTGAATATGCCCGCTGGTGGTCGGGCAGCCGGGGAAACGTCACACGCATACCACCACTATGCGGACGCCGCCTCCAGGGCGCCTAATGGTTTTTCCCGAGCCGGCCCGGGCGGGTAGGGTGGCGGATCGTGGCTGGACGTGGGACTACCGCGACGATCGCGCTGGAGCGGGCGCGGATCCCGTTCACCGTGCACGAATACGTGCACGACCCCCGGCACGACTCCTACGGGGCCGAGGCCAGTGCCGCCCTCGGCGTGGCGCCGGAGCGGGTGTTCAAGACGCTGATCACCGAGGTGGACGGCAAGCTGGTGGCGGCCGTAGTGCCGGTGAGCGGCGAACTGGACCTGAAGGCGCTCGCCACGGCCGCCGGCGGCAAGAAGGCCGCGATGGCGGAGGTCGCGGCGGCCGAACGCGCGACCGGCTACGTGGCCGGCGGGATCTCCCCGCTCGGCCAGCGTAAACGGCTGCCTGTCGTGGTCGACGAGTCGGCGATGGGCCAGCCCACGATGTTCTGCAGCGCCGGCCGGCGCGGCCTGGAAATCGAGCTCACCCCCGCCGACCTGGTCCGCGCCGCGAACGCCACCGTCGCGAGCATCGGCCGCGCCAAGCCGTAGCGGGCAACGGGGCGCCGCGTGGACTGTGGTAAGTAAGGCGCCAAATTTGGCGCCTTACTCACCACAGTCCGAAACCGACCCGCCCGCGATGTGGACCACGGTGACACTGGGGCTCACGGGGCTAGTGGGACGGCGCGGCGCCGGGAACGGTTGCCGGGGGGCACACGCGGGGCGGGCACACGCGGGGCGGGGCACACGCGGGGCGGGGCACACGCGGGAGGGGCACACGCGGGGCGGATCTTGACCTGAGCTGGGTGGCGCGACACAGTGGCCGGATGGAGCAGGCTGAACTGGACGCCGCTGAGCGGCTGTCGCTTGATGAACTGCGCGAACTGCAGCTAGAGCGGTTGCGCTGGACGCTGCGGCACGTCTATGTGAACGTGCCCTTCTACCGGAAGAAGTTCGACGAAGCCGGCGTGCACCCGGACGACTGCCGCGGGCTGGAGGACCTGGTCCGCTTCCCGATGACGACCAAGGACGACCTGCGGGACAACTACCCGTACGGCATGTTCGCCGTCCCGTCCGAGCAGATCAGGCGCATTCACGCGTCCAGCGGCACCACCGGCCAGCCCACCGTGTGCGGGTACACCCAGGACGACATCGACACCTGGGCCAGCCTGGTGGCCCGGTCGATCCGGGCGGCCGGCGGACGGCCTGGCGACACCGTCCACGTCGCCTACGGCTACGGGCTGTTCACCGGCGGGCTCGGCGCCCACTACGGCGCCGAGAAGCTCGGCTGCGCGGTGATCCCCGCGTCCGGCGGGATGACCGGCCGGCAGGTGCGGCTCATCCTCGACCTCAGGCCGCGCGTGATCATGGTGACACCCACGTACATGCTGACGTTGCTGGACGAGTTCGAGCGGGCGGGCATCGACCCCAGCCAGACGTCGCTGGAAATCGGCATCTTCGGCGCCGAGCCGTGGACCGAGCAGATGCGAGCCGAACTGGAAGCCAGGGCGGGGCTGGACGCGGTCGACATCTACGGCCTGTCCGAGGTGATGGGGCCGGGTGTCGCGCAGGAGTGCGTGGAGACCAAGGACGGCCTGACCATCTGGGAGGACCACTTCTACCCGGAGACCATCGACCCGGTCACCGGCGCACCCACAACGGACCGGGGCGAGCTCGTGTTCACCTCGCTGACCAAGCAGGCGATGCCGCTGATCAGGTACCGCACCCGGGACCTGACCAGGCTGCTGCCGGGAACGGCCAGGCCGGCGTTCCGGCGGATGGAGCGGGTCACCGGCCGTAGCGACGACATGATCGTGCTGCGCGGAGTCAACGTGTTCCCCACCCAGATCGAGGAACTGCTGCTGCGCGTGCCCGGCCTCGCCCCGCACTTCCAGCTCGAGCTGACCAGGACGGACCGGCTGGACGAGCTGACCGTTCTCGCGGAGGCACGGCCGGACGCGACCGCCGGACAGCGGGAAACCGCGGCGGCCGAACTGGCCGCCGCGGTCCACGACAACGTCGGGGTCAGGGTGACGGTTAAAGTCGGCGACCCAGGAACCACGGAGCGTTCTGCGGGAAAAATGCGCAGGGTGGTCGACAACCGAGAGAACTTAGGGTGACTCTGCTGGCTGGTCCGCTCACTTTGCCTGTCACCTGACTGTTTTCGCGCCCGTTTCGCCCGGTATGGGTATACGGCTCACAGGCAAAGCCTCAATCCGGGCCCCACGGCAGGGCCGATCCCGGCAGACCCGGACCAGCGACTGCCCCTCCCTGTCCCCGGCCGCGCCGCCGTTACGGTAACGCGGTAACTATGTCCAACGCGGCGGTTAAGGGTGCTGTGAGCAGCCTTTTCTTCCGTGCTGGACATAAGTACCGCGCTGATCACCCCGCCAGCCCGCAGGACGGCACCAGCGCACCAGCGCACCAGCGCACCAGCGCACCAGCGCACCAGCGCACCAGCCCACCAGCGCACCGGCGCACCGGCGCAACGCCGCCACCCGTGAACACGCACCTGCCCGCGCGTGTTCTTACCCGGTGCGGCGGCGGAACAGCAGGGTGGAGCCCGCGACGGAGGCCAGCAGGATGCCGCAGCACCAGGCGAGCGCGATCCACAGGCTGGAGCCGGCCGGGTGGCCGAGCAGCAGCGCGCGGATCGCCTCGGTGATCGGCGTGACCGGCTGGTGGGCGGCGAAGCCGCGCAGGCAGGACGGCATCGTGCGGACCGGGACGAACGCGCTGCTCGCATACGCCGCGAACATCAAGAACATCGCGGAGTTCGCCGCCTCGGCCGAGCTGGCCAGCAGGCCGATCGCCGCGCACAACCAGGACACGGCGACCACGAACAGCATCAGGATCGCGACCGCACCGATGAAACCGGCCACGGTGGCGTGCGGGCGGAACCCGATCCCGTAGGCGACGCCGAACAGCAGCACGGTCGCCAGCGCGTTCCGCACCAGGCTGGCCACGACATGGCCGCCGACGATCGTCGCGCCGGGGACGTTCATCGACCGGAACCGGTCGATGATGCCGCCGGTCATGTCCTGGCAGACGGTGACCGCGGTGGTCGCCGACCCGGTGATCGCGCAGAGCAGCATGACGCCGGGCACCACGTAGGTGACGTACTTGGTGCCGATGCTCACCGCGCCGCCGAACAGGTAGACGAACATGAGCATGAGCAGGACCGGCAGCATGAACGCGGTGATCAGCGCGTCGGGTTTGCGGGCGGTCAGGCGCAGGCCCCGGCCGGTCATCGTGATCGCGTCAGACATGGGAGGTCTCCTTGGTGGTCAGGGCCAGGAACACGTCATCGAGGGTGGCGCCGTGCACGGCGAAGTCCGCCACCAGGCGGCGGGCGGGGTCGAGCTCGTCGAGCAGCGCGCGCACGTTCGCGGCGCTGCCGTCGGTCGGCACGCCGACGGTGCGGGTGGCCGGGTCCTGGTGCGTGGCCGCGGGGCGCGCGGACAGCTCGGCGTACGCGGCGTCGGTTGACGCGCGCAGGTCGAGGCGCTTTTCCGCCACCCGCTGCTTGAGTTCGGCGGCGGTGCCCTCGGCGACCAGGCGGCCGCCGTTCAGCACCGCGATCCGGTCCGCGAGCCGGTCCGCCTCGTCCAGGTACTGGGTGGTGAGGAAGATCGTCACGCCGCTGCTGGCCAGCCCGGTGACGACCTCCCACATCGCCTGCCGGCTCGGCAGGTCGAGCCCCGTGGTCGGCTCGTCGAGGAAGATGACCGACGGCCTGCCGACCAGGCTCGCCGCCAGGTCAAGCCGGCGCCGCATCCCGCCCGAATACGTGCCCACCTGGCGGTGGCCCGCCTCTTCACTGAGTGAGAAGCGGTCAAGCAGCTCCGCGGCGCGCGCCCCCGCGTCGCGCCGCGAAAGCCCGGTCAGCCTGCCCATCATGCGCAGGTTCTCCGCACCGGTCTGCGCTTCGTCCAATGCGGCGTACTGGCCGGTCAGGCTGATCGCCTTGCGCACCTGCGCTCGCTGCTTCAGCACGTCGAAACCGGCCACCCGCGCCTGGCCGCCATCCGGCCGGGACAGCGTGGCCAGGATCCGCACGGTCGTCGTCTTGCCAGCGCCGTTGCCGCCCAGCAGCGCGTACACGCTGCCGGCCGGGACGCGCAGATCCACGCCGTCCAGCACCTGGTGCTTGCCGTAGGACTTGACCAGTCCGCTGGTCGCTATGGCCAGGCTCACGTTCATCTCCTTACTGCGTATGTCGTACGCTTATATGCGTAAGTTATACGCAGTAATAAGATCGGTGTCAACATGAAAACCGTCAGCGCCATCCCGAAGAACGTCGCGGCCGCGTGGGGCGTCCGCGAGCAGCCCCGCAAGGGCCCGAAACCGGCCCTCACCGTGGACCGGATCGTCGACGCCGCCATTCGCGTCGCCGACACCGACGGGCTGGACGCCGTCTCCATGAGCCGGGTCGCCGCCGAGGCGGGCACCGCCCCGATGTCCCTGTACCGGCACATCGCCAGCAAGGACGAGCTGATCGACTTGATGGTGGACGCCGCCTGGGGCCGGATGGCCTCGCCCCCGCTCGAAGGCAAGGGCAACGGCGACGGCGACGGCAACGGTGAGGGCTGGCGAGCCGGGCTGACCCGCTGCGCCTGGGAGATGCGGAACGCCGCGAGAGGCCACCCCTGGGTGGTTCGCGTCCCGCTGCACAGCCTGCCGGTCATGCCCAACGAGGTCGCCTGGTTCGACAGCGTCCTCGCCTGCCTGCGCGGCACCGGGCTGGCCGAGGCCCGCAAGGCCTCGGTGATCATGCTGCTGTCCGGCTACGTCAGGAACCTGGCCGTGCTGGAAGCCGACATCATGGCCGCCGTCCTGGACTCCGGCCAGACGCCGCTGGAATGGATGGGCAGCTGGGCCGCCGTGCTCAGGGACGTCGCCGACCGGGACCGGTTCCCCTCGCTGGCCGCGTTCATGGACGCCCGGGTGTTCGAGGTGGACGACGGCCCTGACGACGAGTTCAGCTTCGGCCTGGACCGGATCCTGGACGGCATCGAGGCGCTGATCGGGCGCGAAGGTCCTCGCCAGTAGGCCAGGGGTGGCGCCAGCTTCACCATAAAAGCGGAGGTCCGCCGCATGGCAGACGTCTCGCCCGGTCACCTAAGGTGATCCGGTGACCAGCTCCATCGCCCGCGCGCCCTTCACCAGGCGTGCCTGGCTGGACACATTTCAGGTGTGTACCGCGCTCGCGGTGGCGGTCATCACGTTCAGCGTGATGGGTTCCCTGACCGCTGTCGGCGCGGTCGTGCTGCCCACGGTGGTGCTGGTCGCGATCCCCTTCATAGCGCTGCTGGCCTGCGCCGACGTCTTTACCGCCTGGCAGCGGTCCCGGCTCGCCGCGTTCACCGGCGTGCGCATCCCGGCCACCACGGTCCTCCCCCGCGGCACGGGCTCGCTGCTCGCGGACCTGCTCAAGGCCGCCAGGACGGCGAGTTCCTGGCGGCAGATCGGCTACCACCTCGTGGTCGGCCCGGCGATCGCCGCCGTGGGCGGGCTCGCCGTCGCGTTCGCCTGGGCGGGTGCGCTGGTCTTCACCACGATGCCCGTGCTGACCTGGCTGCTCTCAGTACCTGGCAGCGACAACACCGTCAAGGCGATGCCCGCTACGGTGCTCGGGCCGGTGCTGTTCTTCGCCGCGCCGTGGCTGGCCAGGGCCGCCGCGGCCGCCGATACGGCCTGCGCCAGGGCGCTGCTGGGGCCGACCAGGGCCGACGAACTGCGCCGGCTGACCGAGAGCCGCGCCGCCGCGGTCAGCGCCGCCGACACCGAACGCCGCAGGATAGAACGCGACCTGCACGACGGCACCCAGCAGCGGCTGGTGTCCATGGCCATGCGGCTCGGGCTGGCCAGGGCGACCCTCGAGGACGTGCCCGCTGCGGCGATGGCGGTGATCGAGCGCGCGCACGAGGACGCGAAGGAGGCGCTCAAGGAGCTGCGCGACCTGGTCCAGGGCCTGCACCCGGCCATCTTGACCGACCGCGGCCTGGACGCGGCCCTGTCCGGCATCGCCGCCCGCGCCCCCTTCCCGGTGGCGCTGACCGCCTCCCTGGACGGCGTCACGGTGCCGCCCGCCGTCGAGGCGGTCGCGTTCTTCATCGTGTCCGAAGCACTGACCAACGTGGCCAAGCACGCGGACGCCACGTCGGCCAGCGTGACGGTCCGCGCGCTCGATCGCGTGCTCACCCTCACGATCGCGGACGACGGGAGCGGCGGCGCCGCCATTGGCGGCGGCGGATCGGGGCTGGCCGGGCTCCGGCAGCGAGCCGCCTCGGTGGACGGCACCTTGCACATCGACAGCCCAATCGGGGGGCCCACAGTGATAACGGCGGAGTTGCCATGCGAATCGTGATCGCCGAGGACTCGGTCCTGCTGCGAGCCGGGCTGGTCGAGGTACTGGAGAAGTTCGGCATCGAGGTGGCCGCCGCGGTCGCGGACGCGGACAGCCTGCTCAAGGCCGTTGACCGGCACCGGCCTGACCTGGCCATCGTCGACGTCAGGATGCCGCCGACGTTCACCGACGAAGGCATCAGGGCCGCGCTCGCCCTGCGCCGGGGCAAGCCGCCGGTCAAGGTGCTCGTCCTGTCCCAGTACGTCGAGGAGCGCTACGCCACCGAACTGCTTTCCGAGCAGACCAGCGGCGTCGGGTACCTGCTCAAGGACCGGGTGGCCGACGTCAAGGAGTTCGTGGAAGCGCTGAACCGGGTGGCCGCCGGCGGCACCGCGCTCGACCCCGAGGTGGTCTCCCAGCTGCTGATCAGGCGGCGCGACGACCCGCTCGGCCGGCTCACCCCGCGCGAGCGTGAGGTGCTGGGGCTGATGGCCGAGGGCCGCTCCAACGCAGGCATCGCCGCCGCGCTCGTGGTCAGCGACAGCGCCGTCGCCAAGCACATCAACAACATTTTCGCAAAACTAGACCTGGCTGAGTCTCCCGACAACGATCACCGCCGGGTGATGGCGGTGCTGCGCTATCTCGGAGCCAGCGCGTGAATTCCAGGGGGAGGCTGGCGTGGCTGCTGGCCGGTCTCGCGGCGACGATCACCGCGATCGCCGGGGCGGGCACCTCGCTGTGGTACGCGACGTCGTTCGGCAGGCACATGCACAGCCAGAGCCAGACGGCCAGCTACGCCGCGCCGGGCCAGGTCACCGTGCGGCTGTCCGACGGCGACATCACCGTCACCAACGGGCCTTCTGGCCGCGTCCAGGTGACCCGCCTGCTGCACTGGTCCGGCCGCAAGCCGGTCGCCGGGGAGCGGCGCAAGGGCGGCACGCTGGTCATCTCGCAGCAGTGTCCCAGCGGCTTCGGCGATTCCTGCTCGGCGGACTACACGATCGAGGTGCCGCCGGGTGTGGCACTGAACCTGCAGACCAGCTCCGGCGACATCACCGCGAATGACACCCGCTCCCCCGAACTGCAGGCATCCAGCGACTCAGGCAACATCTGGCTGCGGTTCGCGGCGGCGCCCTATAACGTCTGGGCGAACAGCAGCTCGGGCGACGTCACCGTGCTGGTTCCGCGCGGGACCGGCTACACCATCCATCCGGAGGCGCCCAACGGGAACAGCACCGTCGACATCGGCTCCGATCCGGCGACACACCGGTCTATTACCGCTATTTCGGGCGACGGAAATATCACCGTGAACTACAACTGAAGGCGTGGACGTTGTCGACGTGCACGCGCACGCGGCTCCTGCGCGCTGGCTAGCGGAGGCGCGATTCCCGCACGTCGCGGTGACTTCCGCTGGCGGCGTCACGTTCGGTGACGGGTCGCCCGGGCGACCCGTGCCCAGTCTGCTCACCGACTGGCCCGCGGATCTGGCCGCGCGCGGCGTCTGGCTGTCGGCGCGGGGGGTGGACCGCCAGGTGGTCAGCGTCTGGCCGGACCTGTTCGGCTACTCGCTGCCTGCCTGTGAAGGGGCGGACTGGGCGGCGCAGCTGACCGGGGCACTGCGCACCATGTGCTCCGCTGACCTGCGCCTTCGCGCACTGGGGACGGTCCCGCTGCAAGACCCGGACGCGGCGGCGGCCGCGGTGGCCGCCTCGGGTCACGGGGTGGTGATCGGGACACGGGCTGGCGGGCGCGAGCTGGACGACCCTGCGTTCACGCCGTTCTGGGAGGCGGCCGACGAGGCTGGCGCGGTGGTGTTCTTGCATGCCGGGTTCGGCTCGGCGGGGCCCCGGTACGCCGACTTCGGGCTGATGAACGGGCTCGGGCGGATCGAGGACGGCACGGTGACACTGGCCAGGCTGCTGTACGCCGGCATACCGGCCAGGTTCCCCGGGCTGAAGCTCGTCGCCGCGAACGGCGGCGGCGCGCTGCCGTACGTACTCGGGCGCCTGGTCCGCAACCACCTGCTCGACCCGGCCGGGACGAGTGACCCCCTCGAGTCCTTCGCCCTCCTATATTTCGATTCCGTGGTATCCGATTCCGAAGCGGTTGAGTTCCTCGTCGCCAAGGCGGGCGCGGATCACGTGCTGCTCGGATCGGACTACCCATTCGCCATCGGCGACCCGGCGCCGCGCGAGACCGTGCTGCGCGCGCGGCTAACCCTGGCCGAACGCGAGCTGATCCTCGGCGGCAACGCGGCCAGCCTGTTCCCCGGCCAGGGACCGTGACGAGCATGCGTGACGGGATGAAGCACCACGGTTAGTTATGACCGCGAGTGCTGGTTCGCGGCCCCGGGCGGCGGGGGCGCGTGGGTTAACTGAGGGCGCGGAGGGCCTTGTGCAGGCGGGCCAGGTCGTCGGCGGTGCAGTCGACGTGCGGGCTGACCCGGAGCAGCGGTCCGGTCATCTCGCGGGGGGCACGGCCAGGCAGGGCCGCGGTGGTGACGATGCTGTGCTCGGCGAGCAGGCGGGACCTGGTTTCCGTGACCGACTGGCCCTCGTCCGGGCGCAGCCCCGTGATGGCCGAGCCGGCGCCGGCCGGCGCGGGGACCACCGACCAGCCAGGCAGGTCGGCGAGGGCCTCCCTGGTCTGCGTGCCCACCTCGGCCAGCCGCTGCCACACGGCCTCCTGGCCGGCCTCGATGAACTCCCGCACCGCGTTGCACAGCCCGATCCGGCCCGCCATGTGCGCCTCGCCCGGCTCCACATAGCGCAGCGGGGTGCCGAACGCGCCGCGCAACAGCTCGGGCGGCTGGATCCGCAGCTTGTCCCACCACTGCCCGGCGACAGCGAGCACGCCCAC
This sequence comes from Streptosporangiaceae bacterium, assembly GCA_036490795.1. GTDB lineage: Bacteria > Actinomycetota > Actinomycetes > Streptosporangiales > Streptosporangiaceae > JAFARZ01. The sequence goes on from DASXDG010000269.1 coordinate 13,257, forward strand.
GCCACGGGGGCCGGTGAGCCATTTCCTGCTGGTGGAGTACACGACGTCGGCACCGCACGCGGTCGGGACGTGGCCCAGCGCCTGGGCCGCGTCCACCCACAGCGGAACGCCCGCCGCCGCGCAGATCGCGGCGACCGCGGCGACCGGCTGGACCAGCGGCCGGTGCGAAGCGACCTGGGTCAGGTGAACGGCCGCGGGCGGGTCGCTGGCCAGCAGCCGCTCCAGGGCGGCCAGGTCGACGAGGCCGTCGCCGTCCGCCGCCGTCTGCGCGATGCGCAGGCCGCGCTCCGCGAACGCGTGCAGGTTGGGTCCCCACTCGCTGGGCGCGACCACGACGGTGTCGCCCTCGGCGAGCGGCCAGATGCGCAGCAGGCGGTCGAGCGCGGCCTCCGCGTTCTCCACGAAGGCCACGCCGTCGGCCGGGACGCCGAGCAGCTCGCCCAGGTCCTCGCGGCCGCGGTCCAGCACCGGCTCGGCCTCCGCCTGCGCCACGTACCCGCCGAGCACGGCCTCCCGTTCGGTGTGACCGGCGACGACGCGAAGCGTGGTGACCGAGGACCGGCCTGCCGCCGCCGAGTCGAAGTGAAGGTGCTCGGCCCGTGGCCGGCGCTGGCGCCACCACGTCCAGCTGTCGCCGTCCAGGTCAGCCACGTCCTTCGGGCACTTCGGCGTCGGTGGCCTGTGCCCGCGCGACCGTGGCGTCTTCCGCGGCCGGGCTTTCGGGGTCGGCCTGCTGGGTCTCGTCGCCGGTGCCGGTGCCGACGGCGGTGCCGGTGCCAGTGCCGGTATCGGCACCGGCGGGCTGGGGTTGCGCGACGAGCTCGACGGCCGGGCGGCGCTGGATGCGGTAGAACCAGACCAGGCCGATGATGGCCAAGATGATCGCGACGTACATGTTCAGCCGGAGGCCGAAGATGTGCACCGAGGAATCGACCCGCAGGGATTCCTCGAAGATGCGGAACACGGAATAACCGGCAACGTACAGCGCGAACAGGCCCGGCGCCTTGACCTTGCTGTGGTGCCCCAGCCAGACCAGGAACGCGGCGAGCGCGAAGTCCCAGATCAGCTCGTACAAGAACGTGGGGTGGAAGGTGCCGTACTGCAGGTACCCGGTCGGGCGGTACTGCACCGGGATGTCCAGCCCCCAGGGCAGCGTGGTCGGACCGCCGAATAGCTCCTTGTTGAAGTAGTTGCCGATCCGGCCGATGCCTTGCGCCACCAGCAGGGCGGGCGCAACCGCGTCCATGAACAGCTTGGTGCTGGCCCCGATCTTGCGGATCCGCCACAGCCCGACCACCGCGGCGAGGAAGATGCCGCCCCAGATGCCCAGGCCGCCGTCCCAGACCGCGAACACGCCGTACCAGACGTGCGGGATGTCCATCGGCGTCGTGATGTCGAAGTAGATCCGGCCGCCGATGATGCCGGCGGGCACGGCCCACAGCGCGACGTCGCCGACCAGGTCGGGATCGCCGCCCACCGCGCTCCAGCGACGCCTGGTGATGACGATCGCGAGGGCGATCCCCACCAGGTACATCAGCGCGTAGAAGTGAATCTCCAGCGGGCCGATGTGGAAGCTGTTAATCGACGGGCTAGGGATGAACGCCAACGAGGGCCTTGCCATATGGCACAGATTACCCCGCGATCCCACCCTGCGCGCTAGTACGACGGATCGTAGTACTACCTCGTGCAGTAGGAAGTAGGACTGGGCTGAACGCCGGCCTGAGCCACGTCATGCGTTCGACGACACGCGTCACTCACATGCCACAGGTCACATTCAGCCTCAGCGGACGGTGGAAGAGCGCGGTAATTCTCTCCAGCGCGGAAGAAGAGGCTGCTCTCAGCAGAGATTATTACCCCGTTGGATGGAATTACCGCGATAACCCCCGCGGCCTCGCGCAACCCCCGGCGGCCTCGCGCCGCGACCAAACCCCGCGAACCGTGCCCGCGGCCGAACCCGCGAACCGTGCCCAGACCCGCGAACCGTGCCCGCGGCCGGACCGTCCCGTCCCGCGCCGCCGTTACGCGGGACGGGACGGGACGGGACGGCGCGAGACGGGTTTAGTTCGGGGACGCGGGGGTGGCTAGGACCTTGACGGTTTCGGCGAAGTGGCAGGCCACTGGGTGACCCTGGCCACGGTCGACCAGTTCGGGCTCTTCGCTGGCGCAGATGTCCTGCGCCTTCCAGCAGCGGGTGCGGAACCGGCAGCCGGACGGGGGGTTCGCCGCGCTCGGCACGTCGCCGGTCAGCAGGATCCGCTGGCGGCGGCGCTCCACCAACGGGTCGGGCACCGGGACCGCGGACATCAGCGCCTGGGTGTACGGGTGCGACGGCGCGTCGTACACCTGGTCCTTGGTGCCGATCTCCACGATCTTGCCCAGGTACATGACCGCGACCCGGTCCGAGATGTGCCGGACCACGGACAGGTCGTGCGCGATGAACAGGTAGGCCAGGCCAAGCCGGTTCTGCAGTTCCTCGAGCAGGTTGACGACGCCCGCCTGGATCGACACGTCCAGCGCGGAGACCGGCTCGTCGAGCACGATCACCTTCGGTTCGAGTGCGAGCGCCCTGGCGATGCCGATCCGCTGCCGCTGCCCGCCGGAGAACTCGTGCGGGTAGCGGTTCTTGTGCTCGGGGTTCAGCCCGACGATACGGAACAGCTCGGCGACCCTGTCCGGGCCGGTTTTGCGGTTCCACAGTCCGTGCACGTGCAACGGCTCGGCGATGATGTCGCCGACCGGCATCTTGGGATCCAGTGACGCGTACGGGTCCTGGAACACGACCTGGATCTCCTGGCGGAGCGGCCGCAACTGGTTGCGGCTGCGCGTGGTCAGCTCGATGTCCTTGTACCGCACCGAGCCGGACGTGGCCTGCACCAGCTGAAGCACCGTTCGCGCGGTGGTGGACTTGCCGCAGCCGGACTCGCCGACCAGGCCGACCGTCTCGCGCTCGGACAGGTCGAACGAGACGCCGCTGACCGCTTGCACCACTCCTACCTGGTGCCTGATCATCCGCCCGCCCCGGATCGGGTACTCCTTGACCAGGTCGGTCACGGTGATGACGCGCTCGCCGATGACCGTCGGGGCTGTCGTGGCCTGGGACACCACCGCTTGTTCTTCTGCTATGACGCTCGTGTCATCGGCCCAGGTCGGCGAAAACAGTTCGGTGCCCACGCCCTCGAGTTCGGCCGAACGGTGGCATGCCGACTTGTGTCCGGGCACGACGTCCAGCAGCGAGGGTTCTTCCTCCCGGCAGCGGTCGATCACCATCGGGCAGCGCGGCGCGAACGTGCACGCGTTGGGCAGATCAATGAGCGACGGCGGCGAGCCGGGGATCGGCCGCAGCGGCTCCTGCGTGGTCGCGTCCAGGCGCGGCAGGGAACCGAGCAGGCCGAGCGTGTACGGCATCCGGGGCCGGTAGAAGACCTCGTCCGAATCCGCGGTCTCCACCGCGGTGCCGCCGTACATGACCATGACCCGGTCCGCCATGCCTGCCACCACACCGAGGTCGTGGGTGATCAGGATGACGCTCGCGTTCGTCCGGTCCCTGGCCGCCTTCAGCGCCTCGAGCACCTGGGCCTGGATCGTCACGTCCAGCGCGGTGGTCGGCTCGTCGGCGATCAGCACGTCGGGGTTGTTGGCCATGGCCATCGCGATCACGACGCGCTGCCGCATACCGCCGGAGAACTCGTGCGGATACCGGCTCGCCTGCTCGGCGGCGCGCGGGATGCCGACCATTTCCAGCAGTTCGACCGCGCGGGCGTTCGCCTCGTGCTTGGAGTGCGTGCCGCGGGTCCAGATCGCTTCGGAGATCTGCCAGCCGATCGTGAACGCGGGGTTCAGCGAGGACAGCGGGTCCTGCGGGATATAGGCGATTGTCCCGCCGCGCACCCTGGCTAGTTCCTTCTCCGGACGGCCGAGCAGCTCATGGCCCTGGCACCGGATCGATCCGTCGAGCAGCGCGCTCTTGGGCAGCAGACCCAAGATGGCCAGGGCGACCGTGGATTTGCCGGAACCCGACTCGCCCACGATGCCGAGGGTCTCGCCTTTGCCCAGGCTGAAATTGAGATTACGGACCGCGTTGACCTTGCCGTCCTGCGTGGGGAAGGTGACCGAAAGGTTCTCGACGTCTAGCAGCCCCTCGTTATCGACCGAGAGCGCGCTCACTGGCGGACCCGCTGCTGTGGGTCGAACGCGTCCCGCATGCCGTCACCGATGAAGTTCACAGCGAGGATGGTCACCACCAGGAATAGGGAGGGGATGTAGAACAACCAGGGGAACACGACGGCCGAGCCCTGGTTGGCGGCGATCAGGTTGCCAAGCGAGACCTCGGGCGGCTGGATGCCCAGGCCGAGGAAAGACAGGAACGACTCGAGCAGCATGGCGTTGGCCACGGTGAGCGTGCCGTTGACGATGACCGGCCCGATCGCGTTCGGGAGCATGTGCCGCATGATGATGCGGCCGTCTCGCGCCCCGATCGCGTGCGCGGCCTCGACATACTCTCGTTCGCGCAACGACAGGAACGAGCCTCGGACCAGCCGGGCTAGGTAGGTCCAGATCAGGGCCGCGATGATGATCGCGATCCAGAGCCAGCTGTTGGCATGCTTGCTCGCGACATTCGCCAGCACCAGCAAGATGGCCAGGATCGGTATCGCGAGAACCAGGTCGGTGAACCGCATCAGCAGCGAGTCCGCCCACCCGCCGTAGTAGCCGGCCAGCGCGCCGATAATCGTGCCGATAATCGTCGACACCACGGCTACCACCAGGGCGGTCTTGACCGAGGTGGCCTCCGCGGCCATCACCTGGGCGAACATATCGTGCCCGATCGGGTCGGTGCCGAACGGGTGCGCCCAGGTAGGCGCGGTGTTGAACTGGTCCGTGATCGCCGCGTAGTTGATGTTCCAGAACAGCGGTCCGACGGTGCTGAACAAGATCAGCCCGATGAAGAACGCCAAGCTGGCCAAGGCGATCCGGTGGTGGATGAACCGTTCAAGGATCATCCGGAGCTGGCTGCGCGCCTCAATGGTCAGGCCTTGGGCGGCAGCGGTCGCTTCTGGCCGTACCTGCGGGCCCGGGGGTACCGGCGGTGCCGCGGGGGCCAGATCTGGGATGGGGTCAGGCATACCGGATCCTCGGGTCAAGGACTGCGTACAGGACGTCCGCGATGATGTTGAAAACGATGACCGCGCCGGCGGCCACGATCAGCCATCCCTGCACGATGTACACATCCGGGCTGATCCCGGATCCGCCGGCCAGGGCGTCGTAGAACAACGTCCCCATGCCGTTCCAGCTGTAGACGATCTCGGTAACGATGACGCCGCCGAGCAGTCCGGCGAAGTCCAGCGCGACCACGGTGGTGACCGGGATCAGCGCGTTGCGCAGCGCGTGCACGAACAGCACGCGGCGGGGCGATAGCCCCTTGGCTCTGGCCAGCCGGATGTAGTCGGCGTTGAGCACGTCGAGCAGCGAGGCACGCTGGAACCTGCTCCACGACGCATAGGTGACCAGGATCAGGGTCAGCACAGGCAAGACGGTGTGCTGGACCGAATTGGTGAACATCGTCCACCAGCTGCCGGTAAGCCCTGGAGTCGACGGGCCCACCGTGTACAGGATGGTGTGGCCTGCCCAGTCGTTGATCTTCACCGCGAAGAAGTCCTTGAGCAGCAGCGCGAGGACGAACACCGGGGTGGAGAAGAAGATGTAGGACAGGCCGGTGCTGACGTAGTCGACGGCGTGGTATTGGCGCACCGCGCCAACCACGCCGACGACCACGGCAAGGACGACCGAGAGGATGACAACGGGAATGGCCAGCCGCAGGGTGACCAGCAATGCATGGCCAATCTGCGGTGCGACCGGCTGCCCGTTGAAGCTGTTGCCGAAGCTTCCGTGCAACATTCCCCACAGCCAGGTCCAGTAGCGCTCCAGGAGCGGCTGGTTGAGATGCAGCGCGACCCTGGCCGCCGAGATCGTGGCGCGCGAGATGTGCGGGTTCGCCATCATCGTCGCCAGTGGGTTCCCGGACAGTGCGACCAGAAGGAACACCACGAACGACGCGACGATCAGAACCACTATGCCCGCCACGGTCCGGCGGAGGATGTAACTCCACACGTGAGTACGTTTCCTTAGCTGCTACTGGTTAGTTATCGATGGGTTTTGGCCGTTAGGCCTTCAGGCCCCAGGCGCCGGCGTTCCAGGTGAGACCCTGGTCACTGGCGTTGGGGACGACGTTGCCGTAGCCAGAGGACCAGGCGAACAGCGTCGGCTCCTCGAACAGCGGCAGCGTGGCCATGTCCTTCCAGATCAGCGTGTCCGCCTTGTTGAAGTCGGTAGCCTCCGTGGTCAGGTTGCCTGAGTCCATTCCGGCATTCATCAGCGAGTCGACCTGCGGGTCGGCGTAGTGATCCCAGTTCTCGCCGCAGGCTGCTGTGTTGGTGTACGCGCAGTAGGCGGAGGCGCTGCCAGAAGCGAACGGCGTCTGCACCCAGGCGAACTCGGCGATCTGGAACTCACCCTTGGGCAGGGTGGTGCCGAACAGCGTGTTCGCCGCGTAGTTCTGGATGTTGATCTTGACACCGACGGCCTTCATGTCGGCCTGGAACAGTTCCTCAAGCTGGAGCCGTGCCTGGTCACCGCTGGTGGTCGAGATGGACAGCGTGAGATCCTGGCCCTTTTCCGGACCGAAGTTGGGGTGGAAGTAACCGTCCGACCCCATCGTCATGCCGGCCGACTTGAGCTCGGCCTCGGCCTTTGACGTGCTGAACGCGCCGTAGCCGCCGCTGTCGTCCACGTACGTCGGCTGCACCGGCATGTAAATCTGGTTGCCGAGCAGGCCGATCTTGGTGGTCAGCGGGTCGACGAGCCGCTGGATCATCTCCTGCCGGTTGGTGCCGTAGGCGATGGCGTGCCGGACGCTGGCCAGAGCCAGGTACGGGTTGGACTCGTTGAAGTCGATGTGCTGGTACTCAAGGCCAGGCACGACCGACACGGTGGTGTTCGGGGTGCCCTTGAGCGAGTCAAGCAAGCTCGTGGACCCCAGGGCCGGGTTGAACATGTTGACTTCGCCGTTGGCCATGGCCGGCGGCCCCTGCGAGTCATCGGAGATGAACTGGAAGATCTCCTTGCTGAGCTTGGCCGGGGTGCCCCAGTACTTCGGGTTACGGACTTCTACCAGGCTCACGTTCTTGGTGTAGCTCTGGATCTCGTACGGACCGCCCGAGACCTTCACGGCCGCGTCGAAGTTCTGGAAGCCGTTGTTGAAGCCGACCTTCGACGCGATGTGCGCGGGGATCATCGGGCTGAACAGCGCCTGCCAGTCGGCGAACGGCGTGGCGTAAATGACCGTCACGGTCTTGCCGTTGTTCGAGCCGGTGATGGACTTGATCTGGCTGTACCCGGACGTTGTGGCCGGCAGGTACGCGGCGTTGCCGACGTCCTTGTACTTGGGACTGCCGCTCTGGACCTCCCAGTTGTAGATGAAGTCCTGCGCGTTGATCGGTACACCGTCGGACCAGGTGGCCTTCGGGTTGATCTGGTACACGATCGTCTGCGGGCTGGTGCTCGTCTCGGTGGCGCTGGTGACCACGTTGGTGTCCAGCGAGACCTTGTAACTCGGGGTGATGATGTAGACCGACGGCCAGACCTCGTTGAGGATCTCCTGCAGGACGAACTCGTTGTCCGAGTACTGCAGCAGGTTGAAGCCCGCTACGTCCTCGTCGAGGGCCATGACCGCTTGACCGCCGGTCTTGACCGTGCTCGCGTTCGACGGCGGAGACGCTGAGCCTCCGGTCGAACTTGCCGAGCTACTGCAGGCGGCTACGACAAGGCCCGCCGCCGTCAGGGCGGCGACTGTGAGCCAGCCCCGCCTTCGAGAATACGAACGTGCTGATGTAACGCGTGTGCCCATGGCAGCCTCCAGGCTCCGCTGTGATTAACAATACGGCGGCTCTTTCTAGAGAGAAAGCGCTATCTGGCCCGGAATGTCCAGTACCTACGCCAAGATCGCTGCCGATCCGTGATCACAATGTTGCGCGGTTAATGATTTAGCCACAGACGTAACGCTGATTTAACTTAGCCGCACTGGTAACACCTGTTGCGGTGTGCGGAGTCATCGTCACGCTCGGCGCGTCCGCACTGCGGTCCGGTTGACCTGCGATCCGGTACACATCGGAGCCGTCGACGGTCTCCCGCTCAAGCAGCAGGGCGACGAGCATGTCGAGGTTCTCCCGGTTGCTTTTCAGCAAATCAACCGCGCGAGCCTCGGCTTCACGCAACAGCCTGCTCACCTCGGCATCGATGGTCGCCTGGGTGGCTTCGGCGAACGGCCGGCTGGACATGCCGGCTCCGCCGCCGCCGAGGAACACCGAGCCGCCTTCCGGATACCCGATCGGGCCGAGCGCGGGCGAGAGCCCGAACTCGCGCACCATTTTCGTCGCGAGATCAGTGGCGGTGGCCAGATCGTTTCCCGCGCCGGTGGACCCCTGGCCGAGCACGACCAGTTCGGCCGCGCGGCCGCCCATCTTGACGGCGAGCGAGTCGAGCAGGTAATCCTCGGTGTACATGTGCCGTTCGACCAGCGGAAGCTGCTCGGTCACGCCAAGCGTCTGCCCCGCGGGCAGGATCGTCACCTTGGCCACCGGGTCGGCGTGCGCGGCCAGCGCGGCGACCATGGCGTGCCCGGACTCGTGCACCGCCACCGAGTGCTTCTCCTCGGGCAGCAGCACGTTCGAGCCCTCGCGGCGGCCCAGGATGATCCGGTCGCGGGCGGAGAAAAAGTCGTTCGCGGTGATGATGTCCCGGCTGTCCCGTACCGCGAAGATGGCCGCCTCGTTGGCCAGGTTGGCCAGGTCCGCGCCGGAGAAGCCGGGCGTGCCCCTGGCTACCGAGTTCAGGTTCACGTCGGGAGCGAGCTTCTTGTCCCGGCAGTGCACGCCGAGGATGGCCTCGCGCTCGTTGACGTTCGGCAGCGGGATCGTCACCTGCCGGTCGAACCGGCCCGGCCGCAGCAACGCGGGGTCGAGCACCTCGGGCCGGTTGGTCGCAGCGAGCACCACGATGCCCGTAGCCGGGTCGAAACCGTCCATCTCGGCCAGCATCTGGTTGAGCGTCTGCTCGCGCTCGTCGTTGGCCACCACGGCGCCTTGGCCCGCCCTGCGCTGCCCGATCGCGTCCACCTCGTCGATGAAGATGATGGCCGGCGCCCGCTTGCGCGCCTCGGCGAACAGGTCACGGACCCTGGCCGCGCCCACGCCGACGAACATCTCCACGAAACTCGACCCGGCCACCGAGAAGAACGGCACGCTCGCCTCGCCGGCCACGGCCCTGGCCAGCAGCGTCTTGCCGGTACCCGGCGGGCCGATCATCAGCACGCCGCGCGGCACCAGCGCACCGGCCCGGCTGTACCGGCCCGGATTGCGCAGGAAGTCCACCACCTCGGCGATCTCGGCCTTGGCCCCCTCGTAGCCGGCCACGTCCGCGAACGTGGTGGCCGGGCGCTCCTCGTCGAAGATCTTCGCGCGGGAGCGGCCGGCGCCGAGCACGCCCTGCATCGCGCCCCTGGACATGCGCAGGAAGAAGAACAGGGGCAGGGCGAAGATCAGCAGGATGAACAGCCAGCTCCACAGCTCCGAGCTGAAGCTGGCCGACGACGCGGAGACCGTGACCGCGACGTTGTCCTTGCTCAGCTGGTTCGTGAAGTCCGTCGTCGGCTCCGGCAGCGTCACCGTGAACTGGCTCTTGTCGGAGAGCTCGCCGGTGCTCGCGCCGCCCGACTGCGGGATGGTGATCGCCTTCACCTTGCCCGCGGCCGCGTCGTTGGCGAACTGGCTGTAGGTCAGCGTCGACGACGGCGACGAGTGCACCGCCGGCAGGAACGCCCAGAGCAAGAGCGCGCCGACGATACCCACCACCCATAGCCAGTGCCGCCACACCGGCGGTGGCGGTGGCGGCCCCGGCGGCTTGCCGGACGGGCCGTCCTCATCAACACGCGGCGGAATCGCTTGCTTGCTCATCGCAGCTCCTTCGCTGCCAAGTATGCCCATCGCTATAACGCAAAACGCGTGGGGGAACGTCCCTACTGGTTTGGCATTAGCACCGCGGCGCCATCGAAGGCACCGCTCTTGAGGTCGGCGAGGGCCTGGCCGCCGGCCGCTAGCGGGTACGGATGCACGGTGACATCCAGTTTGTGCTGGTTCGCGAAGTCGAGGAACTCTCGTCCGTCCTCCCGCGTGTTGGACGTGACGCTGCGCAGCTGCCGCTCCTGGAACAGGTGCCGCTGGTAGTTCAGCGGCGGGATGCCGGACAGGTAGATGCCCGCCACCGCGAGCGTGCCGCCCCGGTCAAGGGCCTGCAAGGCGACCGGGACCAGCTCCCCCACCGGTGCGAACAAGATCGCGGCGTCGAGCGGCTCTGGCGCCCTGTCGTAGGCGTCGCCCGCCGAGGCGGCGCCGAGCGACAGCGCCAGGCGACGCGCCCGCTCGCCGCGGGTCAGCACGTGCACGGTGGCATGACCGGCCAGCGCGACCTGAGTGGCCAGGTGCGCGCTGCCGCCGAAGCCGTAGATGCCGAGCCGGCCGCCAGGGGGCAGCTCGGCCCGCTTCAGCGCGCGGTAGCCGATGATGCCCGCGCACAGCAGCGGCGCGAGTTCGGCGTCGCTGTAGCCATCGGGAAGCCGGTACGCGTAGGCGGCGGGCACGGTCATGTACTCCGCGTACCCGCCGTCGGCGTCCCAGCCGGTGTACACCGACGCCGGGCACAGGTTCTCCGCGCCGCGGCGGCAATACTGGCAGTTGCCGTCGGTCCGGCGCAGCCAGGCCGCGCCCGCGCGGTCCCCGGCGGCGAACCCCGCCGCGGCGTGAACGACCTCGCCGACCACCTCGTGGCCGGGCGTCACGCCGGGCCGGTGCGCGGGCAGGTCGCCTTCGGCGACGTGCAGGTCGGTGCGGCATACCCCGCAGGCAAGGACCCGGAGCAGCAGTTCGCCAGGCCCGGGTTCCGGCACCGGCGTGTCCTGGCTGAACCGCAGCCGGCCCAGGCCCGGCTGATCGACGTGCCACGCGCGCATGGCCCTACGCTACGCGCCCGCCAGGCGGCTGAGCGGACCGGCGTGGCTCCCCGGATATCTCCGGTCCAGATGAATTCTTCAGCCACGTCCGAGTCGTGGTTCAGGGTCACGGACTGTACTGATTTGCGCTGGTAGATGGATTACTGGGAGAATCGGGCCAGTCGCCCGTGACGGCGGGGGCCTGAGGGCGGCTAGACCGGTTCAGCGGGGTTCAGGAAGGTATGGCGAACCGCTGACGTTGACCGGACACACGGGAGGAAGCGTGATAGTTCGCAAACAGCGCCGCGTGCGGGCTGACGGGGGTCTTCAGCTGCGGTTTTCCCAGGCCACGGGCCTGGACGGCAGCCAGGTGGTCAGCGTCACCGGCGAGCTCGACATTGCCACGGCCGGTCAGGCCTATGCCTACCTCAGCGACGTCATCGACCACGGTGACTCACAGGTGAATGTGGACCTGGGTGGGCTCACGTTCTGTGACGCCTCGGGACTCGGCGTGCTCGCCAGGACGGCGAACCACGCCAGGGAATCGGGCCGGCCGCTCAAGCTGACCGCGGCCAGACCGTCCCTGGTCAAGATCATGCGGATCACCGGCATGGACAGCACGTTCCCCGAGCTATCCGCGCCGATGGCGGTCCGCTAGGCTCCCTAGGCGCTTGATGCCCGGCGGCGTTAAGTTGGTAACGCTTACGACGTTAAATCAGGGTGTCAACAACTAGTGGAGGGGCTTGGGTCAATGGCAGACCAGCTTCCCGAGAATGACAATGAGTCGGCTGAATCTTCCGAGGCGATCATCGCGGTGCACTGGCGCGAGGAGGACTACTACAGTCCGCCGCCCAAGTTCATCGGCCAAGCCAACGCCTCAGACCCGGCCATCCGCGAGCGATTCACCGAGGACAAGTACCCCGAGTGCTTCCGTGAGTACGCTGACCTGCTGTCCTGGGACCAGTACTGGCACACGACACTCGACACAAGCGACGCGCCGTTCTGGAAATGGTTTGTCGGCGGGAAGCTGAACGCCAGCTACAACTGCGTGGACCGGCATCTTGCCGATAAGGCCAACAAGGCAGCGATGATCTGGGTTCCTGAGCCCGAGGACACAGATCACGTGACGATCACTTACCAAGAGCTTTACCAGCGGGTCAACGAATTCGCCGCCCTGCTCCGCGATTTCTGCGGCGTCAAGGCCGGCGACCGGGTGACGCTGCACATGCCGATGGTGCCCGAACTGCCCGTGGTGATGCTGGCCTGCGCGCGGCTGGGCGCGATCCACTCCCAGGTATTCGGCGGGTTCAGCGGTCCCGCGTGCGGGCACCGCATCGCCGACTCGGGCAGCAAGATCCTGATCACGATGGACGGCTACTACCGCAGCGGCGCCATGCAGGACCACAAGGTCAAGGCCGACGAGGCCGTCGAGGCCGCCGCGAAGGAAGGCACCGAGGTCGAGAAGGTGCTGGTCTGGCGGCGCTTCCCCGGCCAGTTCATGTCGCAGACGCCGATGGTCGAGGGCCGTGACTTCTTCGTCGATGAGGTGCTCGCGGACTACAAGGACCACAAGGTCGCCCCGGTCTCGATGGAGGCCACCGACCCGCTGTTCCTGATGTACACCAGCGGCACCACCGGCCGCCCGAAGGGCTGCCAGCACTCCACTGGCGGCTACATGTCCTATGTGACCGGGACGTGCAAGTACTACCAGGACATCCACCCGGACGACACGTACTGGTGCATGGCCGACATCGGCTGGATCACCGGCCACTCGTACATCGTCTACGGCCCGCTGTCCCTCGGCACCACCACGGTGATCTACGAGGGCACGCCGAACTACCCGGACGCGGGACGCCCGTGGCGGATCGCTGAGCGGCTCGGCGTGAACATCTTCCACACCTCCCCCACCGCGATCCGGATGCTGCGCAAGGTCGGCCCGGACGAGCCGGCCAAGTACGACTACCACTTCAAGCACATGACCACGGTCGGCGAGCCGATCGAGCCCGAGGTGTGGCGCTGGTACCACAAGAGCGTCGGCAAGGGCGAGGCGGTCATCGTCGACACCTGGTGGCAGACCGAGACCGGCGGCTTCCTCGGCACCGGCCTGCCCGGCCTGGACAAGATGAAGCCGGGCAGCTGCGGGCCGATGGCGCTGGGCATCTACGCGGAGATCCTGGACGAGAACGGGGACCCGGTCGAGCCGGGCAGCGGCAAGGCGGGCAACATCACCATCCGCAACCCGTGGCCAGGCGTCTTCGAGACGATCTGGGGTCAGCCCGACCGGTTCGTGTCGACCTACTACGCCAAGTACAACAAGGACCCGGAAAGCAAGGACTGGCGCGACTGGCCGTACTTCGCCGGCGACGGCGCGGTGCAGGCGCCGGACGGGTACTTCCGCATCCTCGGCCGGGTCGACGACGTGATCAACGTGGCCGGCCACCGGCTGGGCACCAAGGAGCTCGAGTCGTCCGCGCTGGCCGTCCCCGAGATCGCCGAGGCCGCCGCCGTGCCGGTGATCGACGACATCCGCGGCCGCGCGGTGGAGATGTACGTGTCGCTGAAGCCGGGCATCGATCCGTCGGCCGAGATCGAGAACAAGGTCAAGACCGCGATCGAGACCGACATCGGCAAGATCGCCAGGCCGAAGAACATCTGGATCGTGCCGGACATGCCGAAGACCCGGTCCGGCAAGATCATGCGCCGGGTGATCGCCGCCACCTCGAACTTCGCCGACGTGGGCGACATCACCACGCTCGCCAACCCCGAGATCGTCGATCAGATCAGGCACCAGGTGCAGAACGCCAAGCACGCGCGCGGCGAGGTCCCGCGCGAGCTGACCGAGGCCGAGGAGGCCGAGATCAAGTCGTTTGGCACCGAGTAAGGATTCGGGTAAAGCGGTCCGCCGTACCCGCGGCGGGCCGCTTTTCTCGCACAGCGCCCTTGCTGTCATAACTAACCCGGTGTTACCGCCCGCTCCAGCTCCATCGGGTCCAGGCGTCCAGCCACTTCTGCCTGAGCAGGTCCGCACCCACTCGCGCGCCCGCCTTCAGTGCCTCGTGCGTGGCGCTCTGCACCACCAGGGAGGTCTGGAAGCTCCAGTAGCCGTCCCAGGCGCGCTGCGCGTCGTCGCTGGACACCTTCTCGCCGAGCAGCGCGTGGCGCAGCGTCTCGTCCACGGCCCGGTCGCGCAGCCGCCCGTCCTCGCTGAACCACCGGGCGTGCTGAACCAGGGCGGTCAGATGGTTGACGAACAGGTTGACGGTGTCCTCTGCCTTGCCGAGCCCGACCTGCGACCGGTCGGCCAGCTCATGGACGGCCCGGCGCCACAGCGCCGCGGTGGTCGCGTCCTCGCCGGCCCGGAACCGGGGAACCACCCCGGCCTCGCTCGCCGCCCACAGCCGCACCAGCACGTCCGCCTCGGCCTTGGCGAACGCCCGGTACGCGGCCAGCCCCTCGGCCGGTTCCAGTACCGGCGTCAGACCGCGCTCGTATTCCTCCATCTCGCCCGCCAGCTGATCCCGGCCGCGCAGGTAGGGCTCGAGTCCGGCGACCGGGGCGAGCCGGACCACGGCCAGGTCAACGCCGCGGACCAGGACCGTCACGTTGGCGTCGCCGGGCCGCAAGTGGGCGGCGGCCAGCGTGCCGTGGGTGCAGATCAGCGCGTGCTCGTCGCGGCTGGCGGTCCGCACCGTGCCCGTCAGGTACTCCGGCGGCCCGCCGGGCTCCTCGTCGTCCACCCAGGCGTCGCGGGCCAGCCGGTTGCGGTCGAGGTCGATGACCCGGAGCAGTTCCTCCCGCTCGTACTCCCGGTCACCCGGCGGCGTGCTCTCCACGATGACCCACGGGCCTTCGGCCGAGGTCCAGTCGCCAAAGGACACGCTGAAGAAGGACCATTCGCCGTTCTGGTCCTGTGCCGGGTCGCCCGCCGCCTGGGGGTGGATGGCCGGCTCGGCCAGCCCGTAGACGGTGAACGCGGGACGGGGTGTCAGCTCGTCGGCGTCCTGCCTGGCAAGCTCGCGCATCCGCGCGAGCCACGCCGGGTCCGGCTCGGTCACGCTTCCTCGACGGTAAGACCGTCGTGCAGGAAGCTCAGGTAGCCGCTGATCCGCTGTGCGTCGCCGTGGGCCTGCGGGTAGGACCAGACGGCGTCCTTCAGGTCCGCCACGGTCCAGTAGCTGGCCGTGCCCTTGTACGGGCAGATGGTGTGCGTGTCGGTGGCGGTGAGCAGGTCCTTGTTCACGTCATCGGGCGGGAAGTAGAACCGGTTCGGCAGGCCGGTCTCGGACAGCAGCAGCGGCCGCCTGGTGTCGGCGATCGTTGTGTTGTCTTTGGTGACAACGCGGACGTGACGGGAGGACTGGCGGACATCTACCCGGTGGAACGGATCATGGATGTGGCCCGCGACGCGCTCGTCCTCGTCATGCCACTCATCCATGCGCCCCCAGTAGAACGCGGCGTAGCCGCGCAGCCAGTCCGCCTCCGGCTTGGGGTCCGGATAGGCCCACACGGCGTTCTGCGCGGTCTTGCCGCCCCCCGTCACCGTCCAGTACGAGGCGTCGCCCTTGAACGGGCAATGCGTGTGCTGCTCGGTAGGAGTAAGAAGGTCCTGACGGACGTCGTCGTTCGGGATGTAGAGCTGCGGGAGCAGCCCGGTCTCGTGCAACAGCATCGCCCGCGTACTGTCCAGCACGGTCTCGCCGCCGAACACGGCCCGGATCCGGCGCGGGAACTCGTGCATGTACAGGCGATGCGCGGGACCATCGATCGTGTAGTTCACGCTCTGCGGCGGACCGCCGGCCAGCGGGCCCTGCGAGATCGTCAGTGACATCGAGGCTCCTTACATCTTTCTTGCGATTTCCGCCGGGATGGCGAAGGCGGCACGGTGTGCCTGGTCCGGCGCGAACTCCGGCCAGTCGCCGTCGAATTCGAGCACCGCGATGCCAGCGGTCGGGAACCCGATGCCGGCGAACTCGGACACACCGGGGTTATGCCCGATCAGCAGCGCGGTGCGGAACTCATCGGGCAGTTCGCGGGCCAGGTACAGCAGGGTCTGCGCGCTAGCGCCGTAGGCGCGCGGGTCGAACGTGACCTCCGGGACACTGGGCAGCTTGGCGGCGATCAGTTCCCAGGTCTGCCTCGTTCGCTGCGCGGTCGAGCACACCACGACGTCCGGCAGGTAACCGTTCGTCGCCATCCACTGGCCCACGTTGGGCGCGTCCCTGCGGCCGCGCTTGCCCAGCGGCCGGTCGTGGTCGGCGACGCCCTCTGGCCAGTCCGACTTGGCGTGCCTGAGCACGAGCAGCCTGCGTTCTGTCACAGGTCCAGGATGCCAGGCGCTACAGCCAGCCCGCCCGGACGAGTACCTGTTGTTGCTCAGTGTCCGGCATGTCGCCTTGCTGCCCGGCTTGCTGCCCGGCTTGCTGCCCGGCTTGCTGCTGAGCGGCGTCCCGCGGCGGGTTGCCCAGTTCGCCGTTTCGTACCCGGTCGAGCAGGCGGCGGGTGGCGTCGACGATCTCCGGCGCCGCCTCGCGCAGGTCCGCCGCGTCGTCCGGCCCCGCCGTGTCCGGCGCGAAGCCGGCCCCGGCCAGGACGCCGGGCAGGTCGGCGAGCTTGCCGGCGAGCCAGCCCAGAGGATCGGCGGACAACTCGCGGACGAACACCCGCTTGGTCGGGTTCCAGTCGGTGAACGCCGGGTGGTGGTGCGTCCGGTCGAAGCTGCCCGGCTTCCCGTCCACCGCCTCGAGCAGGTCGACCCGCCAGATCGGCTTCGCGATTGCGATCGGCGTCGCCGAGTAGATCGTCCCGTTCAGCTCGCCGCGATCGAGCACGCGCAGCTCAAGCCGCACTCCGTGCTCGGCGCCCTCTTGCCCCTTCATCGGCTGCGGGTCCACGAAGTACAGGTCCCCCACCACCACGCCCACCCGCTCAAACCCGAACGCGTACAGCATCCAACGCTCCTCTCGCCAGCCCAATTGTCCCACTTCACCCGCCGATCGCCGAGCCCCGCCCTGCCCTTGCCGGCGCGCGGGCAAGACCCGCCAGTATCGGGGCCAGACGGCAACGCCGCCGGACTCCGGGATCGCCTCCGGGGCCAGGCCGCAACGCCGCCGGCGCTAAGCGACACCGCCGCCGGCGCTAAGCGATACCGCCGGACTCCCGTATAGCCATAAAGCGGACATATAGCCGAGCCGGGTGCGCCATCGTGCGCGTGCGGGGGGCGGGCACCGGCATCAGCGCGGTAGATATGTCCAACGCGGCCAAAAACCATGCTGTGAGCAGGTATTTCTACCGCGTTGGAACAATGCTCCGCGCTAATCGCTCGGGCGCCAGCGGGCTCGGGGAGGCTGACGCACCTTGCGGCACTGGAGCCCCAGGGAACACATGTGCCGCAACCCCCGATGCCGGCTCCTCGGAGCGTCTTGCCCGCAACGACGCGTCCGGCCCGGTTGGCGCGGCACATGTCAGGACATGTCCGGCGGCCACCGCGAGGCACTCCGCGCCTAGCGGTCAGGGGGCGGGGCGGACGCGGATGAAGTTCGTGACGGTGAGGGACAAGATCGTGTCGTCGTGCTGATTGCGGCCCTCGACGAATGTGCGGATCACGCCGCGGTCGGGCTTGCTCCGCGACCTGCGCGCGTAGGTAGCCGTCGCGCGGAAGCGCAGCGTGTCGCCGGGTCGCACCGGAGCCGGCCAGCGAAGTTCGTCCACGCCGGAACCGCCGAGGCTCGATTCGGCCGACAGGTACGAGTCCACGACCTGGCGCATGGCCAGGCTCACCGTGTGCCAGCCGCTCGCGATCAGGCCGCCGTACGGGCCCTCGATGTCCGGGTCGGTGTGAAACGGCTGCGGGTCGTAGTTTTTCGCGAATTCGATGATGGCCGCTTCGTCCACCCCAACGCTGCCGCAGTCGATCGTCACACCCTGCACATAGTCCTCGAAGTACCGCGTCACCCTCGCAGTATCGCAGGAGCGGGCGAAACGCCACAGAGCCGGGC
Source organism: Streptosporangiaceae bacterium (assembly GCA_036490795.1). Taxonomy (GTDB): domain Bacteria; phylum Actinomycetota; class Actinomycetes; order Streptosporangiales; family Streptosporangiaceae; genus JAFARZ01. Next base: position 31,287 of record DASXDG010000269.1, read on the forward strand.
CTGGCGCGCTCGATATCTGGTCACACGTGTTCATCTGTGCCACAACCGCCACCCAGAGATCACGGAACCATCACAGAAATAACTCGATTCGCCTGCGCAGGCAACTACGTTGCTGCCATGATTCCGGACACGGCACAGATCGTCGCCAAGCGACTAAATGCCACGCGGTCGCTGTCAGCAACCGCCGCAAGGTCCGCTGAACGGGGCCCCCCGCAACGGGGCCCCCGGTAAGCGAACGCAGAACGACCTGGGGAGCTCAGTGAGCACATCCATGCACCGCCGCCAGCACAAGATCAGGCGGACCGGCAGGCATACGACGCCATCTAGCGTCGAGAAGGTAGCGGAGAAGGCGGGCAAGGCAGCACCCGCCATGGCCATCGCCGGAGTCCTCGTCGCGGCACCCGTGGCGAATGCCGCGACCGCCGGGCCGGCCATGGCGAGCACCGCCGTGATCCAGATTCACGGCGCCCCGCAGCTACGCGTTCACGAAGGCGCCAAGACGGCGGCCCACGTGACCACCCACGCCAGCACCGCGGCGAAGGCGAGCACGGAAGCGAAGTCGGCCACCCGTACCTATACCGTTCAGCCGGGCGACACACTCGCCTCGATCGCGCAGCGGTTCTACGGCAGCGACAACGACTGGTCGATCTTGTTCCAGGCGAACAAGGCGAAGATCGCCAACCCGAACCAGATCTACCCCGGCGAGCTGCTGCTCGTCCCGGCCGGTTCGGCCGCGAGCAGCCACGCGCCCAAGCACGCGAAGAAGTCCGACCCGCCGTCGAGCACGCTGACCAGTTCCGCGGCGCCCAGTGGCACGCTGAGCTGCCACGGCCTCGAAGAGCTCTGGGAGGACGCGGGCGGCTCGGCGCACGAGGCGGTCATCGCCGCGTCGATCGCGATGGCCGAGTCCGGCGGCAGGCAGTACGCGCTCAGCCCGACCGACGACCTCGGCTACTGGCAGATCAACGCCTCGCACGGCCCGGAACTTGCCACCTACAACGCGCTGGGCAACGCCAAGGCCGCCGTCGAGATCTCCAGCAACGGCGCGAACTGGGACCCGTGGACGACTTACACCAGCGGCGTCTACTACGGCCGCTGCTAAGCCGGCCGCGGGACGCTGACCGTAGGACGCGAACTTGCCGGCGACCAGATCGATCTCGTCAGCCGGCAAGATGCGCGGCGAACCCGCCGCGATCGCCCGCAGGTACACCTCACACAGCCACTCCAGGCAACGGCTGCCGGTTAGCGCCGCGCCCAGATCGGGCGCGGTGACCACCGCACCGTGATTCGCTATCAGGCACGCGCTCCGGCCACCGAGCGCTGCCACCACGTTCGCGGCCAAGCCATCCGAGCCGTATGTCGCATACGGCGCGACCCGGACCGGACCGCCGAACATCGCGACCTGATAGTGGATGGGAGGCAGTTCGTCCGCGATGGCGGACAACGCGGTGGCGGCGACCGGATGCGTGTGCACGATCGCCTGCGCCCCGGTGGCGGCATAGATGGCCAGATGCAGCGGCATCTCGCTGGTAGGTAGCAGCTCCGCCTCGACCGGGGTCCCGTCGAGGCGGTGCACACCGACCAGGCCGGCCGTCAGTTCGCTGTAGTCCACGCCGGTCGGCGAGACCGCGACCAGGTCGCCGGCCCTGGCGCTGACATTGCCTGAGGTGCCGACCACCAGGCCGGCCGAGACGAGATCGCGGCAGGTCCGCACCACGTTGTTCCGTGCATCGCTGAGCAGCATAGATTCAACACTATGGACATTCCGGATGTGCTTGCCTTGCGGGACGGGTACATCGAGGCGCTGGATCAGACCGTGCTGCCGCATCAGGTACGGACACTGCGCATCGAAACCGTCGGCCAGCTGATCGACGCGATCACCAGCCTGGCCATCCGCGGCGCCCCGCTGCTCGGCGCGGCCGGGGCGCTCGGCGTCGCGCTCGCGGTCCGTCAAGGACAGCGCGAGGGCTGGGACAGACAGCGGCTGACCGCCGAGATCGGCAGGCTGGCGGCGGCCAGGCCGACCGCGGTCAACCTGGCCCGCGAGGTGCACGCGGCCGCGGCCTTTCTCGACACCGCGGCGCCCGACACCGCGGCGCCCGACACCGCGGCGGCCGACAGCGCGGCGCTCGACCGGGACATGCTCGACCGGGCCGAGGAAACCGCCAGGGCGGCGCTGGAGACGGCGGACGAGGTGAGCCTGCGGATCAGCAAGCGAGGCGCCGCTTACCTGCGCGAAGCCTGCCGGACCGGGACACAGCTCCGCATCCACACGCACTGCAACACCGGCAGCCTGGCCTGCCTCGGCTGGGGGACGGCGCTCGGCGTCATCCGCGCCCTGCACACCGAGGGCGCGCTGGCGAACGTGATCGTGGACGAGACCAGGCCGCTGCTCCAGGGCGCCCGGCTGACCTGCTGGGAGCTGGATCAGCTCGGCATCGAGCACCGGCTCGCCTGCGACGGTGCCGGGCCGTTCCTGATCAGCCGCGGGCTCGCGGACGCGGTCGTGGTCGGCGCGGACCGGATCGCGGCCAACTGGGACGTGGCCAACAAGATCGGCACCTACTCGCTGGCGCTGGCCGCGCACCGGGCCGGCATCCCGTTCCTCGTCGCGGCGCCCGAGTCAACCATCGACGAGAACACACCGGACGGGGACGCGATCCCGATCGAGCAGCGGCCGGACGCCGAAGTCAGCGAGCCCGCCGCGCCCATCGGCACCAGTGCACTCAACTACGCGTTCGACATAACCCCGGCTGAGCTGGTGACCGCCATCGTCACCGAGGAGCGGGTCATTCAGGTGGCAGGCAAAGGCTGAGCTGGCCCTCGGCGTCGGCGAAACCGGCCGAGCGGTACAGCCGGATCGCGTCGCCGTCGCGATCCGCCACGATCACCAGCGTGCGCGCGGCGAGTTCGTCCACCGCGTACTGGCCGGCCTTCCAGACCAGCGTGCCCGCCAGGCCACGCCGGCGGACGGTCGCGTCGGTCTCCACATGCTGATACCTGGTGATTCCATCGCCGGCGCGGAGCACGCCGAGCTGGGCGACCAGCCGGTCGTCGTAGAACGCGCCGAACCAGGCACCAAGCCCCCGCTCGGTAATCCTCCGCCGGGACAGCGCCCTGCCCCGGTAGTACTCCAGGTCGGTCACGCCCTCGCCGGCGAACAGCCGCAAGCCGAGATCGAGCGACTGCTGCCAGTCGTCGTCGGAGGCGAGCACGCGGATTTCCGCGTCGCGGTTCACGTGCCCGGGCTCATGCAAAGAGCTGGCGGTGAGGGCGATCGAGCGTTCGGGTTCCAGGCCGGCGTCGATGAAATCGGCGGGAACCGCGGCGTCGGCATCGGTGGTGTCGACGCCCAGCGCGACGTGTTTGGCGTCGGCGAACTCGGCCGCGAAGCGGCTCAGCCAGCGCGACGCGCTGCCCGGCTCGGGCAGCGCGTCGAGAAGCAGGAAGTTTCCCCACCAGAAATCCGGGTTGTCCGGGGTCCGTATCACCAGGTAGCCGTCCCGCTCGGTAACCGACGCACCTTCCATGGCCCGGATAGCCACGTCTGTTATGAAGGCAATGGACTTAGCCATGGGCGGTGCGGAGAGCCTGCAGGAACGTTTCCACGGGCTGAGCGCCGGAGACCCCGTACTTTCGGTCGAGGACGAAGAACGGGACTCCGCCGGCGCCGAGCGCGCGAGCCTCTTCGATGTCGGCCTCGACGTCTTTGGCGTATTCGTCCGGGTTCTCGATCACCGCGCGTGCCCGGTCCTCGCTGACGCCGGCCTCTTTCATCAAGGCGACGAGCGTGTCCGGGTCGGAAAGATCAGCGCCCTCGATGAAATGGGCGCGGAGCAGGCGCTCCTTCGCCGCGTCCTGCACGCCCTCGTCCTGCGCCAGGTGCAGCAGACGGTGCGCGTCGAAGGTGTTCACGGAGAGGGCGTGATCGGAATCGAAGTCCAGCCCCTCGGCCTTCGCCACGGCCGCGACCCGTGCGGACATCTCGCCCGCCTGCGGGCCGAACCGGCTGGCCAGGTACTGCTTGGTCGGGACCGCGTGCCGCGGCGCGTCCGGGTTCAGCTGGAAGCTGCGCCAGAGGATCTCCACGTCATCGCGGGCTCCAGGAAACTCCGCCTCGAACTCGTCAAGCGCGTGCTCGAGGCGGCGCTTGCCGATGTAGCACCACGGGCAGACGACGTCTGACCAGATCTCGATCTTCACTGAGCCGCCTCCTGCGCTGTGTCCGTAACCTCGGTGCCCTCGGCTTGGCGGGCAGTGCCCCGCGGAACGGCGCACACCCCGTCCACGCATACGCCAGCGTCCGTTTCGTCCCCAATAAGGTGCAGAGCCGGTGACTCGTTGTCCATGCCCTTTTCAACCAGGTGGCGGGTGGGGTTTGTTCCTGACCGCGATAGGTTCGACAGCGTGGCAAAGCTCCTGAAGCAATGGGCTTCGGTAGGCCCGGTCGGGGCCCTGGCCGGGGCGGCCCTGGCGGCCAACGGGCGGTCGAGGACCCGGATTGCGGCCAGCGCGCTGGCCGGCGCGGCCGTGGTCATAGCCGCCGATTCCATCGCCAGGTCGCGGCGCAAGCCCGGCGAGATTCCCGCGCTGTGGTCGCGGATCATCGCCAGCGGCGCGATCGCCGCGCCCGCGGGCTGGGCCGCGCAGCGCCTCACCGGAGCGGGACCGCTGCCGGTCGCCGCGGTGGCAGGCGCCGCGGCGGGAGCCATGGGACTGCGCCCGCAGAAGGTGGCGCTCGGGCCCGCCGTTGGCGGCGCCGTGGGCCTGGCCCTGAACCGGACCGGCGGCAACGGCGCACTGGCCGCCGCCGCCGCGGTCGTCGCCTACCGGGTCAGCGCCGCCGCAGTGTTCGGTGACCCGCAACTGGTCCTGCTGGCCGAACGCGTTCATCCGGCGGACGTGCCGTTCGTCGTGCCGGTGGCCAGCCAGACCAGGTACGTCGGCACCGACTACGTCCGCTCGCTGGCCCGCCGCCTCGGCAAGACCTACACGCCCGACGTCGCCGACATCGGCATCGTCGCGTCGCTGGACGCGCTGCGCGGCCCGTCGTTCGACCCGGCGCAGATCGACCCCGCGGTCAGGGAGTTCTACGAGCACACGACCAGGTTCGCGCTCGACATCACGCCGCAGTGGCGGCTGTGGGTCCGCCCCGGCTACCTGCTGTACCGGACGATGCTGGCCAGGCCGCTCGGCCAGGCGAACATTCCGATGAACCAGCGCGAGGCGCAGCACGGCGTGCGGAGCAGGATCGACACGATCTCCGACGCGGCCGGCGGCACCGTGTCCGTCCGCGGCTGGATCCGTTCGGCCGCCGACACCGGCGAACCCATCTACGTCGGCATCTACACGACGTACCGCGACGACGAGCGCGGCTACGTCAGCGTCGGGTTCCCGCTGCCGAACGCCAGCTTCACCGCCACGCTGCAGCCCTCGGCCCGGCCCGGCGGCGGCCTGGTGCTGGACAGCCGCGTCCCCGGCGGCCAGCCCGGCCACTACATCACCTACGTCGACCCGGTGACCGAAGAACTCACCACCGCCGCGGTGCGCGGTTTCGCCGAGCGGCTCGACGTGTACGCCGACGGCGGTGAGCTGCGGGCCGAGCACGCGTTCTGGGTATTCGGCTTCCCGTTCCTCGTCCTGCATTACCGGATCAAGCGCAAGCGCTAACCGGTTTTGTCAGAGGGTGGCGTTACTGTTACGTTCTGCATCGGCCGCGAGCCAGGAGAACGACATGACAGACGACCTCATCCTCCCGGTACCAGACGCACTGCCAGCCATGTACCTGGTGCCGGCCGCCATGTCCGGCCCGGCGGCGGAGCGGGCGGCCCGCGCGGCGGTCGCGGTGCGGATCGCCGAGCCGCTGCGCAGCCTGACCATGCGGCTGCTGGATGCCTCGGTGCTGATGACCGCACCCCGGCTGACCAGCGACATGGCGTCCATCTGGCCGCTGCGGCCGGCACCGGGCGACATGCCCGCCGCGCAGGCCAGGGAGGCTCGCGACGCGAGCGAGCTGGTCGGGTTCGCCGCGCTGATTGAACCCTCCCCCGGGCCAGTGCACGAGTGGATCACGCGCGCCGCGGCGGCCGCGCTCGCCGCCGAGCTGGGCCTGCCGGTCGTGGACGCCTACCTGCGCCGCGCGTGCACCGCGTGCGCCGCGCTCGGCTCACTGCCCGGCGCGCCGGAGCTGGCCGGGATCGGCGGGGGGTTCCGGCTCGCGGACTGGCTGCTCGTCCAGTACGACAAGCAGTGCCTGATGACGCGCGGCCTCGGCCGGTTCGGCCTGCCCGAGCTGAGAATCGACCAGGTGCCGTCCGATCTGCGCTCGGCCTGGGTGCTCGGGCTCACCGGCCTCGGCCACCGGCTGCTTGAACTGCTGCGCCGCGAGCTGCGCCGGGGCAGTTCGAGCGGCGGGGAAACCGCGTTCGTCCAGGTCCCGGCCGAGCTGACGATCAGCCGCACCGATATCGGACTGGCCTACGGCCGCGACCTCGGTGACGACCCGATACTGCCGGTCCGGCTCAGCCTGGATCCGGCGCTCACCGACTGCCAGGACAGCTACCTGACGCTGGAAGCGCCGCAAGGCCCCGCCGCTGATCACCGCCGGGCGCTGGCGACCGCTCTGCTCGGCCGCCCCGCGCCGGTCTAGCATTTTTCCGGCAGAACGGACGGTGGTGCTTCAGTCCGCCACCTGAGCCGGGACGCGGGTGGTGGAGGCGCGGACGACGAGGCGGGCCTGCACGACCTGGACGGTGCCTGACGGGAGCGCGCTGTCCAGCAGGGAGTGCAGCAGCCCGGCCAGGCGGCGGCCCATCTCGTCCGGGCGCAGGTCGAGCGCGGTGATGGCGGGGCTGCAGGAACGCAGGGCGGGGCTGTCCACGCAGGACGCCACCAGTAGGTCCTCCGGCACCCTGCGGCCGAACTCGGCGGCCGCGATCAGCGCCCCGATCGCGCCGCCGTCGATGCCGCTGACCACCGCGTCGGCCGGCGGATCGGCGCGCAGCGCGCCCATGGCGGCGTCGTGCACGAGCTCGGGCGAAGCCGGGAACGGCACGTCGAACAGCAGCTCGGGGCGCTCGTTCGCGGAGCACCACGCCTGGTACGACGCGCGCAGCTCCAGCCCCCAGGCCGTCTCCGGGCCCGGCGCGATCAGCGCGACCCGCAGCGCGCCCTGCCCGGCCAGATGGTCGAGCAGTGCGGTCGTCGCGGGCCGGTAGTCGCCCTCGACCCGGCCCGCGTGCTCGGCGCCTGGCGTCAGGTCCCGCTCGCAGGTGACCACGGGGATGCCCAGCTGGGAAAAGGCCCGGACCACCGGGTCGCCGGTCACCGGGTCGACGGCGGCGAGCCCGTCGACGGGAAACGAGGTCAGCCGCGCCGGATCGGGCGAGCGCGGGATCAGCGTGAGCGCCAGGCCGTGCGCGAGCGCCTGGCTGGCCGCGCCGGCGGCGAGGTCAAGGTAATAGGCGAAGTTCCCGGCTTCGTCGGGCAGGTAGAGCCCGATGCCGCCGACCCGCCTGCCGCGCAGTGAACGGGCGGCCGGGTTGGCCCGGTAGCCGAGCCGGCCGGCCACCGCCGCCACCCGCCTGCGGGTCGCGGCCGGCAGGCGGCCATTGCCGCTGAGAGCGTCGGACACGGTCGTGGTGGAGACTCCGGCAGCCTGTGCGACATCGCGGATCGTCACCCGGCGCTTGGCAGCCATCCGCCAATCGTAACGCCGGAAATCTGCCCCATTGACACCCCTTACCTGCCGGGTTTAGCGTGCGCAGAAACGTTCCTGCACCGAGCGCGGCTGGAGCTGACATCGTGAGCGATCCCCGTCCAGACCTGATCCTGTTCGGCGGCAGGGTGCGCACCCCCGCCGATCCCTCCGGCTTCACCGAAGCGATCGCCATCGGCGGCGGCACGATCCAGGCAATCGGCGGCGACGCGGACATCAGGGACCTGGCCGGGCCGGGCACCCGCGTCATCGATCTGGCCGGCCGGCTGGCGCTGCCGGCCTTCGGCGACGCGCATGTGCACGCGATCAGCGGCGGGCTGGAAAGCCTGCGCTGCAACATGCTCGGGCGCAAGACACGGCAGCAGTTCCTGGACACGATCGCGCGGTACTGCGCCGCGCTGCCAGAAGGCGCCTGGGTTCTCGGCGGCGGCTGGTCGATGGAGGGCTTCCCCGGCGGCACGCCGACGGCGGCCGATCTGGACACCGTGACCGGAGGCCGGCCGGCGTTCCTGCCGAACCGGGACCACCACGGCGCCTGGGTGAACACCGCCGCGCTCACGCTGGCCGGCGTCGACGCTTCGACGCCCGACCCGGGCGACGGCCGGATCGAGCGCTACCCGGACCGATCCCCCACCGGGACACTGCACGACGGGGCGATGAGCCTGGTCGCCAGGCACGTGCCGCCGAACACGGCCGCTGACCTCCGGGACGGGCTCGCGGCAGCGCTCGGGTACCTGCACTCGACGGGCATCGCCCACTACCAGGACGCGTGCGTCGGCACGGCCGGCGAACTGGGCATCTCGGACACGTATGCGACGTACCTGGAGGCGGCGGCGGACGGCACGCTCACCGCGAGCGTGACCGGCGCCCTGTGGTGGGACCGGCACCGCGGCACCGCCCAGTACGAGGACCTGCTCGCCCGGCGCGAGACGGCTTCCGGCGGCCGGTTCCGCGCCACCTCGGTGAAGCTGATGCTGGACGGGGTGTGCGAGACGTACACCGCCGCGATGGGCAGCCCCTACCTGGACGGGCACGGCCACGCCACCGACCACAGCGGGATCTTCTTCATCGACCCGGAAGAACTCAAATCGATCGTCAAGCGGCTATCCGGCGAGGGCTTCCAACTGCACTTCCACGCCCTCGGCGACGGCGCGGTCACGGCCGGCCTGAACGCGCTTGCCGAGTTGCCGGCCGCCGAGCGGACGGCGGGCCGGCATCACTTGGCGCACCTGCAGTTCATCGATCCCCGCGACCTCGCCCGGTTCCGTGAACTCGGCGCGGTGGCCAACTTCCAGCCGCTGTGGGCGGCGAACGAGCCGCAGATGCTTGAGCTGACGCTCCCGTTCGTCGGGCCGGAGCGCTCGCAGTGGCAGTACCCGATCGGCGCCCTGGCCTCGCTAGGCACCCGGCTCGCGTTCGGCAGCGACTGGCCGGTGTCCAGCGGCGACCCGATCCAGGAGATGCACGTCGCGGTCAACCGGGTGCTGTCCCGCTCGCTGGGCCGGGCGGGCAGGCCCGAGTGCGAGGAACCGTTCATGGCCGAACAGGCCGTGCCGGTCGACACCGCCATCGCCGCTTTCACGTCAGGAGTGGCCTACGTCAACCACGAGGAGGACGTGACCGGCGCGCTGCTGCCCGGCCTGCGCGCCGACGTGGTGGTGCTCGACCAGGATCTGTTCACGATCCCGGCTTCGGACATCGGCGGTACTTCGGTGTCGCTGACGATAGCGAACGGACAGGTGGTGCACGGCGATGAATGAGACGGCTATTTCTCCCGCGGTCTCCGGCAAGGAGCCGTCCGCTAACTCGGTCGGCCTGTTCGGCACGACCTCAAGCACGCTGGCCAACATCGCGCCCGCGCTGAGTGTGTTCCTCACCAGCCCGCCTCTACCACCATCTCGATCGCGTAATACGGCGCGAACGGCGTGTCGGCGGCCGGCTCGGTGGTCCCGCCTGAGTTGCTGCCGTTGGAGAAGATGCCCTGGTCACAGTAGTCGGTGACGCCGTCTACGGTGCTGACCGTGCCCTCCCCGCTGGTGTCCGGTGCGACGTAGCCGCCGCCCGCCGCGGTCTGGGTCTGCCAGTTGTAGATGTCGGAATAGGCAGTCGAGGCCAGCACCGTGCCGGCAGGCCGCGGCGACCGCGCTCGCGCAGCTCAGCGCGGTGGCTGACCCAGCCATTTCTATCCCCGTAGCCGAGGGCCCTGGCCTACGTGGAGTCCCGGAGGACCAACTGCGTTTCCAGGATCGAGTGGGCGGGCTCGCGGCCGGGGTCGGCGATCCGGGCCAGCAGCTCCTGGATCATGCGTTCAGCCATGGCGTCGACTGGCTGCCGGACGGTGGACAGCCGCGGCTCGGTGAGCTGGGCCAGCACCGAGTCATCGAAACCGATCACCGCTACGTCGTCCGGCACGCGCCGGCCGAGGCGGCGCAGCGCGCGCAGCGCGCCGGCGGCCATCAGGTCAGAAGCCACGAACACCGCGTCAAGCCCGGGACGATGGTCGATGAGCCTGACCAGCGCGTGCTCGCCAGCCGAGCGGCTGAAGTCGCCGTAGGCAATCATCCCGGGATCGGCGATGTCGGCGGCCGTCATGGCCTTGCGGTAGCCAAGCAGCCGGTCAACGCCGGGAGACATGTCCGGCGGCCCCGCGATGGTGGCAATGTGTTTCCGGCCGTTGGCGAGCAGATAGCTGACCGCCTTCCGTGCCCCGCCGACGTTGTCGGCATCCACATACGACAGGTCGTCCCCGGCCATCACCGGCCGTCCGCAGAGCACCAGCGGGATACCCAGGTTCGTGTAGTCGAAGTCAGGCCTCTTATGCATGGACACGAATACCGTGCCGTCCACGTGCCCGCTCCGCAGGTACCTCGCCACCGTGTGGTAGTCCTGGGACGAATGCAGGGTGAGCAGGACTAGCTGGAGGTCCGCGGACGCCAGCGCCTTGCCGACGGCCCAGAGGATCCGGGAGAAGAACGGGTCGGCGAAGACCTTCACATTCTCCTCGCACACCACCAGAGCGATCGACCCGGCTCTTCGGGGCTGCGCGGACCGGGCGGCCCGGTTCCGCACGTAACCCAGCCGGGTCATCGCCTCATGGACCTTGTCCCGGGTCTGCGGGGCCACCCGCGCAGAGCCAGTGAGGACGCGTGACGCCGTGGCGGACGAGACACCGGCCAGCCGCGCGACATCGGCAAGCGTTGGCGCCATCCCGGCCGGGCCCGGCGGCGTCGTCACCGCGGAAGCCATGACGGGCGCTAGGGTCGCCGCGAGTGTTTCTGGGACCGTCACCGCCTTCTCCTTGGCCAGTTCATGGGCCATCCAGGGATCTTCCGCTCCCCCTAACCGGCCATTCGCTGGCTGGCTTCCCGCCCGCCCAGGCTGCCCGTATGGATTTGTTTGATTATTGTGTAACTGTAATGGAACACTACGCAACACCCAGGACTTCTTGTTCATAACTGGTTACGCTCTGTCTCTCTGTGCACGGGCAGGGTTCGGCGGCATATCACTGCGCAGCGCCGATCCATACATGGACAAAGTCGCATGTCGCATTCCGTTACGGCCCAATGTAAGTTTCATCGCGGCAGCCCGCCACTGGCCCTCTGGCTCAGCGAGCTGCCCTTACATCCACGCGCGGTAATTTTCATCTGCGCAGATCCGAAACGCGCTGCTGAGCGCGGCCGCGCCCGGCTGACTCTGGGCATGCCACAGGCCCCGCCCTAACGTCAGTGGTCATGAGACTGAGCACGTCAGTGGTCATCGGACATCGCACCCTTCCCGCTCTCGCCCTGGTGCTGGGAGTAGGCATCGCCGTGGGCGGCTGTGCCGCGGCCACGGCCGGGGACCACGCCCAGCGACCAGGCGGCGTCTGTCTCCTCTTCGGCCAGGGCTACCGTCACCGCCCGGGCGAGCGCGTCCTTCCTCGGCCCGCGCGGTCCCGATCTTGCCTGCTCCGCCGCGCAGAAGGCCGAGCGGATACTGCAGGCGCGGCAGGGCAGCGACCAGCGCAATGAATCCGCCCTCGACAAGGACTTCACGAACTTCGCCAGCGCGCTGAGCGCCGCCGCGCAGAAGGAGACAGACCCGGCGCGGGCCAAGGCGATAACCGCCCTGGCCAGCGACTACACCGCGCTGGTCGAGTCGCAGAGCGGCGCGGTGCAGCTTCCCGACATGAACACGGTCGAGAACGACGGCGCCGCCTTCCAAAGAGCCTGCGCCTTATCTCATAACAACATCCGCGGCGAGGCACCCGGTCGCGCTCTCCGGACCGGGATCGCCGGCCCGGAGAGCGGGATCACCGGTCAGGTGCAGGTGGTGCCGTTGACGGTGAATGCCGTTGGTGTGGTGTCGCTGCTGGTCCAGGTGCCCTGGAAGCCGAGACTGGTGGAGCTGCCCGCCGCGATGGTGGCGTTGTAGCTCTCGCTGGTGATCGTTACGTTCTCCCCGCTCTGACTCGCCACGCCGTTCCACGCGTTGGTGATCTTCTGGTCGCCGGGGAAGGTGAAGGCCAGCGTCCAGCCGTTGATGGCCGAGCCGCCGGTGTTGGCGATCGTGATGTTGGCGGTGAACCCGCCCTGCCACTGGTCGGGGGTGTAGGTGATGTGACAGGCGCCCGCCGAGCCGCCGGAGCTGATCGCCCAGGTGAACGGCGCCGTGCCCTTAGCCCCGGTGCCGTCGGTAACGGTCACCGTGACGCTGGACGTGCCAGCCGTAGTCGGGGTACCGGAGATCAAGCCGGTGGACGAGCCGATCGACAGCCCAGCCGGCAGGCCAGACGCGCTGTAGGTC
>DASXDG010000270.1:0-2915 GCA_036490795.1 Streptosporangiaceae bacterium
AGCGACACCCGGCCCCAGCCGACGTGCCGGGCCACGCCGGTGGCGTCGGGGAAGGTGACGGTGTGGTCGCCGCCCAGGATGACCGGGACCGCCCCGGCCGCGCTGACCGCGAGCACCGCGTCCTCCAGCCGCTTCAGCGACCGCTCGGTCTCGCCGGACGGCATGTTCACGTCGCCGGCGTCACCGCAGCGCAGCTCGACCAGCGGGTCTACCCCCAGCGCGAGGTGCGGCCGGGACCCGTCGTGCGGCAGGTAATCGGTGATACGGAGCGCCTGCGGGCCGAACCGGGCGCCCGCCCGGTGCGAGGCACCCCCGTCGAACGGCGCGCCGAGGAACACCACGTCGTACCCGTCGAGCGCGTCGAGCTCGACCCGCGGTATGCCGAGGAACGTGACGTCGGGGCCGTACATCCCGCGCAGGATGGGATCGTCGTCGCCGGCCATAGCCACTCCTCCCGGAAAACCAACCTGGTTCTCGCACCATACAGGGGCGAGAACCAGGCTCGTTCGGTGCCTCAGGGGACCTCAGCCAGCTCGGGCGCGGGCTCTGCCGCCGGCCCCGAGCCGGGCGCGGCGGGGAGCAGGTGTGCCAGCCACGACGGCAGCCACCAGTTGGCCCGGCCGAGCAGTTCCATCACCGCCGGGACCAGCACCAGCCGCACCACGGTGGCGTCGATCAGGACCGCGGCGGCCAGCCCGAGGCCGATCTGCTTGACCGAGACGTCCGGGGTGAGGTCGAAGGACAAGAACACCACCACCATGATCGCGGCGGCGGCCGTGATCACCCGCGCGGTCGCGGCCAGCCCGCGCCCCACGGCCGCGCTGTTGTCACCGAGCCGGTCGTACTCCTCCCGGATCCGCGACAGCAGGAACACCTCGTAGTCCATCGACAGCCCGAACAAGATCACGAACAGGAACACCGGCACCCACGTCGTCACCGGCATCTTCTCACCGAAGCCGAGCGCGTGGCCCAGCCAGCCCCACTGCGTCACCGCGACCAGCACCCCGTAGGCGGCGCTGACCGACAGCAGGTTCATCAGCGCGGCCTTGACGGCGATGACCACCGACCGGAACACCGTCAGCAGCAGCGCCATCGACAGCACCACCACCACGCCGATCAGAGGTGCCAGCCGCGAGCTGATCACGTTCGCGAACGCCACGTTCCCCGCGTTCGGCCCGGTCAGGTAGGCGGTCAGCCCGGGCCCTGCTTTTTCAAATCGCGGGAGCACCGTGTCGTCGATCCGGTTGACCAGGGCGTTGGTGGCCGTGTCCTGGGCACCGGTGGTGGGGTAGGCGATGATCATGGCCGCCTGCCCGTCCCGGCTGGTGACCGGCGGCGTCACCGCCGCGATCCCCGGCGTGCGCTCGATCGCGTCGCGCAGCGCGGCTACCTTCGCCCCGTCGGCCGGCGTGACCGTGGCCGCCACGATGAGCGGCGCGTCGAACCCGGGCCCGAACCCCTGCGCCATCGCCGCGTAGCTGGCGTACCCCATCGAGCCCCGGGCCTGCGCCGACTCGTCTGGCATGGACAGCTTCATGAACAGCGCGGGCGACGCCACCACCAGGATGAAGGCGACCGAGGCCAGGGCCGCGAGCACCCGGTGCCGCTGGATCACCCGCGCCCACCGTTCGGCAACATGAACATCATCGACCGAACGAGGTAGCCGTCCCGCCCCGGTCCCCCCATCCCGCCCCGCGGCCCCGGCCGTCCCGTTCGCGCCGTGCTTCCCGCTCGCGCTGCCTGTTCCGCCGGCACTGCGCCGCCCGAACACCTTGCCCCCGAGGAAGGTGTTCAGCCGCGACGGCCGGGCCAGCCGGTTACCGGTGAAGCCGAGCAGCGCGGGCAGCAGGGTGAGCGACGCCAGGACCGTCATCGCGATCGTCGCCGCCGCCGCGATCGCCACCCCGTTCAGCAGCGCCTGGCGCAGTACCAGCAGCCCCAGCATCCCGATGACCACCGTGGTGCCGGCGGTGAGCACGGACCGGCCGGCCGTGCGCATGGCGGCGGTGATGGCGTCGCCGGGTTGCCTGCCCCCGTTCTGGCCAGCACCGTGAAGCTCGGTGCGGAACCGGGTCACGATGAACAGCGCGTAGTCCACCCCTACGCCCAGCCCGATCAGGGCGGACACGATGGCGGAGAACGACGGCGCCGGGAAGATGTGCCCGAGCAGCGCGGTCAGCGCCAGCCCGGAGCCGATGCCCAACAGCGCGGTCGCGATCGGCAGGCCCATCGCCAGCAGTGAGCCGAACGCGATCAGCAGCACGATCGCGGCCGCCCCCACGCCGATCCCGTTGGAGGCGCCCCCGTACGGCGTCTCGGCCAGGTCCACCACGTCCCCGCCCAGGCTGAACGTCACCCCGTCCTTACTGGCGGCCGTCGCATCGTGGATCAGCGCGGTGACCTCGTTGCCCGGGATGTGCGCGCCCTGCACGTCGAACTGGATGGTGGCGTAGGCAATGTGCCCGTCCCGCGCCAGGTGCCCCGGCGTCGTGTACGGATCAGCCACCCCGGTGACGTGCGGCGCTGTCTGGAATGGCTTCAGCGCTGCGGTGACCTGCGCGCGCACCGCCGGGTCGGTGATCTTCTCCCGCGACCGGATGGCCAGCGTCAGCGCGTCCCCTGACTGCCGGGCGAAGTGCTGGTTCAGGACCGCCTGCCCCGGGTCGCTGCCGGTGAAGTCGTCCTGCGCCGCGGCCCCGAACCGCGTCCACAGCGTGATCAGCGCCGCCACCCCGGCCACCCACACCAGCACCGTGATCCAGCGGTGCCGGTAGCACCCGCTGCCTATCCGCCCCAGCATCGACATAACCATCTCCCGCGAACCTAAGAGCCCCGAACCAACCCCCTCAGGCTCCCGCCCCGCCCCCACCCCCCGAATCCCCCCGCCGAAGACACTTCCCCACCCCACCTACTCC
>DASXDG010000271.1:0-1922 GCA_036490795.1 Streptosporangiaceae bacterium
CCAGGCCCGGTTCCGCCGCGAGGCGCAGTCGGCCGCGTCGCTGAACAACCCGTCCATCGTCGCCGTGTACGACACCGGCGAGGATATGTCGACCGGGGTGCCCGTCCCGTTCATCGTGATGGAGTACGTGGACGGCAAGACGGTCAGGGAGCTGCTCAACGACGGTCACCGGCTGCTGCCCGAGCGCATCCTGGAGATCATCTCCGGCGTGCTCCGCGCCCTCGAGTACAGCCACCAGGCGGGCATCGTCCACCGTGACATCAAGCCGGGCAACGTCATGGTCACCAGGAACGGTGACGTCAAGGTAATGGACTTCGGCATCGCCCGCGCGATGAGCAACGCCCAGGCCACGATGACGCAGACCGCCCAGGTGATCGGCACCGCCCAGTACCTCTCGCCCGAGCAGGCCCGGGGCGAGCGGGTGGACACCCGCTCGGACCTGTACTCCACCGGCTGCCTGATGTACGAGCTGCTGGTCGGCCGTCCGCCGTTCACCGGCGATTCCCCGGTCGCGATCGCCTACCAGCACGTGCGGGAGAACCCGATACCGCCGTCGAGGCTCGACCCTGACCTGCCCCCGTGGGCGGACGCGATCGTGCTCAAGGCGATGGCCAAGTCGGCTAACGACCGGTACCAGACCGCCGCCGAGATGAACGCTGACATCCAGCGGGCCGCGTCCGGCATGCAGGTGGCCGCCGCCTTCCAGCCGCCGCCGACCCGGGCCGACTACTACGACTACCAGAACCGCACCCAGCGGATGGGCCCGCAGACGATGATGGGCGCGGGCGTCGCCCCGACCACCGTCTCGCAGTACCCGCAGGGCGGCTACCCGCCCGGCTACCAGCAGGGGTACAACGAGGGCGGCTACGACAACGGTGACAACGAGCAGGGCGGCGGCAGCCGCCGCTGGCTGCCGTGGACCATCGCCGGGGTCGTGCTGGTGGCCGCGATCGTAGCGGCCGTCCTGCTGCTGCACGGCGGCGGCGGCAGCGGCGCCTTCGTGCCGGCCAGCCTGGTCGGCGAACCGCAGGCCACGGCCGTGTCCCAGGTCAAGGCGGCCGGACTGCAGGCAAACGTGGTGCAGCAGTCCAACGGCACCGTGACGGCGGGCAATGTCATCAGCACCAACCCGGCCGCCGGCTCCAGCATCGCCAAGGGCGGCACCGTCACCCTCTACGTCTCCAAGGGCGCCGCGCCCATCCTGCTCCCCAACGTCCAGAACCAGCAGTACAGCTCCGCCGCGCAGAATCTGCGATCGCTCGGCTTCACCAACGTCAACCCGGTGGCGGATAACCAGTCGACGCTGCCCTCGGGCGAGGTTGATCACATGAGCCCGACCCCGGGCCAGAAGTACGCGCCGAACGAGCAGATCACGCTCTACTACTCCGGCGGCGGCATCGCGGTGCCGACGCTGACCGGCGTCCCGCTCTCGACGGCGCTCCAGGAGCTGAAGACCTACGGGTTCACCCAGCCGCCGAACGTCACCTACGCCAACGGCCCGGTCAGCCAGAACATCCCGGTCGGCACGGTATGGAACCAGTTCCCCGGCTCGGGCAAGTCGGTCCCCGCGAACACGGTGATCACGCTGTACGTCCAGCAGACGGCGGCGACGCCGACCACGTCGCCGAGCGCGTCGACTTCGCCGAGCGGCACGCCATCCTCGACGGCGACCGCCTCGGCCAGCCCTACCAGCACCGCGACCAACACCCCGCCGGGGGGCTGAGCCGGAGGTTGAGCCGGGGGCTGAGAGCAAGCTCCCAGCCGGAGCAAGCAGTAACCGCGCGGCGGGTGCATTACGCTTACCCGCAGCAGCCCGCATGTTAGCCCGGGGAACGTCCCCGGTGCCTTCGCAGTCCCCGAGCAGGAGGTGCGCGGTGCCGAAGTCCCGCGTCCGGAAGAGGCCGGTCTACACGCCGCCGACC
>DASXDG010000272.1:0-1893 GCA_036490795.1 Streptosporangiaceae bacterium
TTGTCCATGCCGGTCGCGCAGGCCAGGAAGCTGGCCCGGTCGTGGTCGCGCTCGGTGTAGTACGAATGCAGCGACACGTAGTCGACCTGGTCGTAGCAGTGGCCGAGCACGGTCGCCTCCCAGTCGCCGAAGCTCGGCATCTGCGCGTTCGACGACCCGCACGCGACGAGTTCGATGCCCGGATCGACCATCCGCATCGCCTTGGCGGTCTCCGCCGCGACCCGGCCGTACTCGTCGGCCGTCTTGTGGCCGATCTGCCAGTCGCCGTCCATCTCGTTGCCCAGGCACCACACCCGCACGTCGTGCGGCTGGGCCGCGCCGTTTTTCACCCGCAGGTCGGACCAGTACGTGCCGCCGGGATGGTTGCAGTACTCCACCAGCCGCGCCGCCGCCTCCGGTCCCCTGGTGCCCAGGTTCACCGCCAGCATCGGTTCCGAGCCGACCCGGCGGGCCCAGCCGCAGAACTCGTCCGTGCCCACCGCGTTCGGCTCGATGGAGCGCCAGGCCAGGTCCAGCCGCACCGGCCGTTCCCCGGCCGGCCCGATGCCGTCCTCCCAGCGGTACCCGGACACGAAGTTCCCGCCCGGATAGCGGATGACCGGCACCCCGAGCTCCCGGGTCAGGCCGGCCACGTCCTCCCGGAACCCGTGCTTATCTGCCGTCGGGTGATCCGGCTCGTAGATTCCGCTGTAGACGCAGCGGCCGAGATGCTCGACGAACGACCCGAACAGCCGGGGGTCGACCGGGCCGACTCCGAACGCGGGGTCGACGGTAATGCGCGCCTCGGGCATGAGCTCCTCTTTACTTGATGCCGGTGGTGGCGATGCCCTCGACGATCTGCCGCTGGAACAGCAGGAACACCACGACCAGCGGCAGCGCGCCCAGGACCGCCGACGCCATGATCTCGGCGTACTCGATGCCGAAGGCCGAGGAAACCTGGGACAGCCCGACCGGCAGCGTCATGATCCGGGTATTGGTCAGCGTCAGCAGCGGCCACAGGAAGTCGTTCCACTTCCACACGAACGTGAAAATGAACACCGCGGAGATGGCCGGCTTGCTCAGCGGCATGTAGATGGTCCGGTAGATCCGCCACCAGCTGGCGCCGTCCACGCGGGCCGCCTCGGCCAGCTCGGACGGTATGCCGTTGAAGAAGGACACGAAGATGATCACCGCGATCGGCACCGCGACCGCGGGCAGCACCTGCACCCAGTAGGTGTTGAGCAGGTGCGCGGCGTTGAACTCCTGGAACTGCGGGACGATCAGCACCTGCGCCGGGATCAGCAGGCCCGCCGCGATCAGCCCGTACAGGAACTGCCGTCCCCGGAACCGCGTCCGCGCGATGGCGAAGCCCACCATCGAGCACACCAGCACGGCCAGCACCGCCGACAGCAGCGAAATCACGAAGCTGTTCAGGTACCAGGTCTGGATGTTACCCAGGTTGAACAGCATCTCGTAGGCGTGCAGCGTCCAGACGCCGCTCCACCAGCTCGTCGGGTGGGACGCGATCACGGCGTCCGGCTTGAGCGAGGTGTCGACCGCCCAGAGCAGCGGGATGATCCAGATCGCGGCGAACACCAGCAGCACGGAGGCACAGAACCAGTTGAAGTACCGCGCGCGCCAGTCGACCACGCGCTTATCGGTCCGCGCGCGGGCGTGGCGGCGGCCCAGGGCGATCGCACTCATCGGTCAGGCCCCCTTCGGCTGGCGTCGGCTGGCGAAGAACCACACCAGCGACACGGCGAGAATCAGCAGGAAATACAGCATCGACGCCGCCGCGGCGTAGCCGGTGCGGAAGTCGGTGAAGCCGATGTCGTACACGTATTCCAGCAGCGGCCTGGTCGCGTAGTTCGGGCCCCCGCTGGTCATCAGGAAGATCTGGTCGAAGATCTTCAG
>DASXDG010000273.1:0-28467 GCA_036490795.1 Streptosporangiaceae bacterium
GGCGCAAACGGGGCCCGGCGCAAACGGGGCCCGGCGCAAACGGGGCCAGGCCCCGCGCCGCCTTCGGCGCTACTCGCCAGTAGGAGTTCGCTTACCGTGGCCCTTGTGCCCTCTACCAGGTAAAAGTGCAACGTGAGTGGCATCTGAGGCTCGTGTGACGCAACCAAGGAAGGCGACACGAATGCCGCATTGGCGATATTTCGGTCTTTGGTGATATATAACCAATTTCCGACGTGTCGGCAGCAATTGCGGGCTAGCATGCGGTTAGCCGCCGAGGCGTCGCGAGGAGAGGCGAGGCATCGCGGGAGATGTCGCGCCGCGCGCCAGAGCATCGGCATCGTGGGAGAGGCTGTCAGCGTGGTAGGTACGCCATCACTTGCGCCTATTGTGCTGTCTGGGAATGTGCCGCCGCTGGCAGACCCGTATTTCGCGCGGCATGAGACCGGACCCGATCTGATCGCCGGGCTGCGCCCCGGCCAAGTCGTCGTACTGACCGACGGTGAACCGACCGCGTCCGCACCGGTGGGCCAGGGCGGCAGCGGCAAGACACAGCTCGCCGTGGAGTTCGCCCACGCGGTGTGGAACGCCGGCGCGACCGAGGTGCTGGTCTGGGTCACGGCGACTGACCGGGAGGCGATCGTCACCAGCTTCGGGCAGGCCGCGATCGCGGTGGGTATCGCGGACCCGGCGGACGGCGGCGAGACGGCGGCCAGCAGCTTCGTCACGTGGCTGACCAGCACCCGGCGGTCCTGGGTCCTGATCATCGACGATCTCACCCAGGTCTCCGATCTCGATGGCCTGTGGCCTGCCGGGCAGGCCGGCCAGGTCGTGATCACCACCCGCCTGCCGGGTAAGGCACTGGGTCCGGTGGCTCGCGATCCGCGGGTCGTCCCGGTCGGCGCGTTCAGCCGCAGAGAGGCGCTCGAGTACCTGAACACGAGACTCAACGCCTACCCCGACCAGCGGATTGAGGCACTCGACCTCGCCGAGGACCTCAACGGCCTGCCGCTCGCCCTTGCCCAGGCCGCCGCGGTGATGGTGGCGCGGGAGCAGGACTGCCGGGAGTACCGAGCGCAGCTGACCGCGCGCCGCACCCACATGACGAACACGCCCGTCGACGGGGTGTCAGCGGCGGTGCTCGCCACCTGGTCCGTCGCCTGCGAGTGCGCGCACGACCTCGCTCCGGCCGGCCTGGCCTGGCCGGCCCTCGCGCTGGCCGCCATGCTGGACGAGAACGGCATCCCCGGAGCGGTGCTGACCAGCCCGGCCGCCTGTGCATACATCACCGGCCGCCCTAGCACGGCAGGCGGCGCAGACCAGAACGTGGTGCGCCGCGCGATCGGCAATCTCGCCCGGGTCGGCCTGGTCACCATCGATCCCGGCACCGCGGTCCGCACGGTGCGGATGCACCCGACCACGCGTGCCGCGGTGCGCGCCTACATAGCGCAAGGGGAGCTGGAGCAGGTGATCCTCGCCGCCGCCGACGCGCTGCTGGAGACGTGGGCGAGCGGCGAGGCCACCGGCGCTCAGCTGGAGCAGGCGATGCGCGACTGCACGGCGGCGCTCCGCTCGGTGGACAGCGGCCCGCTGTGGAAGCCGGAGGCGCACCAGGTGCTGTTTCGCGCCGGGATCTCCCTCGACGACAGCGGCCTCGCCGATTCCGCCATCGCGTACTGGCACGCGATGGTCGCCACGAGCACCAGGCTGCTCGGCCCGGCGCACGCGGACGCCGTGACCACGCGAGACAGGCTGGCCGGCTCCTATGAGGCGGCCAACCGGGGCGGAGACGCCATCGTGGTGTTCGCCAGCGCGCTCGCGGACCGGGAGCGGAATCTGGGCCACGACCATCCCGACACGATCGGTGCGCGTGTCCGGCTCGCACACGCCTACGCGAGCGCGGGGCGTCCCGAGGCGACGGCTACCTACGAGCGGGCCGCCGCCGACTCTGACCGCTTGCTCGGTCCCGGTCACCCCACCACACTGTCCGCCCGCGCCTCCCTGTCCGAGGCGTACCTGACTGCCGGACGGACCAAGGACGCGATCCGGGCGTGCCAGATGCTGGTGACCGATGCGGAACGGCTGCTCGGTGCCGGCGACGCCACCACGCTCGCCGCGCGGACCAGCCTGGCCGAGGCGTACCAGGCGGCCGATCAGTCGAAGAACGCGATCGAACAGTACAAACGCGTTCTTGCCGCACAGGAGGCGGCGCTCGGGCGGGACCACCCCGACACGATCACCGCCCGGGCCGGCCTCGCGTCCGCGCTGCGCCGGGCCGGCAAGAACAAGGACGCGATCTCCCAGTACGAGCGCGTGGTAGCCGACCGCGAGGAGGTCATGGGCCCCGATCACCTGGACACGATCGCCGCCCGCACGAACCTCGCCTTGGCCTACCGCTCCGCCGGACAACTGCGCGAGGCCATCGCCGCCTACGAGCGCACTCTCGCCGACCGCGAGCGCGTGCAGGGTCCCGACCACAAGGACACCCGCAGCACCCGCACGTACCTCGCCGCCGCGTGCCAGCAGGCCGGCCGCCTGCCTGACGCGATCGGGCACTACGAGCGCGCGCTGGCCGATGCCGAACGGGCGCAGGGACCGCACGACCTCGAGACGCTGACCGACCGGTGCAGCCTGGCCGCGGCGCTGTTCGCCGCCGGCCGCCTGATGGAGGTCGTTACCCTGCTGGAGCAGGCCCAGGTCGACTGTGAGCGCTACCTCGGCACGGACCACCCGCTCACCCGCACGGTCCGCGAAAACCTCCGCGCCGCCACGACCACAAAGGCCGGCGCCCCGCCCCCGTACATGAACCTGTAAGGGACACAACGCATCAGAACGGGCAGTGGATACCGCCCCGTACCCGCGTTTCGTTACCGGGTGTGAATCTACCAATACCGAGTGAAGTACTGGCGGCGGCCGCCACCCGCGTTGTGGAACTTGAACTCAGATGGCGGGACATATATGGGTATAAGTCACCACTTATCCGGATATTGCCCCAGTGGTTGCCGAGGCGATACTAAGATCCGCTTTGGAGCGTTGCCGAGTAGCACGCAGGTGGCCGGCGACCCCGGTGCCCGCGACGAACGGTATGCGCCGGACCTAACCGGGGCGGGGAGGACGCCGCAGGAGGCGAGTCACGTGGTTGCGCAGCAGGCCGGTCCGGCAACGTCGCAGTCGGGAATGCTCCTTTCCGGTATCGTCCCGCCGCTGGCCGACGGCTACTACGCCCGCACCGAATCGGGACCTGACCTCGCGAGCACGCTGCGGCCGGGCGAAATCGCGGTGCTCACGCACGGCGACGACACCAGTACCGCACCGATCGGCCAGGGGGGCACCGGCAAGACGCAACTCGCCGTGGACTTCACCCATGCCATGTGGAATGCGCGCACGGTGGAGATACTCATCTGGGTGACGGCCTCCAACAGGGAAGCGGTCATCACCTCGTTCGCGCAGGCGGCCAACACCGTGGACGCCGCCAACCCGTCGGAAAGCGCAGAGGTCGCGGCGGCCAGGTTCGTCACCTGGCTCGCGCACACCCGGCGGCCGTGGGCGCTGGTCATCGATGACCTTCGTGACGCGGCAGACCTCGCCGACCTGTGGCCGTCTGGCCAGGCCGGCCGCATCCTCATCACGAGCCGCCTCCCGGCCAGTGAACTGACCGGGATTCCCGCCCTGGCTAAGGCCAGTACGCAGATCTTTCCGCTCAGCGGGTTCACCCGCCGTGAGGCGCTGACCTACCTCAGCTCCCGGCTCACCGACTATCCCGACCAGCGCATCGAGGCACTGGACCTGGGCGAGGACCTGGACGGGCTGCCGCTCGGCCTGGCCCAGGCCACCGCGGTGATGAATTCCCGCAAGCTCGGCTGCCGCGAGTACCGCGCGATGTACACCGACCGCCGCAAGCACATGACCGACATCGACGGCGCCTCCTCGGCTGTGCTCGCTACCTGGTCCCTGGCCGCCGAGTGCGCGCACGAACTGGCCCCGGCTGGACTGGCCTGGCCGGCCCTGGCACTCACCGCCACGATGGACTGCAATGGCATACCCGGCGCGGTGCTGACCAGCCCCATCGCCTGCGAATACATCACTGGCAACCCCAGCACCGCTAGCGGCAATGACCAGAACGTGGTCCGGGCCGCGATCAACAACCTCGCCCAGGTAGGGCTGGTCATCATCGACCCGGCCAGCGCGGTGCGCACGGTGCGGATGCACGCGAGCGTGCAGGCGGCGGTGCGGGCCTGGCTGCCGCGGGCCGACCTGGAGCAGGCCGTGCTGACCGCCGCCGACGCGCTGCTGGAAACCTGGCCAGAAGGCGACGCCAACCCGCAGCTCGACCAGGCCCTGCGGGACTGCACCAGCTCGCTTCGCGCGATCGACGCGGGCCTGGGCAGCAGCCTGCTGTGGAAGCCGGAGGCGCATCCGCTGCTGTTCCGGGCCGGGCTCTCGCTTGAGGGCAGCAAACTGGGCGAGGCGGCCATCGCCTACTGGCAGCAGATCGTCGCGACCAGCACCAGGCTGCTCGGCGCCGCGCACGCCAACGCGGTGGTGGCCAGGGACCGGCTGGCCGCCGCGTACGAGTCGGCAGGACTGTCCGGCGAGGCGATCGCGGTGTTCCAGACAGCGCTCGCCGACCGGGAGCGCAACCAGGGACCAGAACACCCGGAGACGCTCGCCGCCCGCGGCAAGCTCGCCCACGCGTACCAGAGCGCGGGCAGGCCGGCCGACGCGGTGGCCCTCTATGAGCGGACGGTCACCGACTCCGAGAAGCTGCTCGGCCCCGGGCACCCGAACACGTTCGCCGCTCGCTCCGATCTGGCCTCCGCCTACCAGATAGCGGGCAGGAACAAGGACTCGGTCAACACCTATCTGCAGCTTGTCGGCGATACCGACCGGCTGCTCGGTGCCGGGCACCCGACGACGCTCGGCGCCAGGTCCGGCCTCGGCGCGGCCTACCAGTCGGCCGGCCAGCACAAGGAAGCCATCGAGATATACGAACGGGCGCTTGGCGACCAGGAGCGGATGCACGGCCGGGACCACCTGGATACGGTCACGGCCCGTGCCACGCTCGCCTCCGCCTACCGCTCGGCCGGGAAGGGCAAGGAAGCCATCGCGCAGTACGAGCGGGTACTCGCCGACCGCGAGCGGATCGAGGGCGCCGATCATCGCGACACGATCGCGGCCCGGGCCAACCTGGCCTTCGCCTACCGCAGCGCGGGGCGGATGCGCGAGGCGGTTCCCGCGTACGAGCGGACGCTCGCCGACCGCGAGCGGGTCCAGGGCCGCGACCACAGGGACACGCTGACCGCCCGGTCCAACCTGGCCGCCGCCTACCAGCAGGCACGCCGGCTCACCGAGGCGATCCCGCAGTATGAACGCGCACTGGCGGACAGCGAGCGGATGCTGGGCGAGGGCGATATCGAGACGCTCACCACCCGGTGCAACCTGGCCTCTGCCTACTACACGGTCGGCCGGCTCAGCGATGTGGTGATCGTCCTGCAGCGGGCGCTGACCGACTGCGAGCGCTACCTCGGGCCCGACCACCCGATGACGTCAACCGTCAGGGAGAACCTCGACGCGGCTACCCAGGCCTGACCCGCCATCTGGGCAATATCACTACTTGGCCCCATGTCCGGGCACCAATACCCACCCAGCCTCGGCATAATACGGGCACGACTGGACTAACGGCGCCGGAGGCACCATGACACTCCAAACCTATGATTTCGTCATCGTCGGCGGCGGTTCGGCCGGCAGCGCGCTAGCCAACCGGCTCTCCGCTGACCCGAAGACGAGTGTCCTGGTGCTCGAGGCCGGCCGGCCGGACTACATCTGGGATCCGTACATCCACATGCCGGCCGCGCTGACGTTCCCTATCGGCAACCGGTTCTACGACTGGAAGTATGAGAGCGAGCCCGAGCCGTACCTGAACAACCGCCGCATCTACCACGCCAGGGGAAAGGTGCTCGGCGGGTCGAGCAGCATCAACGGGATGATCTTCCAGCGCGGCAACCCGCTGGACTACGAGCGCTGGGCCGCCGATCCGGGCATGGCCGACTGGGACTACGCGCACTGCCTGCCGTACTTCAAGAAGATGGAGGACTGCCTGGCGGCGGACAAGGACGACCCGTTCCGCGGCCACGGCGGGCCGCTGACCCTGGAGCGCGGCCCCGCGACCAGCCCGCTGTTCAAGGCGTTCTTCGAGGCCTGCGTGCAGGCCGGCTATCCCCTGACCACCGACGTCAACGGCTACCGGCAAGAGGGCTTCAATGCCTTCGACCGCAATATTCATAACGGCAGGCGTCTTTCGGCAGCTCGCGCCTACTTGCACCCGGTGCTGAACCGCCCGAACCTGACGCTGATCACCAGGGCGCTCGTGCACAAGGTGGTGTTCGACGGTACTCGGGCGACCGGTGTCGAGTACGGCCGGCTCGGTCTGACCGGCGGCCCCAGAGGCGGCACGCGGACGGTGAACGCCAGGGACATCGTCCTGTGCGGCGGCGCCATCAACACCCCGCAGTTGCTCCAGCTGTCCGGGGTCGGCAACGCGGGCGACCTGCGGGCACTGGACATCGACGTCGTGGCCGACCTGCCTGGTGTCGGCGAGAACCTGCAGGATCACCTGGAGGTCTACGTCCAGTACGGCTGCAAGCAGCCGGTGTCCGTCGCGCCCGCGCTGAAGCTGCGGAACCGGCCGATGGTGGGCCTGAAGTGGCTGGTCGGCAGGACCGGGCCGGGAGCAACCAACCACTTTGAGGGCGGCGGGTTCATTCCCAGCAATGACGAAGTCAAGTATCCGAACCTGATGTTCCACTTCCTGCCGATCGCCGTCCGCTACGACGGCACCCAGCCCGCGGGCGGGCACGGCTACCAGGTGCACATCGGGCCGATGTACTCGGACTCACGCGGCACCGTGAAGATCAAGAGCAAGGACCCTCACGTCAAGCCGGCGCTGGCATTCAACTACCTGTCCACCGGGACAGACCGGCACGAGTGGGTCGAGGCGATAACCGCGGCGCGGAAGATCTTGACCCAGCCGGCCTTCGACGAGTTCAACGCCGGCGAGCTGTCGCCAGGGCCTTCGGTGAGCTCCGAGGAGGAGATCCTCGCCTGGGTGGCCCGCGACGCCGAGACCGCGCTGCACCCTTCCTGCACGGCGAAGATGGGCACCGGCGAGATGGCGGTCGTCGACCCCGCGACCATGCGGGTACACGGCCTGGACGGGATCCGCGTCGTGGACGCCTCGGTCATGCCCTATGTCACCAACGGAAACATCTATGCCCCGGTCATGATGACCGCCGAGAAATCAGCCGATCTGATCCTCGGCAATACCCCCTTGGCGGCGGAGCCCGTGGAGTTCTACCAGCGTGACCGCGAGGGTGCTGGACAGAAGAACCACAGTTCGTTACGAAATACCACAACATGGGATTCTGAATCCAAAAACTAGACAGATCGGGTATACCCTCTCCATGATCGGAGCATCATGACTCTGCCTACTTCCGCCGCGCAGGGCGCGGCCGGAGATCCGCTGCCTGAGGCGTTGCAAATCGTGCAGGCTGTGAGTCAAGCCGGCCAGCCCCTCAAAATCCTCGGCGGACTTGGCGTGCGTGTGCTGTGCCCGGACTTCCCGCCCCGGCAGCGAGCCGGGCAGGACATCGACTTCGCCTGCCTGGGCAAAACCCGGCGGCAGGTGGCCGAGCACTTGGAGCGGGCCGGCTGCGAGCCGGACAAGAGGTTCAACAATCTCAACGGCGACCGCCAGATGTACTTCACCGCGCCGTCCGGCCGGCCCATCGACGTGATGGTGGACCGGCTGACGATGTGCCACGTGCTGGACTTCCGGCCCTCGTTCAACACGGCGTCACCGACGCTCGACCCCGCCGACCTGCTGCTGTCTAAGCTGCAGATCGTCGAGCTCAACGCCAAGGACGCGCACGACATCTTCCACCTGCTGTCCGGCGTGCCGGTGGCCAGGGACTCGGTCCGGCCGGCCATCGACCCGGACAGGTTCGGCTCGGTGCTCTCCGGGGACTGGGGCTGGTGGCGAACCGTCACCGGCAGCCTGGACAAGCTGCCGGGCCTGCTAGCGCAGACACCGACCCTGGTCCCGCCTCGCGCCCGGTTCGACGCGCTGGCGCAGGCCAAGCAGTTGCGGGAGATCGCGGACACGGTGCCGAAGGGCGCGAAGTGGAAGCTCCGCGCCCGCGTGGGCGACAAGGTCAAATGGTACGAACTCCCCGAAGAAGTCGACCACTGATTTCCCCCGGGGACGACCCCCCGGTGACCCCCCCGTCTGGGGGATCCCCAGACCCCTGGGCCCCCTTGCCAGGGGGACAAGCCAGCAGGAAGGCCCGAAAATATGAAAATATTCTTTGCTACTGATATCCACGGGTCCGAGATCTGCTGGAAGAAGTTCCTGAACGCGGCCGCCTTCTACAAGGTCGACATGGTGGTCCTGGGCGGAGACGTGACCGGCAAGGTCATGGTGCCGATCCTGCAGTACCAGGGGTACTGGGAGCTCACCCTGAACGGCGAGCGGATCAGGATCGAGTCCCGGACCGAACTGGACGACATCCAGCGCAAGATCAGGGACCGCGGGTCGTATCCGACCATCTTGTCCCCCGATGAGCTGGACCAGCTCAAGACCGAAGACGCCGTCGACCGGCGGTTCACCGCGGAGATGACCAAGGGCCTGGACCGCTGGCTGGACATGGCCGACAGCAAGCTGCGCGGCGGGGAGATCCCCTGCATCCTCAACTGCGGCAACGACGACGTCTGGGAAATGGACGACATCATCGAGCGGTCCCCGTGCGCGAGCTTCGCCGAGTCGAAGGTTCTCGACATCGGGGGCTTCTACCTGGCGTCGTGCGGCTGGACCAACCCGACGCCGTGGAACACGTTCCGTGAGGCGCCGGAGGACGTGCTGGCCGGCAAGATCGACGCCATCGTGTCTCAGATCCCGGACATGGGACGGGCAATCTTCAACTTCCACGCCCCGCCCTACGGCTCCGGCCTGGATGAGGCGCCGGCGCTGGACGACACGATGCGGCCGATCCACGGCGGC
Source organism: Streptosporangiaceae bacterium (assembly GCA_036490795.1). Taxonomy (GTDB): domain Bacteria; phylum Actinomycetota; class Actinomycetes; order Streptosporangiales; family Streptosporangiaceae; genus JAFARZ01. The sequence goes on from DASXDG010000273.1 coordinate 9,053, forward strand.
GCGGTGATGAAGCCGGTCGGCTCGAAGGCGGTGCGCGCAGCCATCGAGCGGTACCAGCCCGCGCTGTCGGTACACGGCCACATCCACGAGAGCCGTGGCCTGTGGAAGTCCGGCCGAACGCTGTCGATGAACCCGGGCAGTTCGTACAACGACGGCGTGCTCCAGGGTGCGGTCATCGACCTGAACGAGAAAAAGGGCAAGGTCGTGCGCCACCTGCTGGTCAACGGCTGAGAGTCACAAACCGGCAGATTTCATAACTTAATAGGTAATTTCCGCATATAGCCCTTGGTGTCCATGCTTACATAGCCCATGGCGGCTTCTGTGTGGCGCCGCCGCAACACCTCGTAACCCCACCAGCAACACAGCTTTACTCACCCACCCCCTGCGTCTGTGACTACAGCGTCTGCAAAACCCGGAGGATCCATATGACGGCGGGTGCAATCGGAGAAGAGCGGCCAACTCTCTTCCTCCGCAAGGCGACCGGCCTCGTCCGAGGCTGGTCAGTCCGAGACTCGATGATCTACGCCACGCTCTCCACGAACGTGGTGACGCTGGGCATGGTCGAGTGGGCCTATCAGGCCTACTTCCCCAAGGGCCAGCTCATTACATCGGTCCTCATCTCGGGCGTATGGGTCTCGTTCCTGGTCATCGCCTACGCCGGGCTCGTCGTCACGATTCCGCGGGCCGGCGGCGACTACGTCTGGCAGAGCCGCATCCTGAACAGCGGCGTCGGCTTCGTGCTGGCCGCCACGGGCTGGTGGTTCATCCTCTGGCTATGGGCCCCGATCTACGGGGCTGTGCTGTCCGAAGAGTTCTTCCAGCCGATCTTCGCGACGCTCGGCCATCCCTCGCAGGCAGCGTGGTTTGCCAGCCACAACGGGACCTTCGTGGTCACGCTGATCACGATCGCGATCGCGGGCGCCCTGGTCTCCATAGGCATGGCGGGCTACGCCAAGGTGCAGAAGTGGTGTTTCTACGGCGGCATGCTCGGTGCCCTGATCATCGTCATCCTGCTGCTGGTCACCAGCAAGAGCAGCTTCATCTCCTCGTTCAACGCCGCGACCAGCAGGATCTGGGGCATGAAGGACGCCTACGCGGCGACCGGCAAGGACGTGGCCGGCACGTACACGGCGCCCTCGCTCAGCTTCGGCCCGCTCGGGCCGAGCATGCTGCTGGTGCCGATGATGATGTTCTACTTGCTGTGGCCGAACTGGGGCACCACGCTGTACGGCGAGGTTCGCGGCGCCAGCGACTTCAAGCGCGTGCTCAGCGGAATGTTCATCGGCCTGTGGACCACGGTGCTGCTGTCCATCGTGTTCCTGCTGCTGTTCGCGAAGACGTTCGGCTGGGCCTTCTACCAGAACGTCAACGCCGACTGGGGTTATGTGCTCGGCAAGAACGCGCTGCCGATCTTCCCCTACCCGGTGCTGATGGCCAGCTGGATCATCCACAACACCGTGCTCCAGGTCATCTTGCTGCTGTTGATGAGCCTGTGGTTCTTCGGCTGGGTGGGCTCGCTGTTCCTGTCCTCCACCCGGGTGATCTTCGCCGCCGCCTTCGACCGCGTGCTCCCCGACGCGGCCGCGCAGGTGTCGGAGAAGCGCCGGGTGCCGGTCGCCTCCCTGTTCCTGATGCTGCTGCCGGCGGTCGGGCTCGCCGCGTTGTACTCGTACAACTCGACATTCCACTCCTACACGCTGGACGCCACGCTGGTCATCGCCGTGACTTACCTGGGCAGCGCTATCGCCGTGGTGATCTTGCCGCTGCGCAAGCCTGACCTGTGGGCCGCCTCGCCGGCCAGCAAGATCAAGGTGTTCGGCGTGCCGGTAGTGCTGGTGGCCGGCGTGGTGACGATCGCGCTGCTGGTGTTCTGCCTGTACGAGTGGCTGTCGAACGACAACTACTTCGTCAACTCGCACGACTCGCTCTACTACATGGCCGGGATGTACGTGCTCGCGACCCTGATCTACGTCGTCGCGCGCATCGTGCGCAACCGCCAGGGCATCGACCTCAGCCTGATCAACAAGGAGATCCCCGTCGAGTAGGGGTTTCCGCCTCGCCGGGAGCGGGCGCCGCCGGTTCAGCCGAATTTCGGCTCGGCGGCGCCCGCGCCTATTCTCGTCACGACCCGGAAGCACGGATACAGCTCGGCGATCCTCTCCTTGGTAAATGCCACCGTGCGCGGGCTGAGCCGCTCCACCGTCGGGATGCAGGCGGCCATCGTCGCCGAACTCGTGCCCGTGAACGTGATCTCCATCCGGTACGGGCCCGCCGGCAGCGGCGGCACCTCCGCCGCCTGGGCGCCGGCGGCCGCCGCGGACCGCAGCAGCGACGCAGTCCTGACCGGGGTCAGGCAGATCGCCGCATAGCGGTCGACCGCCTCCTTGACCGCCACCTTCTGCGCGGCCGGCGCGTAGTCGTCCGCGTCCGCGCAGGTAAGGTCGTCGCCCGCGACCAGGGCCAGTCGCACACCGTGCTCGGCGGCGAGCAGGCTGTTCAGGTACCCCTCGCTCATCGCCCGCCCGTTGAGCGTCACCTCGAAGATCTCGGAGGCGACGAACGTGTGGCTGAGCACCCCGGGCTCCCCCGGTCCCGCGTGATAACCGACGAAGGCAACCAGCTCCGGTCCTCGCTGGATGCCCTCCATCATCCCGAACGGCTTGTGGTGCCCGGTCAGCAGTCGCACCCGCGGGTCGAGTTCCTCGAGCAGCACGTTACGCATCGTCGAATGGGCCTCGTTCACCGTCACCTCGGTGACACCGGCGTCGAAGAACCCCTGGCAGACCGCCTGCACGTCTCCGGTCAGCAGGCGGCGGAAGCGATCCCACTGCGGCGAACCCGGTTCGACGTCGTCCGGGCAGGTAACCCCAGTGGCACCTTCCATATCAGCAGATATCAGAGCATGCATGAAACGATTATCGTTGAGCCATGACCGAGCTCTGCGGGCGGACGTTCCTCATCACCGGCGGTAACACCGGTATCGGGCTGGAGACCGCCAGAAATCTGGCCGGGCGAGGCGGCACGGTCTATATCGCCTGCCGGTCGGCGGCCAAGGGCGAAGCCGCGGTGGCGGCGATCAAGACCGCCAGCGGCAACGACTCGGTCGCCCTGCTGCCGCTGGACCTGACCGACCTGGTTTCGGTGCGGGCCTGCGCCGCCGCTTTCCTGGCCCTGGACCAGCCGCTGCACGTGCTGATCAACAACGCGGGGGTGGCCGGCCGGCAAGGGCTTACCCGGCAAGGCTTCGAGCTGATCTTCGGGGTCAATCACCTGGGGCATTTCGCGCTGACGACGGCGCTGCTTGACCGGCTGCGGGCGGCGGACGCGCCGCGGGTCGTGACCGTGTCCAGCGACGCGCACTACGCGGCCAAGGGCATCGACTGGACCGGACTGCGGCAGCGCGGGCACGGGCTGGGCGCGATGCACCAGTACTCGGTGTCCAAGCTGTGCAACGTGCTGTTCGCCCAGGAACTGGCCCGGCGCGAGCCGGACATAGCCTCGTACGCGCTGCATCCCGGTGTGGTGGCGTCCGACATCTGGCGGCGCGTGCCGTGGCCGGTGCGGCCGCTGATCAAGGCCAGGATGCTGCCGGTCCAGGACGGTGCGAAGACCTCGCTGTACTGCGCGACATCCCCGGAAGTCGCGGGCGAGAGCGGGCGCTTCTACGACTCGTGCGCCGAACGGGAGCCAGGCCGCGCCGCGACGCCGGAGCTGGCCGCGGAGCTATGGCGGCGCAGTGAGCAATGGGCGGCCTTGACGTCCGATGAGTCCGATGCGGCATGATCGTCATGGATAACGGGCAATAAGCTCGGGAAACGCGATGATCACGGAGGCTGGGGGCATGGATCTTCCCGTCAACCCGCCGGTTCAGCCGATGCTGGCCAAACCGGTGCCGGCGATCCCAGACGGCGACTACGTGTTCGAGCCCAAATGGGATGGCTTCCGGTCGGTCATCTTCAGGGACGGCGAAGAAGTCGAGATCGGCAGCCGCAACGAACGGCCGATGACCAGGTACTTCCCCGAACTGGTGAACGCCTTCCTGGCCGCGCTGCCGCCGCGGTGCGTGATAGACGGGGAGATCATCGTCCCGGACCGCACCGGCGCCCAGCTCGACTTCGAGGCCCTCCAGCAGCGCATCCACCCGGCCGAGAGCCGGGTCAAGATGCTGGCCGGCCAGACACCGGCGCACTTCGTGGCGTTCGATCTGCTGGCGCTCGGGGACGAGTCGTATCTTAACCGGCCGTTCAGCGAGCGCCGGGCCGCGCTCGAGGAGGTCCTGGGCTCGGTCAAGCCGCCGGTGCACCTGACCCCGGCAACCTCGGACCATGCGCTGGCCACCTTGTGGTTCAGCCAGTTCGAGGGGGCGGGCCTGGACGGGCTCATCGCCAAGACGCCCGGCAGCACCTACCAGCCGGACAAGCGGGTCATGCTGAAGATCAAGCACGACCGCACCGCCGACTGTGTGGTGGCCGGTTACCGGACCCACAAGACCGGCGAGGACGCGATCGGGTCCCTGCTGCTGGGCCTCCACAACGGCGAAGGCAAGCTGGCCAGTGTCGGGGTGATCGGCGCGTTCCCGATGGCGCGGCGCCGGGAGCTGTTCGCCGAACTGCAGCCGCTGGTCACCGCGTTCGATCAGCACCCGTGGAACTGGGCCGAGCACGAGGCGGGCGAGCGCACGCCGCGCAAGGGCATGAACAGCCGGTGGAACGCCGACAAGGACCTGTCGTTCATCCCGCTGCGCCCCGAGCGGGTGGTCGAGGTCAGGTACGACCACATGGAGGGAGTCCGGTTCCGGCACACTGCCCAGTTCGTCCGCTGGCGGCCGGACCGTGAGCCGTCGTCGTGCACGTACGAGCAGCTAGAGGAGCCGGTCAGCTACGATCTGGGGGCGATCCTGCATGGCTGAAGCCAAGAAGACGCTCGAGGTCGCCGGCCGCGAGGTGTCGGTCAGCAACCCGTCGAAGGTCTACTTCCCGAAGGCCGGGCTGACCAAGCTGGACCTGGTGCAGTACTACCTGGCGGTCGCCGACGGCGCGATGCGCGGCGTCACCGGCCGGCCGATGGCGATGAAGCGGTTCGTCAACGGCGCCGAGGGCGAGCCGTTCTTCCAGAAGCGGGCGCCGTCCAGCCGTCCGGAGTGGGTGGAAACCGCCGAACTGCGCTTCCCGTCCGGCCGCACCGCGGACGAGGTCGTGCTGCGCGACGCCGCTGGCCTGGCCTGGGTGGTCAATCTCGGCTGCATCGACCTGAATCCCCACCCGGTGCGGGCGACAGATCTGGACCACCCGGACGAACTGCGGGTCGACCTGGACCCGGTGCCCGGCGTGGAATGGGCGCAGATCAGGGATGTGGCCCTGGTGGCCCGCGACGTGCTGGCCGACTTCGGCCTGACCGGCTGGCCCAAGACCTCGGGATCTCGCGGCATCCACATTTACGCGCGCATTCAGCCGCGCTGGGAGTTCACCGACGTGCGCCGAGCCGCCGTCGCCGTGGCCCGCGAGATCGAGCGCCGGGCGCCCGACATCGCCACGTCCAAGTGGTGGAAAGAAGAACGCCACGGCGTCTTCGTCGACTACAACCAGAATGCCAAGGACCGCACCGTCGCGTCCGCCTACTCGGTCCGGCCGGTAGCCGACGCACGCGTGTCCACGCCCCTGACCTGGGACGAAGTACCTTCCTGCGACGCAGCCGCCTATACCGTGTTCACCGTGCCCGACCGGTTCGCCGCCATCGGCGACCCGTGGGCCGAGATGGACGACGCGGTGGGATCGCTGGACGGGCTGCTGGACCTGGCCGCACGGGACGAGGCGGCGGGTGTGCCGGACGCGCCCTGGCCGCCGATGTATGACAAGCAGGACGGCGAGGCCCCCAGGGTCCAGCCGTCCAAGCGCCGCACGTCCGCGACGCGCGCCACCGCCAAGACCCCGGCCAGCGACGGGGAGGTCGCGCCACCGCCGCCCGGCGAGAGTTACGGCGCGACCGGGCGGCGTAAGTCCGCCAAACCGTTGATCGAGATCGCCCGCGCCGCCACCAAGACGGAGGCGATGGAGGGCCTGGAGCGGTGGAAGGCCCGCCATCGGTCCGTCTGGGCATACCTGGAACCAGCCGACGTGCTCACCGACTCCATGCGCGGTAAGAACTACAACTGGACCCGCATCCGCCTCAACCTGGAGCATGTACCCGAGGCCGAACGCCCCGCTCAGGAGTCCCTTGAGGTGACCTACGACCCCTGGCAAGAAGAAGGCCGCCGCGGCTGACACCTCGCTGGCGCCTACGTTGGCGCCAACGTAGGCGCCAACGTAGGCGCTAGCGCGAAGCGCCGGCGCCAGCGCTTGGCTGGACCTCCGGGATGGCGGCCAGGGATTCGAGCAGGTCGCCGGTCTGGATGAGCTGACGGTCATCCAGGTAGTGCTCGAGGACGCGGGCACGTCCGGCCCGGCCGAGCCGGGCCTGTGCCAGGTCGTTATAGAGCAAGCGCCGCAGGGCCGCCGCGAACTCGGCGGGATTGGCGGGATCGGAAAGAAGCACGCCTGTGTGTTCTGAAGAAATCTGATCTTGAATTCCGCCGACGGCGCTGGCGATGAGCGGCTTTGCCTTCCACATGGCCTCGGTGACGGTCAGGCCGAACCCCTCGGCGAGGCTCTTCTGCACGACGATCGTGGCGCGGCGCTGCAGGGCGTTGACGATCAGCGCGTTCCGCTCGATGTCGTCCATCGCGATGCTAGCCAGGTGCACGCGGTCCCTGATGCCATCGGGCATCCCCGCGCGGACACGCACGCACTCGGCGTAGACCTCCGCGCCTTCCGGGTCATCGGTGACGCCATCGACGGCCGGGCCGGCCAGCGTCAAGTGCACGTCGCCGGGCGGGTTGGCGAGACGGAAGCCGCCCATCACCCCTGGCATGTCTTTGAGCCGGTCCCAGCGGCTGACCTGCACAACCATCCTCCCGTCCACGAGCAGACCCGCCTCGGCGAGGATCGTCATCGACTCGGACGGGGTGAGCGGACGGTTTTTCGCCGACAGTGGGTCGATCGACGGCGGGATCAGCCACAGCCGGCCCCGGTCGAGCCAGCCAGGCGCGTACTGGCGGCGGGAGAACACGAACGCGTCCGCCCGCTCGATGTAGCCACGCAGGAAATCCCACGCTTGCGCGGAGGCGGGATCAGGCGTGTCGCGGCCGATGTGGGAGCGCCACGCGACGCGGGCACCGGCCTCCAGGAGCCCGTCAACCAGGCCCGCCGTCTGCGGATCGTGCAGCATGACGATGTCGCCTGGCCGGATCAGTTCGGTCATCGGTGCCAGGTTGCGGGCGGTGACCTCGTCGAACTCCGCGTGGTCCGCCGCGGTGAACGGGCCGCCGCTGGCGCCGTGTATGGCGTTGTGCAGGCGCTTGGTGAGCGCGAAGAACGGCTCACCGGCGTCGACGATCAGCCACCGGGTCCGCACTCCCGCGTCGAGGAAGTAGCCGAGCAGATTGTGCAGCATCTCGGCCACGCCGCCGCCCGACTCCGTTGAGCTGAGGTTCCAGACCGTACGGCCCTCTAGCCGGCGGCCAGCCTGCTGCGCGGCTGCCTCGAATCGCGCCGCCTGAGTGTCGGGCAGCACGCTGGACAGCGCGCCCGCCGAACGCCGCTTGAGTTCCACTTCATGCACGATTGCCCCCGCAATTGCCCCAGTAGGGCCTTCCCAACACGGGACCGTCGCGAAACATCGGTAACCGAGCGTGCGACCGCACACAAATCAACGTGTCCCGATCTGCGCTATGTCTCCCACCCCACACATGTGCACATCGGTACGATTCCCCGGCTAGCCCGATTTGTCGTGAATACCGCTTGAAAGGTGAACTCCTCGTGTTGTTCAGGCCTGCCCTTCTCGCCCTCGCCAGCTTCCTGGCTCCGGCCAGCGTCGCGGTCCCCGTCAGCGCCGCCATCCCCGCCCATGCCAGCGTGATGGCCCCGCACAGCCAATGGACCGAGAAGGGCCAGGGCTGGGCCGGGTATCTCGCGAGGGGCACGCGCTTCCGGTATGTGCAGGCGCAGTTCAAGCTGGCCCGGCTCAACTGCCACAAGACTCCGGGCACGCGGTACGACCAGGCGCAGATGGCGGACTGGGTGGGGCTGGACGGCTGGGGAAACAAGACCGTCGAGCAGGACGGCGTCGGCGGCTTCTGCGACGACGGGGTGCCGAGCTACAGCGCCTGGTGGGAGACCTATCCGAAGCCGCCGCACTACATCTTCGACGTCCACGCTGGCGACCAGTTCATCGCGATCGTCTTCTACAGCAAGGGCAAGTACAAGCTTTCGCTGCTCGACTACACCTCAGGTCATTCGTTCAGCGTGTGGGAGCGGTGCGGGGCCAAGAGGTGCGCCAACAGCAGCGCCGAGGTCATCACGGAAGACCCGGGAAAGCTCAAGAGCAAGACCTACGCCGACTTCCCGCTCGCCGACTCCGGCACCACCGAGTTCTGGAACATCAAGGTCACCGACCAGTCAGGCCTGAAGGGGAACTTCAACACCAGCCCCTGGCAGGACTACCAGATGACGATGACCGACAAGCACAACGCCGTCATGATGACGACCAGCTCACCGTTCGCCAGCGGGTCCGCCTTCCAGACTTACTGGAAGCGCGAGTACTAGGAGGCGATAGGGCCGGGGGGCTTTCGCCCAGCTCCTGCCCTATCCCCCCTGCGGAATTCCGGCAGGTGTAACCCCCGCTTAAGATTGACGATGTACATATCGTTAGAACGGACTGGGTGCCACCCGATGGGGGAAGCTGATGCCGCGCAACGCAGACCTGGACGCACGCGCCCGGGATACCACCCTCAGCCGGCTGACCACGGAACGCTTCGACCTGCTGATCATCGGGGGCGGCATCACCGGTACTGGGGCGGCGCTTGACGCCGCGTCCCGCGGACTGCGGGTCGCCCTCATCGAATCGCGCGACCTCGCCTCGGGGACCTCGAGCCGGTCAAGCAAGCTCATCCACGGCGGGCTGCGCTACCTGGAGCAGCTCGACTTCAAGCTGGTCCGCGAAGCACTACATGAGCGCGACCAGCTCGTATCCAAGCTCGCGCCGCACCTGGTGACACCGGTGCCATTCCTCTATCCGCTGTATAAGAAGGTGGTGGAGCGCCCCTATGTCGGGGCCGGCCTGGTCCTGTACGACGCGATGGAGGGGACCAGACGACCAGTGCCCTTCCACAAGCACCTGACCGCCAAGGGCGCGCTGAAGATCGCGCCCGCGCTGTCGCCGGTCCGGCTGGCCGGGGCGATGCGCTACTACGACGCCCAGGTCGACGACGCGAGGTACACGCTCACCGTAGCGCGCACCGCCGCCGCGCATGGCGCCCTCATCGCCACCCGGGTCAGCGCGGTCTCGCTGACCCGCGACGGCGCTACGGTCACCGGTGCTGTGGTTCGGGACGAGGAGACCGGGCGTGCACTGACCGTGCACGCGGCCGGAGTGGTCATCTGCGCGGGCGTGTGGACCGATCTGGTGCACGAACTGGCCGGGGTTCCGGCCGGTTACAAGGTGCGCATGTCCAAGGGCGTGCACATCGTCGTGCCGCGGGACGCGATCCGCGCCGACACAGGCATGATCTTGAAGACCGAGAAGAGCGTGCTGTTCTTCATCCCGTGGGGAGAGCGCTGGATCGTCGGCACGACCGACACCGACTGGTCCGGCGACCGGGCTGAGCCCGCACCCGACGTCGAGGACATCGACTACATCCTCACCGCCGCGAACCGGGTGCTGACCCACCCGCTCACCAGGTCCGACGTGATCGCCGTTTACGCCGGCCTGCGGCCGCTCGTCGCGCCGACCTCAAGCGACGGCAAGCCGACCGCCAAGCTGTCCAGGGAGCACGTGGTGGACGTACCTGTGCCCGGGGTAGCCAGCATCGCCGGCGGCAAGTTCACCACATACCGGATCATGGCCCGCGACGTGATCGACGCGGTGCTCGACGGCCATGAGGTGCCGGGGTCGGTGACCGACAAGACGCCGCTGCTCGGCGCGGATGGCCTGGCCGCCGTGCGGGCCGCGGCAGGGCGTCTCGCCGAGGACTATGCCGTGCCCGAGACCGCCGTCACGCACCTGCTCAGCCGGTACGGGTCGGTGTGCGCCGACGTGCTCGACCTGGTCCGGTCGGACCGCGATCTCGCCCGGCCGCTCGTTTCCGGGCACCCGTACCTGCGCGCCGAGGTCGCCTACGCGGTCACCCATGAGGGGGCACTGCACGTGGAGGACGTGCTGGTCCGGCGGACCCGGCTGTACATCGAGTCGGCCGACTCTGGCGCCGCCGCGGCCGAGGATGTCGCCTCAATCATGGGCAAGCACCTCGGCTGGCACCGCCGTCGCAGGGCCGCCGAGATCTCGCGCTACCTGGACCTGATCGCCGCCGAGCAGGCCGTGATCGCGTCACTTACCGGCGCCGGCCTTGCCGGTGGCGCTGCTGTTGCCGATTTCGGCGTTGGGGCGGCGGAGGCTGGTGTCGGCGGCAAGGTGGCCGCCGGTCTGGGATGAGCGAGGACCCATCGGGCGCCCGGCGGCTGCTGACGTTCCGGCTAGATACCGAGCAGCGGCAGCGGCTAAGGGCACGGCTGGCCGCCGACGGCAAAACGATGTCCGAAGTCATAACCCACGGCCTGCACCTCTACGTGCAACCCCACTCGGCCGCGGTCGCGGTGCCGGATGCGCGGCCGGATGCGCGGCCGGTACTGCCTTCGGATGCGCGGCCGGTACTGCCCGAGGCCATGGCGGCGCGGCTGCGTGAGCTGCGCGTATCGGGGCGCAGCGGCGTTCTGTCCGCCACACTGGCGGCGCTGCACGAGGCGGGCTGGCCGCTGCCCTCGCTGGCCGAGGCACTTGGCGTGAGCCGGCAGGCGATCCAGGTACGGGTCAGGCAGCGGGTCCCCGCCGAACTCAGGGACCGCACCATCGACTGTTCGCCGCCGCCTCCGTTCCCGCGCCGGAGGAAGGCCAGCAAGGGACGGCTGCGTCCGCACCTGACGATCAAGATCGACCACGCGCTGCGCGCGGCGGCGCACCGCGCGGCAGCGCGCGAGGGCAGTTCGCTCAGCCAGGTGGTTGAGTCAATCCTGGATCGCTACCTGCGCTCTCCCCCGAAGCATCCGTGACTCATCGTGCGCGTGGCGTTCCGGCATTCCGGAACGCCACGCGCACGATCGCGCCCGGAGTAGTCATTACCATGACAATAATGTCCAACACGGTTGGAATACCTGCTCAGAGCATGGTTTTTTACCGCGTTGGAGTGATCTTCCGCGTTGATGCCCGGTGCGGCCCCGGTGCGGCCCCGCTCGCCCCTGCCGAACCGGGGCGCTAGCGTCATCACCACAACCCGCTTTTGCTCATGACGGGAGGCTGGCATGGCCGCACAGCCCCTCCCGCTGGCTATCGCTGGCACGGCGCTCATCTCGAGTTCGGCCGTGGTCATGCAGCTGGCCGGCACGTCGGCCAGCCTTACCGCGGTAGGTCGCTGCGCGTTCGCGCTGCCGGTGCTCGGCGTGCTGGTCTGGCTGGACCGCAAGCGCGGCGCCGCCCAGCTCGCCCGGCGTAACCGCTGGCTGGCCAGGCTCGCCGGGGTGTTCCTGGCCGGGGACCTCATCGTGTGGAGCCATGCGATATCCGACATCGGGGCCGGCCTGGGCACCGTGGTGCCGAACCTGCAGGTGCTCGTTCTCTCGCTGCTCGGCTGGCTCGTCCTCGGTGAGCACCCGCGCCGGTCGCTGCTGCTGGCGTCGCCTGTCATGCTGGCCGGGCTCGCCCTGGTCGGCGGGCTGTCCGGCACACATGCCTATGGCGCCGATCCGGCCGCCGGCGTCCTGGCCGGGGCGGCGGTCGCCGTCCTCTACTCGTTCTACATCTTCACCCTGCGCCAGGCCACCGCCACGGCAAAGGCCTCACGCCAAGCGGAAACCGCGCAGAACACTACGACCGGAGCCGAACCCGCGCCGTCACCGGTGGCGGCGCTGTACGAGGCAACGCTCGGAGCGGCCGCCGGCTCGGTCGTGATCGGGCTCGCGCTGCATGACTTCAGGCTCGGGCCGTCCGGAGTCTGGCCGTCACTGGGCTGGCTCCTCCTGCTCGCGATCACCTCGCAGGTCATCGGATGGCTGCTGATCACGACGTCGATGTCCAGGCTCCCCGCGTGGATGATCGGCGTGGTGCTGCTCATCCAGCCGGCCGGGTCGGTGTCGCTCGGCTATCTCATCCTGCACGAGCATCCCTCGCCGGCGCAGCTGGCCGGCGTCGCGCTCATGCTGGTCGGCGTGCTAGCCGCGGTCGGCGGCGGCCGGGCCGCCACGGCGCAGCACGAAGATCATCCGCCAGGCACCGGGAGCGTCGAGGGCCAGGTCGCGCTCGAAGTCGCCGTACCGGGCAACGACGCTCAGCCCGCCGGCTAGCCGCGACGCGGCCTCGAACTCGGTCGCGGTCCAGAACCGGTTCGGCACCACGTCGTTGACCGTGCGCACCGACCCGTCCTTCTTGCGGTAGGTGACCGTGACATGTTCCCTCGTCACCTGCGTGACCGGATCGATGTGGTCCCGGCGGCCACCCCAGCGGACGGTAACGTTGCCGCCGCCGACGTCGGTGGCCCATTCGTTGCTGGTGGAAGACTCGTCGGCGAAGAAGTCGGCCGGGTGCGCGAGCTCAGCCACGTAGAGGCCGCCGTCCGGCAGATGCGACGCGGCACAGGCCAGATGGGCGACGAGATCGTCCAGCGTCATGAGGTGGCACAGCGAGTTCAACATGGTGATGGCCAGGTCGAATCGAGCCGGCGCGGTGATGCGGAAGTCCCGCATGTCGCCCTCGACGACGGTCAGCCGCAGCCCTGCCTCCGCCGCCCGCTCGCGCGCGAACGCGCACATCACGGGGTTGATGTCCAGTGCGGTTACGTCGGTGCCGCGTGCCGCCATCGCCCTGGCGTGTTCGGCCGGGCCCGCCGCGAGCTCGAGCATGGTGGCCGGCCGGGCGCCACCGGTGCCGAACGCGTTCCACCAGCGCAGCAAGGCGGTTACGTCAGAAGCCACATCGCGGTATGCGCACGCCGCCGCGTAGAACTCTGGTTCGTCGTAGATCCCAGTCACCGGTCCATCATGCCGAAGCGATCCAGGGTGCACGAATCAACGGGCTCCTGGCGAAGGCGAGCGCTAATGGCCGGTGAACGTTGTGATGCCACCGGAGCACGGGCCGCAGCGCAAACCATCGATCGGCGGGCAAAACTACAACATGCTATCTTCAGTTGCTATAAGCGACAACGAACGTGCACTAGCGTCGTGCATGGAGGCTGGGGCAGACTGTCGGCATGATGACCCAGACCCAGGCGCTGGCGGCGCTTGAGCGTGAGGATCCGGATGCAGCGGGTGACGCCAAGGCAGCCCTGGCGTGGCTGACCGGGGACGACGGGCTGGGCGCGATCTCACTGCTGCGGCTGCAGGAATTTCTTTGGTATGTATTGCCGGTCAAGTGGCCGATGACCACGTCTGCGCAGATCGGAGTGGCACGGGCCCTGGGGCGGGTACTGATGCTGGCGGGGTTGGACCGGTACGCCGAGGTCTGCGCCGCCACGGATACCGAGCAGATCATCACCGCCTACGGGAGGGGGCACGAGGAGGGCATTACCGCCTATACCACGGCGGTCGAAGGCTCCAACGCGGCCCCGCCGGACACCGAACTGCTGGCTTGGGGGTCGGTGATGGGCCCGCGGGAGCGGGCCGCCTACGAGGCCTGCGCTGCCGCACTCGAGCTGGCATTCGCCATCGGGGACCTCGTTCCCGGGACACGCGGCTGGCGGACAAAGCGCATCGAACTGGTCAACCGGTGGCTCACCGGACCCTGGTCAAATGCGCAGCCGACACGCTCTAGCGCCATCTCCGACCAGCAGAATAATCACGTAATCGACCCTAAAGAGGATCAGCAGGACAGCTGGCTGAGCCAGATCAGCGCGGAGCGGATTGACGCGTGGGCGCGCGGCCGGGCCGGCGAGCGGTCCCGGCTGGCCAGGGCGATCATTCCCCGCCTGCTTGAACCGCCGGCCGTCCCCGCCGACCCGCTGCCGACGCTGCGCTGGCTGCTCGACCACGCCGACGGCGGCCTGCGCCTGACCGCACGGCACTACATCGCGCCCGCCCTGGTCAACGAGGCCGTGGACGCGTTCGGCTGGCGAGACAAGCTGGTTGGTGCCCTGCGCACGGAACTCGACGTGTTTCCCCTGCACACGCTGCGCGCCATCGCCCAGACCGAGATGGGCGCGGTACGGCGCAGGGGCACCAGCCTGGTGCTGACCAGGACTGGCCGGCTGATGGCCGCGGACCCGGCGGTCCGGTGGCACATCGGCACCGCCGCGCTGATCGGGCCCGACGACGGACCCGACCCTGACTTCTGCGCCGCGGTCCGCGAGGGCGCCCTGCTGACGATGCTGGCCACCGGCCCGGCCAGCTACGATGAGCTGACCACCGCGCTGACCGATATGCACCTGCTCGAAGGCTGGGAAAGCCGCGGCGGCCTGGCCAGCGCGGTGCGCACCGAGCTGTACAACCTCAGGCACCGGCTCTGGGCACTGCACCTGCTCGGCGACCAGGGCTCACAGCTCGCACTCAATGAGACCGGCGTCAGCGCGGCCCTTTCGGCACTGCTGGCCCGCGCGCTCAGGCCGCGACACCACGTAGGGGCATAACTCACTGTGGTTACTCGAACCACAGTTCGTTATGAAAGTACCCGGTGTAATTTTCGGCGAGGGTGGTCGCGGCGGCGCGTGAGGATGTCACGTACCTGAGCTGGGAGAGCTGGAGCTCGGCTCCGAAGGCGTCGTGACCAGGCTCGACGTGCAGCATCGAGGTCATCCACCAGGAGAAGTGCGTCGCCCGCCAGACCCGCCGCAGGCACGCGTCCGAGTAGGCGTCCGCCTGCTCCCAGTCGCCGTCCTTGAGCGCGCTGACCAGGGCGCGGGCGAGCACGGTCACGTCCGCGATGGCCAGGTTCAGGCCCTTGGCGCCGGTCGGCGGCACGATGTGCGCGGCGTCGCCTGCCAGGAACAGCCGGCCGTAGCGCATCGGCGCGGCGACGAAGCTGCGCATGGGCGAGATGGCCTTCTCCGCGATCGGCCCCTCCTTCAGATCCCAGCCCGGCAAGGCGAAACGCCGCTGGAGTTCGGCCCAGATGCGCTCGTCCGGCCAGTCGGCGATGTCCTCGTCGGCGGGCACCTGCACGTACAGCCGGCCGACGTGCGGGCTGCGCATAGAGTGCAGGGCGAAGCCGTTCTCGTGCCTGGAGTAGATGAGCTCGTCGGTGGACGGCGCGACCGAGGCGAGGATGCCGAGCCAGGAGTAGGGATAGCCGCGTTCGGCGATGCTGAGCAGATCGTGCGGGATCGACTCGCGGCAGACGCCGTGGAAGCCGTCGCAGCCGGCGATCACGTCGCAGCTGACCTCGTGCGCGCGTCCCTCTTTATCCGCGAAGCGCAATTTGGGCGCCGTAGCATCGATACCTGCGATGCTGACCCCCGTAGTCTCGAAGTGAAGCTCCGCGCCCGCCGCCAGGCGTGACTTGATCAGGTCCTTGACGATCTCGGTCTGGGCCCAGATCGTGACCGAGCGGCCGCCGGTCAGGTCCTTGAAGTCCAGGTGGTGGCGCTCCCCCGCGAACTGGAGGTAGATACCGCCGTGCTCAAGTCCCTCGACGTCCATCCGCTCGCCGAGGCCGACGTCGCGGAGCAGATTGACCGTGCCCTGTTCGAGCAGGCCGGCCCGCTGCCTGGCCTCGCAGTACTCGCGGCTGCGGTTCTCCACCAGCACCGAATCGATGCCGCGCAGCGAGAGCAGGTGAGACAGGAGCAGGCCGGCTGGGCCGGCACCGACGATGCCGACTTGGGTACGTTCCACGAGCGCGCCTAGAACGGATAAGGGGCGATGTCGCCTCGGATGGTGATCCAGCGGGTCTCGGTAAACGCCTCCAGGTTGGCGGCGCCGCCGAACCTCGTCCCGCTGCCGGAGGACTTCAGCCCGCCGAACGGGATGTTGGCCTCGTCGTCCACCGTCTGCTCGTTGATGTGCACGATGCCGGTCGGGATCTTCCTGGCCAGGTCGAGGCCCTTCATCACGTCCTTGGTCAGGATCGACAGCGACAGGCCGTAGTCGCTCTCCGCGGCCAGCTTCGCCGCGTCCTCCGCGGTCTCGAACCTCACCACGGGGGCGACAGGACCGAACACCTCATTCGCGTAGGCGGGCATTGCGGTGGTGACGTCGGCGAGCACGGTGGGCCGGTAGAACAAGCCCTCGTAAGTCCCGCCAGCCTTCAGGCTCGCACCCTGGTCGACACTGCTGGTGACCAGGCTGTGCACCTTGTCCCGCTGGTTCTGGTCGATGATCGGGCCGAGCGCTACCTGCTCGGTGGCGGGGTCGCCGACCGGGAGGTGGTCCGCTTTCTCAGCGAGCCTGGCAACGTACTCGTCGTAGATCGCGCCGGCGACCAGGTGGCGGCCGGTAGTCATGCAGATCTGGCCCTGGTGCAGGAACGATCCCCAAGCGCCGGCCGAAACGGCGCGGTCCAGGTCCACGTCCTCGAGCACGATCATGGCCGAGTTGCCGCCGAGTTCCAGGTGGACCCGCTTGAGATGCCTGGCGGCCAGTTCGCCGACGCTGCGGCCGGCGCCGGTGGAGCCGGTGAAGGAGATCAGCGCGATGTCCGGGTCGGTGACGACGGCCTGGCCGACCTGAGCATCGCCGGGCAGGACATGCAGCAGGCCTTCGGGGAGTCCGGCCTCTTCGAAGACCTTGGCAAGGACGACGCCGCCGCACACGGCGGTGCGCGGGTCCGGCTTGAGCACCACCGCGTTGCCGAGGGCGAGTGCCGGCGCCACCGACCTGATCGAAAGGATCTGCGGGAAGTTGAACGGGGCGATCACGCCGACGACGCCGACCGGGACCCGCTCGGCGAAGCTCAGCCTCGGCTGTTCACTGGGCAGCAGTTCGCCGTAGCCGCGCGAGGGCAGCGTGGCGGCCTCGTAGATCTCCTCGGTGGAGTTGTGCGTCTCGAAGCCCATCGCGCCGGGGATCTTGCCGCTCTCCCTGATCCCCCACCACTCGATGTCCTTGGCGTTGGCCAGCCAGATGTCCGCGGCCTTGCGCAGGATCGCCGATCGCATGGTGTGCGGGGTCGCGGCCCAGGCGGCCTGCGCGTTCTTCGCTGTCCGGGCTGCCGTCCTGACGTCGTCGGGGGTCGCGATGCCGATGCTGCCGATTTCCTTGCCGGTGGCCTTATCCGTGACCGCGGCCTGCGCTCGCGTCTTGATCCAGCCATTTGAATAGATCGCGCCTTGCCAGGCCTCGCTGTCCATAAGTGCCATGTTCTAGGCTTCCCTCCGGATACACCCTTGTCCGTAACTCGCACGATAGTTCATCAAGCGAACGCATGTGGGCAGGTCTATGATGTGCCCTGTGAGCCAGGCCGAAGGCCCTGTCAGTCAGGACCCCGTTAGCAGCGATGGAGAGCAGGCACGCGACGGGGACTACGTGCAGTCCCTGGAACGCGGGCTGGCGGTTATCCGCGCCTTCGACGCCGAGCATCCCTCGCTCACGCTCAGCGAGGTGGCCACCAGCACCGGGCTGTCCCGTGCGGCCGCTCGCCGGTTCCTGCGCACGCTGGTCCAGCTCGGCTACATGCGTGCCGAGGGGTCACGGTTCGCGCTGCGGCCGAAGATCCTCGAGCTCGGCTACGCCTACCTGTCCAGCCTGACGCTGCCGGAAGTGGCGATGCCGCACCTGGAGCAGCTCGTCTCCGCGGTGCACGAGTCGTCGTCGGTGTCCGAACTCGACGGCGACGACGTCGTCTACATCGCGCGTGTACCCACCAAGCGGATCATGACGGTCACGATCAGCGTCGGCACCAGGTTCCCCGCGTACGCGACGTCGATGGGCCGGGTCATGCTGGCCGCGCTGTCCGCGGACCGGCTTGGTTCGTATCTGGCGGACGCCGACCTGCGCGGCCTGACCGGGCACACGATCACCACCGAGGCCGCGCTGAAGCGGGAGCTGACCAAGATCCGTGCCCAGGGCTGGGCCGTGGTGGACCAGGAACTCGAGGAGGGGCTCAGGTCGGTGGCCGCGCCCATCCGCGACGCCGACGGTCACGTCATCGCCGCCGTGAACGTCTCCACGCACGCCGGCCGGCGGTCGCTGGAGAGCGTGGTGGCCGACCTGCTCCAGCCGCTACTGGAAACCGCCAGGCACATCGAGGCAGACCTGGCCAGAGCGCGTTCCCGGTCCGCCCGCGCGTTACCTCCCGCACCATGGCACACTGGGGTGCCATGCGAACGCTAGTCGTCGACCACCCGCTGGTCACCCACAAGCTGACCGCGCTGCGCGATGGCAGCACCGACACCGCGACGTTCCGCAGCCTGACCGCGGAACTGGTGACCCTGCTCGCCTACGAAGCCACCAGGGAAATGCGGGTTCAGCCGTGCTCGGTCACCACGCCAGTGGGCGTGGCTGAAGGGGTCAAGCTGGCTCGGCCGGTACCGCTGATCGTGCCGGTGCTGCGGGCGGGCATCGGCATGCTGGAGGGCATGACCCAGCTGCTGCCGATGGCCGACGTCGGTTTCGTGGGGATGGTCCGCGACGAGGAATCGCTGGTCGCGTCCACCTACGCGGACCGGTTGCCGACGGACCTGACCGGCCGCGACACGTTCGTGCTCGACCCCATGCTCGCCACCGGCGGGACGCTCGCGACCGTCATCGCGATGATGGCCGGACGCGGCGCCGCCTCGATCACCGCCATCTGCCTGCTCGCGGCACCGGAGGGGATTCGCCGCGTCGAGTCCACGTTTGTTGACTCTACCGACGGCCCGGCCATCCGGGTGGTGACCGCGTCGATCGACGAACGGCTCAACGACCGCGGCTACATAGTGCCCGGTCTGGGCGACGCCGGAGACCGCCTGTTCGGCAAGATCTGAAGCCGGCTGGGCGCTCGCCGCGGTGTGCGGGGCTGAGCGGGGCTGGCAGGCGCGGGGCTGAGCGTGGCTGGCAGAAGCTCGGCGGGCGCGGGGCTGGGCTGGGCGAGGCTGGCAGGAGAGATTTGCGCGGTAATTTTCTCCAACGCGGAAGAAAACCATGCTCACAGCAAGGTTTTTCACCGCGATAAAGCGATGTTCCGCGTTGTTTGCGCCCTGTCGGCAGTTGTTCGCGCCTCGTCGGCATCAGCTGTGGCCACCGGGAGCTGAGTGACGCATGTTACGCGTGGCGCGTGGGATGCGCAGCGAACGGTGGGACGCATGGCATGCATGGAGCTTTCGGGGCGCTTGACGTGTGATGGGATGAGCGGCGCGCATGGGGCGTTTGGGATGCGTGGCGTGTGGGATATGTGACGCGGCACGTGAGGTCAGGTCGGGCCGCGCTTAC
>DASXDG010000274.1:0-16352 GCA_036490795.1 Streptosporangiaceae bacterium
CGGCCCCGGTTCTTCTTGTCCTGCCGCGCGTAGCCGAAGAACGGCGTGACCACGGTGATCCGGCTGGCCGACGCCCGCTTGAGCGCGTCGACCATGATCAGCTGCTCCATGATCCACTGGTTGATCGGCGAGGTGTGGCTCTGCAGCACGAACACGTCGCAGCCGCGGACCGACTCCAGGTACCGCACGAAGATCTCGCCGTTCGCGAAGTCGTACAGCTTGGTGGCCGTGGGCTCGATGCCCAGGCACCGCGCCACCTCCTGCGCCAGCTCCGGGTAGGCCCGGCCGGAGACCAGCACCAGCCGTTTCTCGCTGGTCGTGATCAGGCTGCTCACTTGTCCCCCTTCGTGATCGCTTTTGCCGCGGCCTTGGCCGAACGTGTCCCCGGACGCTTGCGTTCTGTCCACCCATCCGAGTTGTGCTGGCGTCCGCGGGCGACGCCGAGTGCGCCGGGCGGCACATCCTCGCTGATCGCCGAACCCGCGGCTATGTAAGCCCCGTCGCCGATCGTCCGCGGCGCGATCAGCACCGAGTCGCTGCCGACGAAGACGCCGTCGCCCACCGTCGTGTGGTGCTTGTTCACGCCGTCGTAGTTGGCGAAGATCGTGCCTGCCCCGATGTTGACGTCCGCGCCCAGGTCCGCGTCGCCCACATAGGTCAGGTGCGGCACCTTGCTGCCCTCGCCCACCGTCGACTTCTTCAGCTCCACGTAGGTGCCGATGTGCGCGTTCGTCCCGATCCGCGTCTGCGGCCTGAGGTAGGCGAACGGGCCGACGGACGCGCCCGGGCCGATCGACGCCTGGTTCGCGACCGTGTAGGACACCGTGGCGCGCTCGCCGACCTCGGTGTCTTTCAGCCGGCAGTTCGGACCGATCGTGGCGCCCTCGGCTATCGTCGTGGCGCCTTCCAGGCAGGTGAACGGGCCGATCTCGGCGTCCTGGCTCGCTGTCACGGTGACGTCGACCCAGGTCGACACCGGATCCACGACGGTCACGCCGTTGCGCATCCAGTCGTCGAGCGTTCGCTGGTTGAGGGCCCGGCGGGCCTGCGCCAGCTGGATCCGGTCGTTGATGCCCTGGATCTCCTCCGCGTCCGCCGCTTTTCTCGCGCCGACCTGATGGCCGTCGGAGCGCAGGATCTTGATGACATCGGTCAGGTACTCCTGGCCCTGGGCGTTGTCGGTCGCGACCCGCTTGATCGCGCCGGCGAGCAGCGTCCCGTCGAACGCGTAACAGCCGGAGTTGATCTCGTCGATCTCTTGCTGCGCTGGCGTCGCGTCGCGCTGCTCGACGATCTCGATGAGGTTGCCCTGGTCATCGCGCACGATGCGGCCGTAGCCGTGCGGGTCGTCCACGTTCGCGGACAGGACGGTGACCGCGTTGTGCCTGGCGGCGTGCTCGCCGACGAGGTCCTGGAGCGTCTGCGCTCGCAACAGCGGCATATCGCCGTATGTCACGACGACGATGCCGTTGAGGGCGCCGAGCGCCTCGGTCACCATCCGCACCGCGTGACCTGTCCCGTTCTGCGGTTCCTGGGTGACGATCGTGACGTCAGGTGCTTGTCGTTGCGCCTCCGCGGACACTTGTTCTCGTTGATGGCCCGCCACGACGACGAGACGCCCTGGCTGCAGTTCACTGGCGGCCGCTAGCGCGTGCCCGAGCATGCTGCGCCCACACAAAACGTGCAGCACCTTCGGGACCTGCGACTTCATACGTGTGCCCTCACCAGCGGCAAGGACGATGACAGCGACCGGGCGAGGTTCACTCACGCGGTTAGTCTCCTCGGGTTTCGCACCGACATCTCCGGGGGTGTTCTCTCGGGTCTACCGGCCTCAGCCATTCTGACCGGACTCGCCTTGCGACGACGACAGTGTTTACCCGCCCCTCACCTGCAGGATACCGTCAGGTCGCGCAGCTCGGATGGCAGGTTTACGTAGCGGGTCGCGGGTGTGCCCGGTTTGATGTCGCGGGCCCGCGACGCGGGCCCGCCTCCTTCCCAGGCGCGCGCGTCCACCCGGCCCTGCCCTGCTTCGGGGCCGCGCCTTCTGACCCGGCCCGCCCTGCTTCGGGGCCGCGCCTTCTGACCCGGCCCTGCTGGAGATAAGGGTGCATTTCGCACCAGAACAGACAGTGGCGTCTCGGCCGGTACGCCGCAATGGCCGAACAATGTGGAGGATTACCCCTTCGTGGAACCCTGCCCCCCGAAAACGAGGGGTAATCCGACACAAAGGGACAATCCTCCACATTGATTTAAGAACGCACGGACCAGCGCTCGCTTGCCGGGCGGCTTTAGCCGCCGCCTTCCCTCGTCGCTCCTTCGTCGCTCAGTCCAGGCGCCGCCGCGCCCTGCGCTCGCTCACGGGGGGCTCGCTCGCTGGGCTCGGTGACTAGCTCGGCTGGCTCTTCGGCGGAGGCTTCGGCGGCTACCGCGGCGAGTTCGGCGCCTAGCGACTCGGTACGGGCGCGGTTGCGCCTGAGCTTGCCGGTGAACAGGGAGGCGACCGCGGCGAGCACGTTGGCCGCGATCGCGAACGCGAACGCGACGCCGAGCCCGCTGTGGAATGGCCCGGTGATCAGGTGCGGGAAGAATTCGCGGCCGGACAGGTACGCGGCGTGCGCGGACGGCATGTGCGCGAGCAGCGGGCCGAGCAGCTGCTTCATCGGGTTGTAGCCAAGGAACGCGGAGAACAGCACGCCGATCGGCGGCAGGTGGGACAGGGAGGTCGCCGACGCCGCCGGGATGCCCTGCGCGATCAGGCCGCGCGACATCGTGGACGGCAGCGAGCTGGACAGCCCGGCCACCATCAGCGAGAAGAAGATGCCGATCGACAGCACGAACGCGCTGTTCATGAACGTCGCGATCATGCCGCCCGCCGCACCGCGCGCGTTGGCCGGAACCGCGTTCATCATCTCCGCCCGGTTCGGCGCCACGAACAGCCCGGAACCCAGCCCGTTCAGCCCGATGATCAGCGCGAACACCCAGTAGGGGAAGTTGACGGGCAGGAACAGCAGCAGCACGAAGCTGAGCGCCACCAGCAACGCCCCGCCGACGGTGAACGCCTTGGCGCCGTACTTGTCCGAGAGCACACCGGAAACCGGCGCGGTGAGCAGGAAGCCGATGGTCAGCGGGACGAGATAGATGCCCGCCCACAGCGGCGTCTGGCTGAAGCTGTACCCGTGCAGCGGCAGCCAGATGCCCTGCAGCCAGATGATCAGCATGAACTGCATGCCGCCACGGCCGATGGCGACGAACAGGCTGGCCAGGTTGCCCGCCGCGAACGCCCGGATCTTGAACAGCGACAGCCGGAACAGCGGCTCTGTGACCCTGGTCTCGACGAAGCCGAACACCACCAGCGCGGCCGCTCCGCCGAAGATCGCGCCGAGCACCCACGGGTTGGTCCAGCCCATCGGGTGCCCGCCGTACGGGAGCAGCCCGTAGGTGATGCCGACCAGGATCGCGATCAGGCCCGCCGCGAACAAGATGTTGCCCCACCAGTCCATCTGCGCATGCCGCCTGATGCTGATGTCCTTGAGCATGAAGTAGGCCCACACGGTGCCGAACGCACCCACCGGCGCCGACACCAGGAACACGTAGTGCCAGTTGATCGGCCCGAGCACGCCGCCGAGCAGCAGCCCGATGAAAGACCCGCCGATGGCCGCGATCGAGTTCAGGCCCAGTGCGGTGCCACGCTGGTTGGCCGGGAACGCGTCGGTCAGGATCGCGGTGGAGTTGGCGAACAGGAACGCGCCGCCGATCCCTTGCACGATCCGCCAGATGATCAGCCACATGGCCGCCTGCGTGCCGTGCATCCAGGTGACGGTCAGGAAGATCGACGCGATGCTGAAGACCGCGAAGCCCAAGTTGTACATCCGCACCCGGCCGAACATGTCCCCCAGCCGGCCGAAGGACACGACCAGCACCGCGGACACCACCAGGAACCCCATGAACATCCACAGCAGGTAGCTGGTGTTGCCGGGGCTCAGCGGATTCAGCCCGATGCCGCGGAAGATGTCAGGCAGCGCGATCAGCACGATCGACTGGTTGATCGTGACCATCAGCACGCCAAGCGTGGTGTTTGATAGCGCGATCCACTTGTAGTGCGGCCCGACCTCAGTGGCCATGGTGGTACGTCCCCCAGTGTTCGTCAGGTTCGGGTTCGTCAGGTTCGGGTTCGTCAGGTTTGGCCCGATAAGTTGCTTTGCATCAACAAATTAAATTATAGACCCCGCTATTTCATAACCAACGCCGGTTACCCCCGTCCGCCCGGTTGGGCCGTCACGGTCCGTGACGTCCCGCGGCCGGACCGGTGCTTGGTCCGGTGACCGCTGCCGGTTCAGGCGCCGGCCGGTATCGTTGGCTTGTCAGCGATGACTGCCGGCACGTTCGCTCCGTCTTGCTCCGGTGTTGGGTAATTGGCAGCCCGCAGGGTTTTGGTCCCTGTTGTCCTGGTTCGAGTCCAGGCACCGGAACACATCCTCGCCCCGCTCCCGCCGCGCTCCTGGAAGCGCGGCGCATGGGCGGGCCGGCCACGGGTAGGGGTCAGCCGAAGTCCCATCTATCGACAACGCGCGAACGGCATAAGACTCCGCGTTAGCTGTCTCGGATACCGAGACGGCCGATCCGAATCACATACAGGATTCATCCGGCCATTTGGGAAAATTCACCTGGGAGGACTTGCGCAACCTACGGTAGCGTAGGCTACGGTTACGTAAGCGTACCGAAGCTCCTTCCCAACGAGACCCTAGGGAGCACGATGACTACTTCCCCCGACACCGTGAGTGAGGCCGCCGGCAACGCGGCCGTGAACACGACGATGCCTCAGTCCGGCGCCGCCGCCGGGGGGACGGACAGAGCGCGGATCAGAACACCGCGGCCGGACTTCCAGGAAAAGCCGAACAGCAACTTCCAGCGCTTCCTCGTCGGCCTGTTCGTAGCGATCCCGTTCGTGGCACTGGTGGCCGCGATCCCGCTGATGTGGGGCTGGGGCCTGCTTGGCTGGCACGACGTGGTGATCGCGCTCGTCTTCTACTGGTTCTCCGGACTCGGCGTGACGGTGGGTTACCACCGGTACTTCACCCACGGCTCGTTCAAGGCCAAGAGCGGGCTCCGGGTGTGGCTCGCGATCGCCGGCAGCCTGGCCATCGAGGGACCGGTGATCACCTGGGTTTCTGACCACCGCAGGCACCACAAGTACAGCGACAAGGAAGGCGACCCGCACTCGCCGTGGCGGTACGGCGAGGACTGGAAGGCGCTGTCCAAGGGCCTGGTCTACGCGCACATCGGCTGGCTGTTCGACCCGAACATGACCTCGCAGGAAAAGTTCTCCCCCGACCTGCTCGCCGACCCCAAGATCAAGAAGGTCGACGCCTGGTTCCCCGGCCTGGTGGCCATCTCGTTGCTGCTGCCGCCGCTGATCGGCGGGCTGTGGGGCATGTCCATTCACGGCGCGCTGACCGCGTTCTTCTGGGCCAGCCTGGTCCGCATCGCGCTGCTGCACCACGTCACCTGGGCGATCAACTCCATCTGCCACACGTTCGGCACCGAGGAGTTCGAGGTCCGCGACCGGTCCCGGAACGTGTCCTGGCTGGCGATCGGTTCGTTCGGCGAGTCCTGGCACAACCTGCACCACGCCGACCCGACCTGCGCCCGGCACGGCGCCCTGAAGGGCCAGCTCGACCCCAGTGCCCGGGTTATCAGGTGGTTCGAGCAGCTGGGCTGGGCCTACGACGTCCGCTGGCCGGACGAGGAGCGCCTCAGCGCGAAGCGGCCGGCTGACGCGAAGCGGAAACTTGGCTCGATGACCAAGCGTTCTGGCGGGGTACGTAGCGCGATGTCCGCGGAGTCGCAATGATGAACCGGTGAGTGCTCAGTCGCAGAGATCCGGCCGTAAGAGAATGACCGGCAAGGAACGGCGGCAGCAGCTACTGGACATCGGTCGCCGACTGTTCGCGGAGCGAGGATTCGAAGGCACGTCCATCGAGGAAGTGGCCGCACAGGCCGGCGTGTCCAAGCCAGTGGTGTACGAGCACTTCGGCGGCAAGGAAGGGCTGTACGCCGTCGTCGTCGACCGTGAGGTCGAGCGGCTGCTCACCATGGCCACCACCCTCCTGCTCGAGGGCGCCAACACCCGGGAGAAGTACGAGGCCGCGGCGGTCCACCTGCTCAAGTACATCGAGGACAACGCGGACGGGTTCCGCATCCTGGTCAGGGACTCCAATCCCGGGTCGGGCACCGGAACCTACGGCACGCTGCTCAGCGACATCGCCGGCCAGGTGGAGTACATCCTGGCCGACTTCCTCAGCGCGCGCGGCCGGGACCCCAAGGCCGCGCCGCTGTACGCGCAGATGCTCGTCGGCATGGTCGCGTTTACCGGGCAGTGGTGGCTCGACGCCCGCAAGCCCAAGCTGGAAGAGGTCGCGTCCAACTTGATCGACCTGGCCTGGAACGGCCTCTCCCAGCTGGACGCCCGCGACGGCAAGAAGTTAGGCGTGGACGGCGCCGGGGGCTATCGTCGCGGCGCCGGCGCCGGCCGGGGCGGACGGGAAACCGTCCGCGACCCAGGCCTGATAGCCGCCGTCGATGTCGGTCGCCCGGGACAGGCCCAGGTCCCGCAGCGCGGCCGCGGCCAGGCTCGAGGTGTAGCCCTGCACGCAGAACACGACGATCCGGTGGCCGTACCCGGTCACCCAGGGCAACCGGGCCTCGCCGCCAGGATCGAGACGCCACTCCAGGTGGTTGCGCTCGATCACGGTGGAGCCCGGTATCTCGCCCTGTTCCGCGCGCTGCCAGGCCGGCCTGATGTCCACCAGGAACGCGCCGGCCTGCTGCTCTTTGACCGCCTCCGCCGGGGTTAGCCGGTCCAGCCGGGCGCGCGCCGCGGCGAGGATCTCCTCGATCGAGCGCGCGCCTTCGGGACGGTCCGGTATCGCCACTACGCCGCCGACCAGGCGGTCGCGGCTTCGGTACCCAGCGACACCAGCCCGGACTGGGTCATTTCGTACCGCGTCATCGCCGACAACGGCGGCGAGTAGGCGTGCACGCTTACCGCCACGGAGGCAGCGGACGCGTTCCGCACGTTGTGGATGTAGCGGGGTCCGAACGA
This sequence comes from Streptosporangiaceae bacterium, assembly GCA_036490795.1. Taxonomy (GTDB): domain Bacteria; phylum Actinomycetota; class Actinomycetes; order Streptosporangiales; family Streptosporangiaceae; genus JAFARZ01. The sequence goes on from DASXDG010000274.1 coordinate 7,103, forward strand.
TCGGACACCACCCGCTCCCACTGGTTTCGACATCACCTGTGCCAGGGTGGCCGGACGGCTCTCCAGCAGCGTGCCTAGCGCCACCGTGAACGCTCCCGATGCTCCGCCATGGTCGTGGAATCCGGTCTCCTGGCCGGGTAGCCAGCTGATCAGCCAGACCTCGTGGCTGTCGTCGAGGTGGATCTGCTCATACCAGCGGCCTGCCGGGTTCAGCCGGACTCGGTCCAGCCACTCGATCTGGCGGTCCGCCACCCGCTGCACCACCGTCGCGAGCTGCCGCGCCCCCAGCAGCCGGCCCGTCGTTGACACCGACCGCATCGTCGTGCTCACTTCTAGTCCTCCTCACGTTGAATAACTCCGCCGGCATCACACACCGCGGAGAAGACATCGTTCGTGCAGCAGCACCCGGCACATGCCGAGATACTGCCAGAGATTCCCTACTAAAGCAATTGGAAACATGTGCTTAGCTGGCATGCTGCGAGAACTCTTGGCGTACGCCAAGCTCACGTTCAGCTCAGGAGCCAGTTGAGGCGGTTAGCCAGGGCGGTGGGCTACCGCGAACACGCGGCGGAAGGGAAGGACCGTGCCGAACGGCCGGGGCGGATACGCCACGCGGAGCCGCTCGCCGTACTCGGCGAGGAATTCCGCGGCCTGTTCGTCATCCAGCACAGCCAGCACCGGCCGCAATCCCGTGCCCTTGATCCACTCAAGGACCGGATTCTCGCCGTGCAGGATGTGCAGGTAGGTCGTCTCCCACGCGTCCACCTCGCAGCCGGCGTCGGCCAGCAGCTCGGCGTAGTCCGCCGGGTCGGCACTTTGCCGGGTCAGGTTCACGTCCCGCAGCAGCGGAGACCACCGGGGCGATTCGGCCAGCTCACGCATGATCGCATGCGAGGGCTGCTCGAAGTTGCCCGGAACCTGAATGCCCAGCCAGCCGCCGGCCGCGAGCCAGCCCGCCCATTCGGCGAGCAGCTCGCGGTGCTCCGGAACCCACTGCAGCACCGCGTTGGAGACGATGACGTCCGGCATGGCCTGGGGCTTCCAATGCCTGACATCGTCGCGCATGAAGGACAGCCCGGGTGCGTCGTGCGCCAGCGCGGCGTCGATCATCTCGGGCGAGCTGTCCACACCGACCACGGACGCCGATGGCCAGCGCTCGGCGAGCGTGACCGTCAGGTTGCCCGGGCCGCAGCCCATGTCGACGACGAACCCAGGCTTGTCCGCCCCGAGGCGTGCGATCAGGTCGAAAAACGGCCTGGCCCGCTCACCTCCGAATCGGAGATACTGGGTTGTGTCCCACATGCTGGTCTTTCCTTCTGGGATAGCGGGAGAGACACGATCGTCAATTCCCTTGTACAGGAGTGATGATCGCGTCGTCAACCGCTGATCAGCAGGTCTAATAACCCCATCTCGCCTGCTGGTTTGCGCGCACCGCGGCAAAGCCGTAACTGGTCATTTCTCGCTCATAATCGGCGATGGCCGACAGCACGGTTTTGCCCCCGCTCGCCGCCGTGCCGAGCTCGGCAGCGAGCAGCGCCGCATCCCGCAGCGCCGTGTTGGCGCCCGATCCCCTGGCCGGGCTCATCGCGTGGATCGCGTCGCCGGTCAGCGTCACCCGGGTGGGCGGCCACGGATCGACGGGAACCGACGTCCGGATCGGCACCAGGGTGGTCTCCTCGATCGCGGCAAGCTCCACCAGCGTCCGCACGTCGCGATGCCAGCGGCGGATCGTGTCCAGGGCAAGCTGATGCAGCTCCGGGGCGGTCAACGCCGGGGAAGGCGCCGGAGAGACAGCGCCGGCGAACCGGCCCGCGGGCCCGGTCAGCGCCCACATCAGGTAGCCGGGTACAGCGCTCAGCCGGACGTCCGGCGCGATCCGCGCGGCGGCGGCGGCCGGCTCCTCGCGGAAATCCAGTACCCCGGTGGCCATGCCGACGCCCGCGCCGGCCACCGCGGTGAACCCCCGCCACAGGTAATCGGGTATCAGCGGCCTGGATCGCGGCGTCAGCGGGGTCCGCCCGTAGACGCACAGCGATCCGGTGCCGGTCACCTGAGCGTGGGGCAGGTACTGGCGCCGTATGGCCGAGCCGGCACCGTCCGCGGCGACCAGGATGTCCCCCTCCGCCTTTGACCCGTCCTCGAACTCGGCACGGACGCCGTCGCGGTCCTGCTCGAACCGGGTACAGGTCCGGCCGTATTCGATGACGTCGTCCAGCCGGGCGGCCAGAATCTCGCGGAAGGTCTGCCGGTTCACCGAGGTGGACAGCGTCACGGGATCGAACGGGTCGGCGGGGCCGTCGACGGCGAACTGCTTGAGACGTCGCAGCCGCTTGGTGACGACGGTGATCGACGTGCTCGGGCGTCCGGCGGTGGCCACACAGAGCTCGTACAGGTCCGGGGTCAGGCAGGAGTGCAGCGCGCTGCCCGCGTCCAGGTGCAGCCGGTAGCCCTGGCCGCGCGAGTCCAGTGCGGTGTCGCGCTCGTACACGGCGACGTCCACGCCCTCCCGGATCAGGCCCTGGGCCAGGCAGAGCCCGCCGATACCCGCCCCGGCGATGAGAACCCTCACCGTGACCCTGCCTGGTCGAGCGAGGCGCGGATGCCGAGGCCGGTCCGCTTGCCGTACAGGGCGGTACTGGCCAGCAGCAGCGGGACGGTGACGATCGTGACCAGCCCGGGCACTGCGCCGGCCTGGCTGAGCGGCAGCCGGACCGCGGCGATGACCTCGGCCACCGTCGCGAGGAGCAGCAGGACTGCCCAGATCGCGGCGAGCACGCGCAGGCAATGCCGGAACGGCGTGCCAGTCCGCCAGACCTCATCCCACATCGGCCGGTTCTCGGCGCGGCCCTGGGTGAGCAACGGGCGGAACATGTAGAACGTCACCGGCTTGCCGCGCAGGCATGACCCGGCGATCACGACGAAACCGGCCAGCGGCCAGATCGCGTCCTTGACCGCTAGCGCGCGGACATCGCCCGTGCTCAGCGTCAGCGCGGCGCCAAGGACGAAGCCGATCAGCACGGCCGTGCCCAGCCCGTCCAGCCGGTGCCGCCTGATCAGCTCGAGAACCAGCCTGGGCAGGCAGGCCGCCCCGGCGAGCAGCATCGCGGTCAGCGGGGACGCGCCAAGTGCCTGTGCCAGGTAGTAGACGGCGACCGGGGCGACCAGGTCGCCGAGCAGCGGACCGAGAAACGCCTGGGGCCGAAGTGCCGGGTTCGCGGCCATGGTCATCTGAACCTCCGTGCTTAAGGGGGAAACAGTGGAGTCGTCGTGGGCCGCGGCTAGCGGAGGGCGCGGGCCTTGTCCAGATAGCCCAGGAGGTCCGCCCAGTCGGCACTGTCGAAATTGCCGGGCTGCTGCCTGCCCTTGGCCAGCCACATCTCGCGGACCGCCTGACCGATCTGCCGGTCCTGGCCACGCAGCATCTCGGACAGTTCGTCGAGCCGGTCCACGATCTTGCGGATGGCCGGGTCGGAGTACGGCGTGCCGCCGCGCATCTCGTCCTGCGCCTCGGCGTAAAGGCGGGGCATCTCGACGCCGATCGCGTGCTCGCCGACCACGCCGAGGTCGGTCAACCGCCGGTGCATGGCCTGGATCTGTTCCGGGGTCAGGTAGCCCTGCAGATCCTGCATGAGCTTGATGATCTCGATGAAGCCGTTGACGTCGGGGATGGCGTCTCGCGCCGCGAGCAGCTGCTTGCGCAGCCGGACGGCGGTTCTGATCTGCCTGTCCACCTGGCTCAGCTGCTCGTCGATGACCTCGCTGACGCCGACGCGCTCGGTCAGCAGGTCACCGATCTGCTCGAGGGAAAGGCCGAGCTGGCGCATGGCGGTGACCTGGTACAGCCTGATCAGGTCCGGCCCGGTGTACAGCCGGTGCCCGCCGCTGGTCCGCACCGAGGGCGTCACCAGCCCGATCTCGTCGTAGTGGTGCAGCGCCCGCACCGTCAGGGCGGTCGCCGTGGCCACCTCTCCAACCCGCCAGGTCTGCATATGTCCAGCATGCAACCTCACGCAACGTCAGGTTCAAGACCCTTGGCCGATATTTGTTGCCGTAGCCTTGCGGGGTGGGCCAAGTGCGCGATGAGGTGGACGAACTGGTCGCTGCCTGGCGATCGCAGCGGCCCGATCTCGATGTGGAGCCACTACAGGTGCTGAGCCGTATTTCCCGGCTTGCCAGGCACCTCGATATCGCTCGGCGCGGGGCCTTCACCAGCCACGACCTGGAGTCCTGGGAGTTCGACGTCTTGTCCGCGCTGCGGCGGCAGGGTCCGCCGTTTCAGCTCACACCGGGCGCCCTGATCCGGGCCACGCTGGTCACCTCGGGAACGATGACCAACAGGATTGACCGGCTGGCGGCGGCGGGCCTGGTCCGCAGGGAACCCGACCCGACCGACAAGCGCGGCGTGCTCGTCACGCTCACCGACCAGGGCGCCGACCGGGTCGACGCGGCCCTGGCCGACCTGCTGGTCCGCGAGCACGCGCTGCTGGCAAGCCTGGACAAGGCGGAACGCGAGCGGCTAGCGGACCTGATGCGCACCCTGCTCGCGCCTTTCGACGCCGAATTACCCGGCCATTATCCGGCCGGGCACCTTCCCATGACGGTCCGGCGGGTAACGGTCCGGCTTAGCACCTTCCATCCGCTTATTACCCGGTAGTAGCATTCCGGAAGCCAAATCCGGCTTTACCTACATGTCCACCGCGTTCGACACCGCCGACATGACCCACCAGGTCAACGTCCCGCACCTGGGCACCCTGCCCAGGGACGTCGCCGAGGTCTGCGCACTGACCTGGGAATGCGTCGCTCCTCCGCAGGGCCCGAACGAGCACTGCGACGTCAGGGGCTACAACGTGATCGCCCGGGCGTTCATCAGCAAGCTCCCGGCCAGGTACCTGCGATAACGGGCTTTCAGTGGCGGGGCAGGCCGATTATTCGTCCAGCCCCGCCGCCACGTCCAGCCACCGCTCTTCCAGCTCAGCTTTCTCATTTTGGACGCGGCGCAGATCCGCGCCGAGCACGGTGAGTTTCTCGTAGTCCGCGGCATGCGCCGCGAGCTGCCCGTGCACCTCGCCCTCCCGCGTGGTCAGCTTCTCGATCTGCCGCTCCAGCCGCTGCAACTCCTTACGAGCGGTCCGCTCAGCCGCGGCCGAAGGCGCGGACGGAGCTTCGGCCGGCGTTTCTCCCGCCGGACGAAGCAGCGGACGCATCCGAGCTCCCCGCTCCAGATACTCATCAACCCCGCCAGGCAAGAACGACAGCCGGCCGTCACCGAGCAGCCCGACAATCCGGTCCGTGACCCGCTCGAGGAAGTACCGGTCGTGGCTGACCACGACTAGCGTGCCCGGCCACCCGTCGAGCAGGTCTTCCACCTCGGTCAGCGTCTCGATGTCCAGGTCGTTGGTCGGCTCGTCGAGCAGCAGTACGTTGGGCTCGTCCATCAGCAGGCGGAGCAACTGCACGCGGCGGCGCTCGCCGCCGGACAGGTCGCCGATCTTGGTCCGCTGCCGTTCGCTAGAGAAGCCGAGCCGTTCCAGCAGCTGGCTGGCGGTCAGGTCCCGGTCCCCCACCTGGATGCGCAGCCGTACCTCTTCGATCGCCTCGCGCACCCGCTGCTCCGGGTCAAGCTCGGCGAGGTCCTGGGACAGGTGGGCAAGCCGCACGGTCTTGCCGCGCACGATCGTGCCGCCGGCAGGTTCGGCCTCGCCGGCCAGCACACGCAGCAGCGAGGTCTTCCCGCTGCCGTTGACGCCGACGATGCCGACCCGGTCCCCCGGTCCGAGCTGCCAGGTGACGTGGTCGAGCAGCGGCTCACCGCCAGGTGCCAGCGTGACGTCCTCGATCTCGAGCACGGTCTTGCCCAGCCGGGCGGTGGCCATCCTGGCCAGTTCGACGCTGTCCCTGGCCGACGGTTCGGCGGCGATCAGCGCGTTGGCTTCCTGGACACGGAACTTGGGCTTGGTCCCCCGTGCCTGCGGACCACGGCGCAGCCAGGCGAGCTCCTTGCGGGCCAGGTTCCTGCGCCGCCGCTCGGCCGCGTCTTCGGCTCGATCGCGCTCGGCCTCGGCGAGCACGTAGGCGGAATAGCCGCCCTCGGCGGTGTGCACCTGACCACGGTCCACCTCCCAGGTGCGGTCGCAGACCGTGTCGAGCAGCCAGCGGTCGTGGCTGACCACGACCACGGCGGAGCCGCGGTCGCGCAGGTGCTTGCCGAGCCAGTCGATCGCCTCGATGTCGAGGTGGTTCGTCGGCTCGTCGAGCAGGACCAGGTCGCGCTCGGCGGCGAGCAGGCTGGCCAGCGCGATCCGGCGGCGTTCACCGCCGGACAGCCGCGCCGCGGACGCGGCCAGGTCGATTTCACCGGCGAGTTCGGTCACCACGGAACGGGCCAGCGGGTCCGACTCCCACGGCACCGGGGTGTCGGTCCGGTCCGCGAACAGCACCTCCGCCACAGTGCCGGTCAGCTGATCGGCCTGGCGCAGGTAACCGGTGCGCAGGCCGGAGCCGCGCGCCACCCGCCCGGCGTCTGGCTGCACAGTCCCGGCGAGCAGACCGAGCAGGGTCGACTTGCCCGCGCCGTTGCGGCCGACGATGCCGATCCGTTCCCCGGCGGAGACACCGAGCGAAATACCGTCGAGCAGCGACCGGTGCGCGTACGCCTTCGTCGCACGCTCCAAGCTGACCAGGTTCACCGGATCATTGCCCCAGGAGCCGGGCCGACGGCGGTGGCGACGGACCGGCACACGCCCGCACCGGACAGCGAGACGGCCAGCGCGAGCGCGCGTTCGGAGCTCCTGGCCAGGAACAAGCAGGTCGGTCCGGACCCGGACACCAGGGCACCGAGCGCGCCGAACTCCCTACCCGCGTCCAGCGTCTTGCGTAGCGCCGGGAACAGGGCAAGCGCGGCGGGCTGCAGGTCGTTGCTGAGCGCCTGGCCGACCCGCACCGGGTCACCGGCGCGCAACGCCGCCATCAGCGTGGCGTCCAGGTCGGGGGCGGGAACTGCCGCCGCGCCGTCGCGCAGTTCGTCCGTCTTGGCGTAGACGGACGGCGTGGACAGCTGACCCTCCGCGAACGCCAGCACCCAGTGGTATTGCGCGTTCGGGACCAGCGCCTGGGTCAGTTGCTCGCCCCTGCCCCGGCCCACGGCGGTGCCACCGAGCACGGCGAACGCGACGTCGCTGCCCACGTCCGCCGCTATCTCGCACAGCTGCTGCTGAGTGAGGCCGGCCGCCCAGAGCTCGTTGCACGCGATGAGCGCGCCTGCCGCGTCCGCGCTGCCGCCGGCCAGGCCGGCCGCCACCGGGATGCGCTTCTTGATCGCGACCCGCACCGGTTCGCCGATCCCGGGCAGCGCCGTGCGCATCGCGCTCACCGCACGGAGCGCGAGATTGTCGCCGTCCGCGGGAACCGAGCTCGCGCCCTCGCCCGTGACGAGCACAGTGTCGCTGTCGGCCGGAGTCACAGCTATCTCATCGAACAGTGACACCGCGTGGAAGACAGTGACCAAGTCGTGATAGCCGTCTGCGCGCTGAGGACCCACGGACAGCTGAAGGTTGATCTTGGCGGGAACCCGCACGGTAACAGGGGTCACGATTGCTACATGCTACGCGCAGCCGCGACCCTGGCGAACTGCGCGACGGTCAGCGCCTCGCCGCGAGCGCCCGGGTCGACCCCGGCGGCGCGGAGGAAACGTTCGGCTTCGGGAGCGGAGCCGGCCCAGCCGGCCAGCGCCGCGCGCAGCGTCTTGCGGCGCTGGCCGAACGCCGCCTCGATGACCTTGAAGGTGTCTTCGCGCGACGCCCCGGCCGGCGGCTCGTGCCTGACGAACTCGACCAGCTTGGAGTCGACGTTCGGTACCGGCCAGAAGACCGTCCTCGGCACCGTGCCGGCCAGGCGGGCGGCCGCGTACCAGGCGAGCTTCACCGACGGGGCGCCGTACACCCGCGACCCTGGCCCGGCGCACAGCCGGTCCGCCACCTCGGCCTGGACCATCACCAGCCCGCGATCCAGTGACGGCAGCATGGCGAGCAGATGCAGCACGACCGGCACCGCGATGTTGTACGGCAGGTTCGCGACCAGCACGTTCGGTGTGCCCACGGCTGCCTGCGTGACGGTGAGCGCGTCCGCGTGCAGTACCACCACCCGATCGGCCAGGCCGTTAGCGTGCGCCGCCAGCGTCGCGGGCAACTCCGCGGCGAGTGCCTTGTCGATCTCCACCGCCACGATCCGCCCGGCACCGGCCGCCAGCAGCGCCAGGGTCAGCGAGCCCAGCCCGGGTCCGACCTCCAGCACCGTGTCACTGTCCCGCACCGCCGCCAGCGTGGCGATCTGGCGGACCGTGCCCTGCTCGACGACGAAGTTCTGCCCTAGTCGCTTGGATGGCCTGACCCCGAGCCGGTCAGCGGTGTCGCGTATATCCGCGGGGGTCAGCAGCCGCACTGCCCGTTCCTCTTCGCGTCAGCTCGGGCGCGCGGCCTGACGGCAAGGCGCGGCCTGACGGCAAGGGGGCCCGCGTGCCGCAAGCCCCCTCCCAAGGGGGCCCGCGCGCCGCGGGCCTCCTTCGCCGAAGGGGATTGTGGCGCCGCAAACCCCTTGGCAGGCGAGCTCACGACCATCCGAAGACCCGGCCGGCGTTCGCGGTGAGCGTATCGCAGAAGTCGCCGAGGTCGAGCCCCTTGAGCTCGGCGAGGAAACGGATCGTGAACGCGGTCATGGCCGGCGAATTGCGCTTGCCGCGGTTCGGCATCGGGGTCAGGTACGGCGCGTCGGTCTCGGCCAGGATCAGCTCCGGCGGCGCGACCAGCGCCGCCTCGCGGAGCGCGGTCGCGTTCTTGAACGTGACCGTGCCGGCGAACGACATCACGTAGCCATGTTCCGCGCACTGCCTGGCCATCTCGGCGTCACCGGAGAAGCAGTGGAAGATCACGTGCTCGGGCGGGCCATCCTCGGCCAGGATGCGCAGCACGTCCGCGTGCGCGTCCCGGTCGTGGATCATCAGCGCCTTCCCGACCCGTTTGGCGATCGCGATGTGCTCGCGGAAGAACCTCTGCTGTACCTCTGGTGGCGCGTCGTCCCAGTAGTAGTCGAGCCCGGTCTCGCCGACGGCGACGACCTTGGGCTGGGCGGCCAGTTCGGCGATTTCCTTGAGCGAGTCAATTGCGTAATCGACACGCTCTAGCGAAGTCAATCGCGCAATTGACCCGTTGGGGGCGGAGGCGGAGGCGGGGGCGGAGGCGGAGGCGGAGGCGGAGGC
>DASXDG010000275.1:0-6968 GCA_036490795.1 Streptosporangiaceae bacterium
GTCACCGGACGGCCAAGGCTCTGATAGACGTAGTCGTGCACTGGCTGGGCGAAGAAGTCCAGCACCAGCGCCTGGCGGTGTGCCTCGGATGCCGCCTCGCTGTGCACTTTGCCCGCCGCCAGCCGCGCCCGGCTGATCGCCCGCGCGACCGGCTCGGCAACGGACTGTGCCGAACCATCCGTTTGCGCTGGGCTATCCGTTTGCGTAGCGCCGGGCTGTCCGGCGAGCGCCTGCTCCGCTACGGACTCATCTCCGGCCGGCCTGCCGCCGTCAGGCTGTTCCCCAGCAGGCTGTTCCCCAGCAGGCTGTTCCCCCGCAAGCTGTTCCCCAGCAGGCTGTTCCCCAGCAGGCTGTTCCCCCGCAAGCTGGTCCGCGGCGTCCTGTTCAGCGGCGGGTTGTTCCGCCGCGGCCGCGCCGCTGTTGCGGCGGGTGGTCCTTGCTCGAGCAGCGGTCGTCCGGACGGACGCGGGCTTCTCGGCAGCGGCATCCTGCGTAACGCCGGTCCGCTGCGCCGGTTTCTCATCAACTGCGTGCCCGTCAGCGACGTCAGCCGTGTGCCCGCCCAGCGTCGTGGCTGCGGTTCCCCCCGACTTCATATGCCGCATCGTAGCGCAGTGATTACTCTACGTATAGGAGCCGAGGAGAGATGTGACCGCCGAAGTGCCTCGCGGCGGCTGCTCCCGCCTACTCGCGGTCGGCGCCCCGAGCCGACCGGGAATCAGCGCGGAACATCACTCTTTCACGGAAGAAATACCTGCTCACAGCAGAGTTTTTTACCGCGTTGGAACAAAACGCCGTGTTGTTCCGCGCGGATCCGGTGTTGGGCCGGCGGATCCGGTGCTGGGCCCGCGGATCCGGCCGGTGCGGGCCGGCGGATCCGGTCGGTGCGGCCGCGCATGCGGTTAGGCGGCCGCAATGACCAGCGCCGCCGGCCGGGGGCGTGACGGCGGGCGGTAAACTCAGAAGGTTCCGCGCGAGAGGCGATGGTCGCCTCTGCACAAGCTCGGACGCTTCGTGCTGCCCGGGTGCGGCCAACCAAAGGGACACCATGAGCCTCGCAGGACTGCTCAGTATCCTCACCGATGATCCGCAACTCAACGACCTCTTCGAGCGCACGACTGGCCAGGACCTCGTCGCGCCCCCAGCGTTGCGGCCGCTGATCGCCGCCGCCCTGGCGAGCAGACAAGAACCCGCTGGCTTCGTGCTGGCGGTCACCGCGACCGCCCGTGAGGCTGACGACCTGGCGGCGGCCCTCGGCTCGTTCCTTCCGCCGGACAGCATCGCCACGTTCCCTGGCTGGGAAACCTTGCCGCACGAGCGCCTGTCCCCGCGTTCGGACACGGTCGGGCGGCGGATCGCTGTTCTGCGCAGGCTCGCGCACCCGGGCAAGCAAGAACCCGACGGCCCCCTGCAAGCGGTGATCGCCCCGATCCGCAGCCTGCTGCAGCCGATCGTCGCCGGGCTCGGTGACCTGGAACCGGTCAGCCTCACCCCGGGGCAGGCCGCGGACCTCGACGAGGTCATCGCCAGGCTCGTCGACATCGGTTACGCCCGCGCCGACCTGGTCGGCAACAGGGGCGAGATCGCGGTGCGCGGCGGCATCGTGGATGTGTTCCCGCCCACCGAGGAGCATCCGCTGCGGATCGAGTTCTTCGGTGACGCGGTGGAGGAAATCCGTTACTTCAAGGTGGCCGACCAGCGCAGCATCGGCACCGCCGAGTACGGCCTGTGGGCGCCGCCGTGCCGGGAACTGCTGCTCACCCCCTCGGTGCGGGAAAAGGCCAGGGAGCTGGCCAAAGCACACCCTGACCTTGGCGACGTGCTCGGCAAGCTGGCCGAGGGCATCACGGTCGAGGGCATGGAGGCGTTCGCCCCGGTGCTCGCCGAAAAGATGGAGCTGCTGGTCGACTACGTCCCAGCGCGGGGCATCGTGCTCGCCTGCGATCCTGAGCGGATCCGGGCCAGGGCCGGGGAACTGGTCCGCACCAGCCAGGAGTTCCTCGAGGCGTCCTGGGTGAACGCGGCGGCGGGCGGCGAGGCGCCGATCGACCTGGGTGCCGCGGCGTTCCAGCCGATCGAGGCGGTCCAGCAGGCCGCCGCGGACAAGGACGTGCCGTGGTGGTCCATTGCCCCGTTCGGCATCACGGAGGACATCGCTGAAGACGCGGCGGAGAACCACGGTAAGTTCTGGGTAAACGCTTCTCCGGTGCCCGCGTACCGTGGCGACGCGGCCCGCATGGTCGCGGACATCAGGGACTGGCTCGCCGACGACTGGCGGGTCGTTCTGGTGACCGAGGGGCACGGTCCTGCCCAGCGGCTGGCGGAGATGCTGAACGGCGCGGGCGTCGGGGCGCGCACCGAGGATCTCACCGCGCCACCGGAACGTGGCATCAGCTATGTCACGACCGCGCGCATCGAGAACGGTTTCCTGTGGGACGCCCTCAAGCTCGCCATCCTTACCGAGAGCGATCTCGCGGGCACTAGCGCCGGGCTGCCGACCACCAAGGACATGCGCCGGATGCCGAGCCGGCGGCGCGGCGGCGTGGATCCGCTCCAGCTCAGAGCCGGTGACTACGTCGTGCACGAACAGCACGGCGTCGGCAAGTACCTGGAGATGACGAGCAGGACCGCGGCGGGCGCGACGCGCGAGTACCTGGTCATCGAGTACGCCCCCGCCAAGCGGGGGCAGCCGCCGGACCGGCTGTACGTGCCGACCGACCAGCTGGACGAAGTCACCAAGTACTCCGGCGGCGAGGCGCCCGCGCTGCACCGGCTCGGCGGGGGAGACTGGGCCAAGGCCAAGGGCCGGGCGCGCAAGGCCGTCCGGCAGATCGCGTCGGAGCTGATCAGGCTCTACTCGGCCCGGATGGCCTCACCCGGGTACGCGTTCGGCCCGGACACGCCGTGGCAGCGGGAGCTGGAAGACGCCTTCCCGTGGGTGGAGACGCCGGACCAGCTCGGCGCCATCGACGAGGTCAAGCGCGACATGGAACGCCCGGTGCCGATGGACCGGCTGATCTGCGGTGACGTCGGTTACGGCAAGACCGAGATCGCGGTGCGGGCGGCGTTCAAGGCGGTGCAGGACAGCAAGCAGGTCGCGGTGCTCGTGCCGACCACGCTGCTGGTCCAGCAGCACTTCTCCACGTTCTCCGAGCGGTATGCGCCGTTCCCGGTGAAGGTCGCGCCGCTGTCCAGGTTCCAGACCGCCGCCGAGAGCGCGGAGACGCTCAGGGGGCTGGCCGAAGGCACCGTGGACGTGGTGATCGGCACGCACAAGCTGCTCTCGCCGGAAACCCGGTTCAAGCAGCTCGGCCTCGTGATCATCGACGAGGAGCAGCGGTTCGGCGTCGAGCACAAGGAATACCTCAAGCGGATGCGCACCGAGGTGGACGTGCTCGGCATGTCCGCCACGCCGATCCCGCGGACGCTGGAGATGGGCATCGCCGGGATCAGGGAGATGTCCACCATCCTCACCCCGCCCGAGGAACGGCACCCGGTGCTGACGTTCGTCGGGACGTGGGACCCCAAGCAGGTCGCCGCCGCGGTGCGCAGGGAACTGCTGCGGGACGGCCAGGTGTTCTTCGTGCACAACAGGGTGAGCTCGATCCGCAAGGTCGCCGCCACGCTGCAGGAGATGGTGCCGGAGGCGAGGATCGCGGTCGCGCACGGGCAGATGAACGAGCATGAGCTGGAAAAGATCATGGTCGGCTTCTGGGAGCGCGAGTACGACGTGCTTGTCGCCACCACGATCGTCGAATCGGGCCTGGACATACCGAACGCCAACACGCTGATCATCGACCGGGCCGACATGTACGGGCTTTCCCAGCTCCATCAGCTAAGAGGAAGGGTCGGCCGCGGTTCGGAGCGGGCGTACGCGTACTTCCTCTACCCGCCGGAGCGGTCGCTGACCGAGACCGCCCACGAGCGGCTGGCCACGGTGGCCCAGCACACCGAGATAGGCGCCGGCATGTACGTGGCGATGAAGGACCTGGAGATCCGCGGCGCGGGCAACCTGCTCGGCGGGGAGCAGTCCGGGCACATCGCCGGGGTCGGCTTCGACCTGTACGTGCGGATGATCGGCGAGGCGGTCACGGAGCTCAAGGGCGACGGGCCAGCGGAGAAGACCGAGGTCCGGGTCGAGCTCCCGGTCAACGCGCACATTCCGCACGACTATGTTGCCGGTGAGCGGCTCCGGCTCGAGGCGTACACGAGGATCGCGGCCATCGATTCCGAGCAGGACATCACCGCCGTGCACGAGGAGCTTACCGACCGCTACGGTGAGCCTCCGGAGCCGGTGCGGAACCTGCTGGAAGTCGCCCGGTTGCGGACAAACGCGCGCAAGGCCGGCCTCACCGACATTACGCTGCAAGGCAACCACGTGCGTTTCGCGCCGGTCGAGCTTCCCGACTCAAGGCAGGTACGGGTGCAGCGGATGTACCCGAAGACCATCCTCAAGTCCGCCGTCGCTACGATGCTCGTACCGGTGCCGAAGACCGCCTCTATCGGCGGTCACGTGCTGCGGGATACTGAGCTGCTTGCCTGGTGTGGCGAAGTCATACGATCTGTGCTTGCGTAGAGAGGGTTGTGGGCGTGGGCTTTCGGAAGGTGCTGGGCCTTGCCGCGGTCGCGGCTGCCGCGGGTATCGCGGTGGCGGGCTGCGCCCCGGTCAAGATGGGCTCCGCGGCCATCGTCGGTAGCAGCAGTGTGTCGATCGCGCAGCTGGACACCGAGGCGGGCCAGCTCGCCACCGGTGTCAAGAAGTACTCGAAGCTGGTCAACCTGAGCCAGCAGCAGATCACGCAGGAGACGCTGAGCTGGCTGATCAGGTTCCAGATCGCCGAGCAGGTGGCCAGCCAGAACGGCATCACGGTGACCGCCGCCCAGGCGACCAGCGCGTGGAACCAGATCTACCAGAGCGCCAAGGCACAGGCCCAGCAGAGCGGAGTGACGAACGTGACTCCCGAGCTGATCCTGGTCGCGAACGGCATCCCGCCGAACAAGGAGCAGGAGCTCGGGCGGTACCAGGCGATCGAAGACGCCTACCTGACGTCCGCGAATGGCGGCACGCTGCCGGCCTCCGGCTCTTCGCAGGCGACCACGGCTGAGAACCAGTACTCCCACGCCACCTGCCAGGCGGCGAAGTCGCTGAATATCAGGGTCAACCCGCAGTTCGGCCGGCTGAACTACACCGAGTACAGCGTCGTCGCCACGTCCAACACGGTCTCCCTCCCGTCCGGGACCAAGCCGAGCGCCTCGCCGAGCGGGCTGAGCCCTTCTTGCTGACCGTCCTGGTCACCAGCCCTCGGGTCGCCCCTGGGCTGCTGACCTGGGAAGCCTGGTCCGTCCTGCGGGACGCGCCGGCGGTGACCGCGCCGCAGGGCCATCCCCAGCTGGCCGCGCTCGCCGCGGCGGGGGTGACCGTCGCGGTCTGCGCCGTACCGCCGTCCGATGGTGTCTGGCTGGCGTCGTACGACGCCGAGGTCCCGCCGGGAGCGCGCGTCGTCGTCGGCTCCGCCGACCTGCCGGGCGCGCATCTGCTCGACTTGGTGGCCACGATGGACCGGCTGCGCGCCGAGTGCCCGTGGGACGCCAAGCAAACGCACCTGTCCCTGGCGCCGCACCTGCTCGAGGAACCCTACGAGGCGCTCGAGGCACTCGAATCAGGGAACCTCGAGGCGTTCCGCGAAGAACTCGGCGATGTGCTGCTCCAGGTCGCCTTTCACGCGAGAATCGCGTCCGGCTTCACCATTGACGATGTCGCGGACGGGATCGTGGCCAAGCTGGTGCGCCGTCACCCGCATGTGTTCGGTTCGGTAACCGTCGCGGACGCGGAGGAAGTAAAGCGCAACTGGGACGCCATTAAAAAGCAGGAGCGAGCAGAACAGGCAGTGGTGCATGGCTCCGCTGAGGTGAATCCGTCCGCGCTTGATGGCGTCCCGTTCGGCCAGCCGGCCCTGGCACTCGCGGCACAGTTGCAACGGCGCGCGGAGCGGGCCGGCGCGCCGGACGCGCTGGCCCGGCTAGATGAGGACGGCGGCGCCGGCGCCGACCTGTTCCGCCTGGTCGCCACCGCCCGCGCGGCCGGGCTGGATCCCGAGCTCGAACTGCGCGCGGCGGCACGGCGATATGGCGAACGCGTGCGGGAGTGGGAACGCGGCTAGAGCCGCGCCGTTTCTTCGGCTGTTGTTCACCCGGAAGCGCGCATTCATCACCAATGCGCGATTCATTCACGGGTAGCTTGGTGCGTCGTGATTACGCATGTGCTTGGTGCCCGGCCGAATTTCATGAAGGCGGCACCGGTGATCAGGGCCTTGGCCGATCTCGGGCACGACCAGCGGATCGTGCACACCGGCCAGCATTATGACGAGAAGATGTCCGAGGTCTTCTTCGTCCAGCTCGGTCTCACCAAGCCGGACGTGAACCTGGGCGCGGGATCGGGCAGCCACGCCCGGCAGACCGCGCAGATCATGATCGGACTGGAGGACGAGTTCATCCAGCAGCCGCCGGACCTGGCCGTGCTCTACGGGGACGTCAACTCCACGGTCGCCGCCGCGCTGGCTGGTGCGAAGCTCTCGGTGCCGCTGGCACCACCGAGGCCGTCCGCGCCGAGCTCGGCATTCCGGGCCGGTATGTACTGGTCACCCTGCACCGCCCAGCCAATGTTGATGACCCGGCGCGGGCGGCCGCCTTCGTCGCGGCGCTGCATGAGGTGGCCGAGGACGTGGATGTGGTGATTCCCGTTCATCCGCGCGGACGAGCTGCCCTGGACGCCGCCGGGCTCAGCGCCCACCGTCATGTACGCGTACTGCAGCCGCTTGGCTACCTAGAGTTCATCGCACTGGTCCGCGGCTCGGCCGCGGTGATCACCGACTCGGGCGGCGTGCAGGAGGAAACCACGCTGCTCCGGGTGCCGTGCCTGACCCTGCGGCCGAATACCGAACGCCCCATCACCGTGACCAGCGGCAGCA
>DASXDG010000276.1:0-4708 GCA_036490795.1 Streptosporangiaceae bacterium
CGTCATGAAACCATCCTCGGCGATATCGCGGCACGCCACGATGATCGATGCGTCACACAAAAGCGGTACCGGGCGATGCACCACTGCTTGTTATGACGGCCTGAGCGAGCAGGGAGACGGCGGCGCCGAGCTGATGATCAGCGAGGTTGCCGTAGCCCAGTACCAGGCCAGGCTCGCCGCCGAAGCCGGTGCCGGCCCGGTACGTGTCCAGGTTCGCCACCCGGACGCCTAGAGCGAGCGCACGGCGCTGAATCGCCCCGGCGTCGAGACCGTCGAGCAGGGCGACCAGGTGCAACCCGGCGGAGGCGCCGGCCACGCGTGCCTGGGGCAGTTCCGCGGCCAGCGCGCGGACCAGCGCGTCGCGGCGCTGCCGGTACCGCTGCCGGCCGGCCCGCAGGTGCCGGTCGTACGAGCCTGCCCTGGTGAATTCGGCGAATGCGAGCTGGTCCAGTACCGGCGGTGCGGCCATGTGGGCCGAACGCAGCAGGGCCGTCCAGCGCGGCGGTGTCACCATCCAGCCGATGCCGAGCGCCGGTGACAGCGTCTTGCTGACCGAGCCGAGCAACGCGACAGCACCGGGGTCGGCGCCCTGCAGCGCACCGACCGGCCGCCGGTCATAGCGGTATTCGGCGTCGTAGTCATCCTCGATGATCAGCCCGCCGGTGCGCCTCGCCCAGGCCAGCAGCGCGGCCCGGCGCGGCGCGGACAGTACAGTGCCGACGGGAAACTGATGCGCCGGGCTGACCACAACCGCACCCGCCTCCGGATGCTGGTCCAGCAGGTCGGCACGCAGGCCCTGGTCGTCCACCGGAACCGGAACGACCGTAAGCCCCGAACTGGCGATCTGCTCGCGGAGCCGGTGCCAGCCGGGATTCTCGACCGCGATCGCCTGGCAGCCGACCTCGCGCAGGGCGCCGCAGAGCCTGGCGATTCCCGCCCGCACGCTGCCGCAGACGGTCAGGTGGGCCGGGTTGGCCCGCGCGCCCCTGACCCTGGTCAGGTAGCCGCTGAGCACGTCGCGCAGCACCGGGTGTCCGGCCGGGTCGGGGTAACCGAGGTCGGCCACGGGCATCGCGGCGGCCGCCGCGCGGACGGCGGTAACCCACCGGGTCACCGGAAAGGCGCGCAGGTCAGGCAAACCAGGCGCCAAGTCGATCGCTGTGCGCGCGGGCCCGGACGGCGCGGGCACGGCACCGCTCGCGGGGGTCTCGGCACCGGTCATCCGCACCCTGGTGCCGGAGCCGATCTGACCGTCGAGGTATCCCTCGGCGGCGAGTTGCGCGTACGCCTGCGTCACCACCCAGCGTGAGCAGCCGAGTTCGGCGGCCAGCACGCGGCTGGACGGCAGCAGGCTGCCCGCGCGAAGCCGTCCCTCGCGGATCGCCTCGCGCAGCGCGTCGGTCAGCCGCCCGTGCAGGGGGCCGGGCAGGTGGCCGGCGGCCGCCTGCAGGTCCAGGAGCAAAGTGGACTGGGAATCATGTGCTGGAATGGCTAGTCACCCCTAGCCAATTCTGCCTTAGCGTGAAGCCATGAAGAAGCGGATTATTACAGATGGGCGGGTATCGCTGGAGGTCAGCGAGCTCTGCCTGGGCACGATGTACTTCGGGTACCGGACCGACGAGGCGACGGCTTTCGCGATCCTGGACAGGTTCAGCGAGGCGGGCGGCACGTTCCTGGACACGGCCAACTGCTACGGGCAGTGGCACGGGGACGCGGGTGAGAGCGAGCGGGTGATCGGCCGCTGGCTGCGCTCGCGCGGCAAGGCCGGGCAGATAGTGATCGCGACCAAGGTGGGCGCCAGGACCACGGTGCCCGGCGACCCCGACTCCCGGCACTGGCAGGGGCTGCCCGCCCGGGTGATCAAGGAGGACGCGGAGATCAGCCTGCGCAACCTCGGCGTGGACCGGCTGGACCTGTACTACGCGCACATCGACGATCGGGACACCTCGCTCGACGAAACCGCCGGCGCCTTCGCCGAACTGGCCGAGAGCGGAACCGCCGGCCTGCTCGGCGCGAGCAATACCGCCACCTGGCGGATCGAGCGGGCCCGTGGGCTGGCTTTGTCCGCTGGCCGGCCCGCGTACAGCTGCGTGCAGCAGGAGGGCAGCTACCTGCTGCCGCGGCCCGACCCTGGCCAGGTCAGCCTCGTCACCGAGGAACTGCGCGACTACGCCGCGGCCGAGCGGCTCAACCTGCTCGCCTACTCGCCGCTGGTGGCGGGCGGCTACACCCGGCGGGACAGGCCGATCCGGCACACCTACGACCACCCGACCAATCAGGCCCGGCTGGCGGCACTCGACGAGGTGGCCGCCGGACTCGGCGTCACCGTGAACCAGCTGGTGCTCGCCTGGATGCTGTCGGCAAGCAACCCGCCGGTCATCCCGATCCCCGGCGCGAGCACGGTGGAGCAACTCGACGAGATCATCGGCGGCACCGGGCTGACCCTCGACGCAGCCGTCTTGGACAAGCTGAACCAGGTGTCATAACAAGCAGTGGTGCTTCAGCCAAGGTCCGGCACGGAGGGCACGGCGGCACCTCCGTGCATACTTTGCGGTGGACATGCATACAAATTGTGAGGCAAGATGGAGCGCATGACGTTGCCTTCACTTCGCCACGGCCAGCCGTTCAACGTCGCCGCTTGGATCCAGGAGCACCGTGACCTGCTCAAGCCGCCGGTCGGCAACGTGCAGATCTGGCGGGACGCCGACCTGATGGTCACGATCGTCGGCGGGCCTAATCAGCGGACTGACTTCCACGACGACCCGATCGAGGAGTTCTTCTACCAGCTCAAGGGCAATATGGTGCTCCGGGTGATGACCGAAGAGGGTAAGCCGCCCAGCGATCTCCAGATCAACGAGGGCGATATCTTCCTGCTCCCGCCGCATGTGCGGCACTCGCCGCAGCGACCAGAGCCTGGATCGATCGGACTCGTGGTGGAGTTCGCGCGGCCGGCCGGGGACATCGACGCGTTCGAGTGGTATTGCGTGGATTGCCATCACCGGGTGCACCGCGCGGAGCTCCAGCTCCAGTCCATCGTGACGGACCTGCCGCCGGTGTTCGACGCCTTCTATGGCGGCGACCGCACCTGCCCGAACTGCGGCGCGACGCACCCGGGCCCGGTCTGGCCGGACGCCATGTTGCCGCGGACCAAGCCGCGATGACCGTCATCGACGTGCACACGCACGTCTTCCCCCGGTTGTCCCGCGCCGACGGCCAGGTGCTCGCACCGGCCGGCGGTCCATGGCTGCGTGAACACGGCGACGGCACCGGCACGATGATGAGCGGCGACGACGAGTTCCGGCCGGTCACCGCGACGCTGTGGGATGCGCACGCGCGGCTGGCTGAGATGGACCGGCTGGGCGTCGATATCCAGGTCATCTCGTCGACGCCGCTGATGTTCGGCTACGGCGCGGACCCGGCCCGCGCCGCCGACTGGTGCGAACTGGTCAACGAGCGGATCCTTTCGTTCTGCGCCGCGGACCCGGCGCGCCTGATCCCGCTGTGCCAGGTGCCGCTGCAGGACCCCGACAGGGCCGCGACGACGGCCAGTGCCGCTCTCGGCTACGGGCACCACGGCGTGCACCTCGGCAATCACGTGGGCACGCGCTACCTGGACGACCCGGACATTCTCGGGTTCCTCAGCTACTGCGGGGAATCCGGCATCCCTGTCCTGGTCCACCCGTGGGACATGCTGGGCGCGGACCGGATGCGCCGCTACATGCTGCCCTGGCTGGTCGCGATGCCGGCCGAGACCCAGCTATCCATCCTCTCGCTCATCCTGGCTGGCGGTTTCGAGGAACTGCCGCAGTCGCTGCGGCTGTGCTTCTGCCACGGCGGGGGCAGCTTCGCGTACCTGCTGGGCCGGGCCGACAACGCATGGCACAACAGGGACCTGGTCAGGAAGGACTCGCCGCGGCCGCCATCGTCGTACACCGACAGGTTTTACGTGGACTCGGCGGTGTTCGAGCCGGCGGCGCTGGAATTGCTCATCGGCGTGATGGGCGTCGAACGGGTGATGCTCGGCACCGACTACCCCTTCCCGCTTGGCGAGCAGGAGCCGGGCACGGTGATCAGGTCCTGCCCCGGCCTGACCGAGGCTGACCGGGAAGCGATGCTGGGCCGCAACGCGCGGGAGTTCTTCGGCCTGTAATCAGGGTCCTGTTCACGGCGTGTCTGCGCCGACCAGCGCCGACTACCGACCATGATCATTTTTATGTCTCTGACCTGGGCAAATGACATACCGGAACGTGCTCGTATGGGGGACGCATGAACCGATCGATGGCAGATCACCTTGCCGTCACCGGCCACGCAACCGAATTGCCCGAGCTACCCGCCCAGCAAGAGCTCACGCTCGCGCAGGTCAGCGACCTGACCCAGAAGGCGTCATGGCACATCGCCAGCCTTACCCGGGTCATCGACCAGCTCAAGGAAGTCCTGCACGGGACGCGGCCGCGCGACGGCGCCGTTGCCGACGCCAGCTCCCAGCTGACCCAGCGCGAGCAGCAGGTACTCGGCCTGCTGGTGAGGGGGCTCTCGAACCGCAAGATAGCGCGCACGCTGCGGATCTCCGAGTCGACGGTAAAGAACCACCTGCACGCGATCTTCCTCAAGCTCGACGTGACCGACCGGACGCAAGCCATCGCGATGACACTCGGCGGCAACAACCCGCGCTGAAGAGCGCGCCCGCATAACGTCCGCGATGATGGTG
>DASXDG010000277.1:0-3762 GCA_036490795.1 Streptosporangiaceae bacterium
TGATGGCCGAGGCGCTGTTCACCGTGCTCATCGTCGCGGCCGCGCTGCTGATTCTGTGGTGGCGGAGGCCGCCGCTGGCGGCCCTGGTCCTGGCCGGCCTGATGGTCGGCTACGCGGTGACCGTGCGCAGCGAGGGCCTGCCGGTGCTCGTGCTGTTCCCGCTGGCCGTGGCGCTGCGCGACTGGCGGCGGTGGCGGCAGTGGCTGGCGGCCGGGCTGCTGGCGGCCGGCTGCCTGGCGCCGGTGGCCGGGTACGTCGTGTGGTTCCACTCCTGGTCCGGAACCTACGGGCTGACCCGGTCCGATGGCTTCTACCTGTGGGGCAGGGTGTCATCGTTCGCCGAATGCTCGGTGATCAAGCCGCCAGCGTCCGAGCTGACCATCTGCCCGTCAGGGACGCCGTCGTCACGGACGCCGCCCGGAGACTACGTCTGGCACGCCCAGATGGTGCGGGACCTGCCGGGCGGGCCGGTGAGCCCGGCGAGCGACTCCCTGCTGCGCGGCTTCGCGATCCGGGCCATCCTCACCCAGCCAGCCGGATACGCGGAAGCCGTCGCGCACGGACTGTGGCTGTCGGTCAGGTGGCCGCGAGAGGACTATCCGGATCCGGGCGCGGTGTACTACTACTCGTTCCACCTCCAGCCGCAGGTGATCCCGGCGGGACACTCATGGATCCCTGGCGGTACCGCCTATTCCGACGCGCTCGCCTACGGGCACGCCACGCCGAGCCGGCTGATCAAGCCGGTCGCGGTGCTGGTGGCGGGGTACCGGCGCCTGGTGTTTACGTACGGCCCGTTGTTCGCCCTGATCATGCTGCTAGGGCTGGGCGGCCTGGTACGGATCCGTCGCCAGCCGGCCGGGGTCAGGTGGTACCTGCCGTTCCCGGTCCGGTTCTCGGTGCGGTGGTGCCGGTCCGGCAGCATGCTGCCGTGGGCCACCGCCGTCGTCCTGCTCGTGTTCCCGATCGCCAGCGCCGACTTCGACTACCGCTACCTGCTTCCCGTGCTGCCGTTCGCCGGCCTGGCCGCCGCGCTGCCATTCGCGAGGTGCACTGCCGCGCCGGTCAAGCCGGCCGCCCATGCGAAACTGGACAAATGGACGACGAGCACCCCAGCCGAGCCCGCCGGGTCGTCCTCGTCGAAGGCGTGAGCGACGAGAGCGCGCTGCATACGCTGGCGGCCAAGGCCGGACGTGACCTGGCCGCCGAAGGCGTGCTGGTTATGGCCATGGGCGGTGCCACGAACATCGGCCACTACCTGAAGCGGTTCGGCCCGCGCGGGATGGACGTCCCGGTGGCCGGATTGTGCGACGCGGGGGAGGAGCGAGACTTCGTCCGCGCGCTGGAACGCGCGGGCTACGGCGACGGCATAGACCGTGCTGGACTGGAGCGGCTCGGCTTCTTCGTCTGCGTCGCGGACCTCGAGGACGAGCTGATCCGCTCGCTTGGCGTCGGGCCGGTCGCCGAGCTGATCGAGGCCCAGGGCGAGGGCAAGCGCCTGCGCACGTTCCTCAAGCAGCCGGCCCATCGCACCGAGCTGAGCGCCGGCCAGCTACGGCGGTTCATCGGCTGCCGCTCCGGCGCCAAGGAGCGGTACGCGCGCGCCCTCGCGGAGGCGCTGGATCCCGGCCAGGTGCCCAGGCCGCTGGACGGCCTGCTGTCGTGCCTGTAACCAGTAGTCGTGCCGGTAACCAGTAGTCGTGCCGGTAACCGGGAATCAAGTACGATCTGCGTACGTAGATAGTAATATGGGCTCGTTTGCTGATGCTCGGATACGGGTGGCGAGGAGGCGCGGTGCGCGGGTTCGGGGAGCTGGAAGCCGTGATCATGCAGCTGGTATGGGATCACGGCACTCCGGTTACCGTGCGCGAGCTGTTCGATGAGCTCCGTAACGAGCGGGCCATCGCGTACACCACGGTGATGAGCACGATGGACAACCTGCACCGCAAGGGCTGGCTCGACCGGGTCAAGGAAGGCAAGGCCTACCGGTACGTCGCCACGGCGAGCCGGGAGGAATACAGCGCCCGGCTGATGAACGAGGCGCTGGCCGACGGCGGCAACGCCGAGGCGGTGCTCACTCACTTCGTGACCGAGATGGCCGGCGGCGACTCTGAACTGCTTCGTGCCGTCATCTCGCGGCTCGCTCAGGAAGCCAGCGAACCGGCCGGTGGCCAGTCTGCCGGCGGCCAGTCTGCCGGCGGTCACGCCGGCGGCGAACGGGTGGCCGGGCGCCAGGGGCGGGGGCGCGCCTGATGACCGCCGCGCTGGTAGTGCTGCTGTACTCGGTGACGGTCGCCTGGCTGGTGCCGTCCGCGCTGGCCCGGCTCACTGGTACCGGGTTCAGTGCCCGGCTCGGCGTGGCCGTGTGGCTGACGGCGATGGCGAGCGTGCTCGTTTCCGGTGCCGTGTCGGTCTTCTTCCTGATCCGTGCGGCCGTCGCCGGCTGGGCCCAGCTCGCAGAGGTGGTCTGCCGCTCGGTGGCCGGCGGAGCGTGTACGCCGGTGGTGTACCGCAGCGCGCTCTTCGAGCTCGGCCTGGGCGTCGTCGCCATGCTCGCCGCTTACATGACGGCGGTGCTGGCCTGGCGGTACGGCCGCCGCCTTCAGGCGGCGCAGCACCAGACCCGGTCGCACGCCGAGGCCGCGTTCCTCACCGGGCGTCACCTCGGCCCGAGCACGATCGTGCTCGACGTGCCGCAGCGCGCCGCGTATTGCGTGCCGCCCGGCATCATCATCGTGACCACCGGCGCCCTCGGCATCCTCGCCCCCGCCCAGCTCGACGCCGTGCTCGCGCACGAGCGTGCTCACCTAGCGGGGCGGCACCACCAGCTGCTAGCGCTGTGCAAGGGACTCGCCGCGACGTTCCCCGCCGTTCCGGTGTTCGCGAAGGGCCAGGCCGAAATCGCGCGGCTAGCCGAAATGGCCGCCGACGACAGGGCCGCCCGCCACACCGGCCGCCGGCCGCTCATCGAGGCGCTGGTCGCCATGGGCACAGGGATCGCGGTGCCCGGCGCGGGTTCTGGTTCCGGGCCGGCTTCCGTTTCTGGTTCGGCTTCCGTTTCTGGCCCGGCTCCTGCGTGCGGTGCGGGCGCTTCCGCGGGGGCGCTGCCCGCGGCGGCACTGGGCGCGGCGGCACTGGGCGCGGCGAGCTACGCGGTCGCGGCACGGGTCGAGCGGCTGCTCGAGCCGGCCGGCCGGGCCAGCCTGGTCCGGTGCCGGGCGGCCTTGGTGACCGCGCTCATCCTGATTCCGGTCCTGACCGCTGTCGTCTACAGCCTGGCCGCCTCCGCCTGACCCTGCCACCTCGCCCCGTACGTCGAACGCGATGTTGTTATGGCTTAGAACGTGCGCGGCCAGGTGCGTGTTCGCTGGCGACGGCGTTGCGCCGGGCGCTGGTGCGTTTGTGCGGGGCTGGCGGGGTGATCAGCGCGGTACTTATGTCCAGCACGGAAGAAAAGGCTGCTCAAAGCAGCATTAATCACCGCGTTGGACAGAAGTACCGCGCTACCGTAACGGCGGCGGCGCGGCCGGGGGCAGGACAGGCACTCGCTGGTCCGGATCTCCCGGGATCGGCCCCGCCGGGGGGCCCGGGTTGAGGCTTTGCCTGTGAGCCGTATACCCATACCGGGCGAAACGGGCGCGGAAACAGTCACGTGACAGGCAAAGTGAGCGGACCAGCCGGTGATCATGGCCCGATTGTGATCCGGGGACCGCGGCGGGCGGGTTTCCCGTCTCATCCAATCCGCGTAAGCCGTTATTGGGTTGG
>DASXDG010000278.1:0-5401 GCA_036490795.1 Streptosporangiaceae bacterium
CGCCGACATCCTCGACATCCTCCGCGGCTCATCCCCGGCGGTCAAACAGCAGTCCCCGTTGCCGCCGCCGGAGGAGCTCAGCCCGGGCGAGCTCAGGGTGCTGCGATACCTGCCAACCAACCTGTCCCGGCCCGAGATCGCAGGCGAATTGTCTGTCTCGCTGAACACCGTCAGCACGCACCTGCGCAGAATCTACGCCAAACTCCAGGTCAGTGACCGGTCCGCGGCCGTGCGGCGTGCGCGGGAGCTGCGGCTGCTGGCCGCTCGCCGCACGCGCTAGCCCGGCAGCCACCTGATCCAGGTGATCCGGGGTCACCTGCCTGCACTTGACCATGGCGTCATGGACCCGGCACTCGCCCCCTACCTGATCCGGATCAACGGGCGTCTCGGCGCCACGGTGCTGTCGGCGTTCCCGGCGCTGGTGCCGCAGCGTCACGGCGCGCACACCGTGCTCACTGGCCTGCTGGACCGGTCGGCCCTGTTCGGGGTGCTGGCCGAGGCCGAGGCGCTCGGCCTGGACCTGCTGGAGATCCAAAAGCTGACCCCGGACGCAAATCACCGGAACCAGGTGACCGCCGCTCACCTTGCCGGGCCCTAGCTTCGGGTCCACTCGACCAGCCAGCTAGCCGCCGGGGACCCCGGGTTCCCGAGCGCGATCCGCATCAAGGAGGACCAGCCGTGAGCACGACTGCCACCCCTGACCGTTTCACCTCGCTGCCCGATGAGCATGCGCTGGCGGAGACCGTCGTGGCGCTGGAGGAGCACGGGTTCAGCGTCGAGGTCGTCGATGATCTCGGTGCCGCGCGCCAGGCGGTACTCGCCCGCATCCCGGAGGGCTAGTCGGTGATGACCAACACGTCGGTGACGCTGGCCGAGGCCGGGCTCGCGGACGCGATCAACGACGGCGGCCGGTACGAGTCGGCCCGCGACAAGATGCTCGCGCTGGATTTCGCTACCCAGGCACAGCAGATGAAGGCGATCGGCGGCCAGCCCGACTACGCCCTCGGCAGCGTGCACGCGATCACCAGGGACGGCACCCTGGTGATCGCGTCGGCATCGGGCAGCCAGCTTGCCTCCTACGCCTGGGGCGCCGCCAACGTGATCTTCGTCGTCGGCGCCCAAAAGCTCGTGCCCGCCCTGGAAGCCGCGCACCAGCGGATCTACCAGCACAGCCTGCCGCTGGAAGACGCCCGTGCGCAGGCCGCCTACGGGCAGCACAGCCAGGTGGGGAAGATCCTGGAGATCCACCAGGAAATGCCCGGCCGCATCCACCTCGTCCTCATCCGCCAGCAGGTCGGCTTCTGATCATGGGCCGGGCGGTTGCCTAATCCCTGCCTGGCGGGGCAGGGTCGTGTCCATGGACATGCGGCTAGCAGACTGCTTCACCGCAAGCCGGCTCGCGGAGCACCTCAAGCCCTGGCGGCCCTACCCGCCGGTTGCCGACCGCGGGTACTGGGGGCGCGTGCCGCGGGAAACCCGCGAGCGGCTCCTGGCCCAGACGGTGCCCGTCAGCCAGCGGCCGTGGCCGCTGCTGACCGCCACCGCTTACGGCAGGTACAAGGCCACCGGCGACCGCCAGGAGTACGAGCGTCCGTACATCGCCCGCCGCGACAAGCTGATGGCCGCCGTCATCACCGCGGTACTTACCGGCGACACCAGCACCGCGGAAATCACGGACGGGGTGTGGCTGCTGTGCGAGGAGACCAGCTGGTGCCTGCCCGCGCACCAGCCCGGCGGGCTGCCAGACCCGGATCACCCGCACGTGGACCTGTTCGCCGCCGAGACCGCCGGGCTGCTCGCCTGGACCGTCCTGCTGACCGGCGAGCACGAGGCCCGGGTCCGCCGTGAGATAAAGATCCGGGTCCTCGATCCGTACCTGGCCCGCGACGACTGGTCGTGGCTCGGCCTTGACGGCCGCGCGAACCTGAACAACTGGACCCCGTGGATCCACTCGAACCTGCTCATCGCGAGCCTGCTACTCGACGACCGGCCAAACCGCGTCGCGAACCGCGCGGTCGGCGCCCTCGACCGCTACCTCGACTCGGTCCCCGATGACGGCGGCTGTGATGAGGGCGCCAGCTACTGGTGGCGGGCAGGCGCCTCGCTCTTCGAGTGCCTGGAGACCCTGACCGAAGCCTGCGGTGACGACTTCGGCGCCTTCCAGCTGCCCAAGGTCAGGGCCACCGCCCGGTACCCGGTGGTCGCGCACATCGCCGGCAACGTGCACGTCAACTTCGCGGACGGCTCGATCCGCCCTCCTGGCGTCGTCCCGCACCTGCTGTACCGCTTCGGCGCCCGCACCGGCGATGCCCAGGTACAGCAGCACGCCGTGGCGATGCGGGAGCACGCCCCCACCCTGGTCACTGGCCCCAACGGCGCCCTTGGCCGCCCGCTGGCCGCTATCACCGACGACGAGTGGGCCGCGGCACCGCCCGCGCGATTTCCCGCCCCGCTCCAGTCCTGGCTGCCCGCCACCGGCGTCCTCACCGCGCGGGAACGCAAAGGCGACACGGCGGGCCTGTTCCTGGCGGCGAAAGCCGGCCATAATGACGAATCACACAACCATAACGACGTTGGTTCGTTCATAATAGCGCTTAATGGCAGGCCGCTGCTGATCGACCCAGGCGCCGGTACCTACACCCGGCAGACGTTCGGCCCGGACCGCTACCAGATCTGGACGATGCAGAGCTCCTGGCACAACACCCCCGCCCCGGCCGGCCACGCCCAGGCCGCGGGCCGGGCGCACCGCGCCACCGACGTCAGCGCGGCCCTGACCGCGACCGCCGCCGAGCTCGCACTGGACCTCGCCGCGGCGTACCCCGCCGCGGCCGGGGTTCGCTCCTGGCGTCGCACGCTGCGGCTGGACCGTGCCGCGGCGCTCATCTCAATCCACGACAGCTGGGAACTAAGCCATTATTCCGAACGGTCCGTGTGTTACCTCATCACGCGAGAGGAGCCTCAGGTGGCCGGCGCCACGATCACGCTCCCGTCTGGCCTGGTGATGGACATCGATGCCACACCGGACGGCGCGACCGCGGACGGCACGACTGCCGACGGCATCAGTGTCGAGCGCCGCGACCTGGACGACCCGCAGCTGCGGTCCATCTGGGGCGAGCACCTGTACCGGATAATCCTGGCGCTGCCCGGGCAGCGCGGCTCGCTCAGCACGCTCGTCAGCCGCGGCGAGGGGCGCCCGCCCGCTTCAGGCCTCCTCGATTTGCCATAGCGCAGTCTGCCCCGCCTCCACGGTGACGGAAACCTCGGTGAGGTTTTCCGTGACTCCGGTCCACACGTTATGGCCCGTGGCCCCTTCTGAGGTGATTCCGAACTGGGACAGCGAGAAGCTCCCGGTGCTGGTCTCCGGCCCGAGGTTGACGAAGAGAACCGCGGTGCCTCCGTGCGGATCTGGCTTTACAAGCGCCTCGATGTTCCCATTCATGATCACCGTGGAGCACTGCTGCCCACTTTGGTCGATGGCGATCATGTGCGGGTTCTTCAGGGCGTCCAACCCGGCCGGCGGCAGCGCGGCGATGTCCGCCGAGATGAGCAGCGGGCTGGCTTCCATCGCCCATACGGACAGCTGGTTGCGCAGGTCATCCAGCGTCCAGCCGCTCGCGGGATAATTCGGGGCGATCATGTCCAGGTCATTCCAGTGTCCCGGCCCCGCGAAGGGGTGCAAGGGCAGGTCCGCCGCCAGGTGGCCCAGGATCATCGGCGACGCGTCGTCATGGGTCAGCGGGTACTCGTCGTGCGCGACTCTCCACATGTGCGCGAATTCGGCCGAAGAACGGACGGCCGAGAGGAAGCTAGGCTTACCGATCTGGTGAATGGGCAGCTCTTGGGAGTAAACGACTTCCGGATTGTACTGCCGAAGGTACGCGCCGAACTGGCGGAATTGCTCCGTCAGCGCGTCCACGGTCGTCCCCGCGGGCAGCCCGCCGCAGTCATCGACCTTGACGAAGTCGATCCCCCAGGATGCGAAAGTCCGCGCGTCCTGCTCGTAGTGCCCCCCGCTCGCGGGCAAGGACTGGCAGGTCCTGGTGCCGATCGCGGTGTAAATGCCGAACCTCAGCCCGAGAGCGTGAACCTGGCCGGCCAGCCAGGCCATCCCCTGCGGGAACTTCGCGGCGTCCCCGATGAGTTCACCGTTGGCCGCCCGCTCCGCGGCCATCCACCCGTCGTCTAGGTTGACGCAGTTATATCCCGCCGCGGCCAGCCCGGAGCTGACCAGCAGTTGCGCTTGCCTGATGACTACGGATTCCGTGATGCTGGTCCTGAATTGGTACCAGGTGTTGTACCCCATCACCGGCCGCGACGGCGGCCACTCGCTTGATGTCACTGGACCTCCCCGTCGAGCGGCAGCCGTGGGCGGCCGCACACTGAGCGCCGGTCACTCCCTTGAAAGATGCCCCGCATCGCGTGTGACCGCAACCTGATCAGCGGGCAGCATCCGAAGCCGGCCGCTGTCGTTCGGGAGTGGCGGCTTTTTGCTCCTCACGTCAGCTTGCCGCACGCGGTTCCTCGAGCACGCCCTCCGGGACCCGGGGATCGGGGAAGTCGCGGAAGAGCACGATCTGACCGTCGCGGATCCGGAGGATCTGGATGGACGTCGCCGTGAACGACTGGCCTGTCGTGGTAACGGTCCCCTTCGTCAGCATTTCCAGGATCACGACCTCGGGGTCCTGGGTCTGGTAAAGCTCCGCTACCTCAAAGTCCTCCAGCCGGAGCGGCAACGCCAGGAGATGGCGCGCGTGCTCGCGGATCGCCTCCCGGCCCTCCAGGCGCGCGGGCATGCCCGGCAGGCCGGCGAAGGGCACCTCGATCACCGCATCGGGCGCGAACAGGTCGGCGAAGCCGTCGGCGTCCCCGTTCAGGATCACGTGGCGGCGGCGGGCAAGGACGTCGGCGGGCGTGACGGATGGCATGCGGGCTCTCCTTCGTTCAAGTCGTTTCATTCAACAGGCGTTCATTGAACGAGTGTAGAGCGAAACCGGCGCCTGGTCAACACTCGTAGAATGAAACAATGACCACTCCCAGGCCGGGTTCGCGCGCCGAGCAGCGCCGCCGCACCGAAGCGCGCATCCTCGACGCCGCGACCGAGGTGTTCTTCAGCGCCGGGTACGACCGGGCCACGATCCGGGCCGTGGCCTCGGCCGCCGGAGTCGACGCGGGCCTGGTCATGCACTACTTCGGGTCCAAGCAGGAGCTGTACCGGCGAGTGATCGACGCCGCCCCCGTCCCTGAGGTCAGCGGGACGCCGGAGGAGGCGGCGGAGCAGCTCCTCGCCGGGCTGGCCAGCCGGCTGGCGAGCGAGCCGGTCGCGTCGCTTGCCCTCTTGCGCTCGATGCTGACCAATCCCGAGGCCGCCAGCGCCGCCAGCGCCGGCATCGCCCGCTACGAG
>DASXDG010000279.1:0-11626 GCA_036490795.1 Streptosporangiaceae bacterium
ATCGTGGACGGGACGCAGCAGGGGGCGGCAGACCTGGCTAGCAGAGCGTCGCTGAACAAGCTGTTCTGGTCGGAACTGGACGTCCGGCTGCACGAGACCGCCATGGACCTGCTCGGACCGGACGGTTCGGCGGAAGGGCCGTGGTCGAAAGGCTTCCTGTTCTCCCTGGCCGGCCCGATCTACGCCGGCACCAACGAGGTGCAGCGCAACGTCGTCGCCGAGCGGCTGCTCGGCCTGCCCAGGGCCGGGAGGTAGACGTGCGTTTCGCCCTGGACGAGGCCGCGGCGGCGCTGCGCGACGCGACCGCCGGAGCGCTGCGCGGGTACGTCCCTGGCGGCGACGCCGACGGCGTCTGGGACAAGCTCACGGCCGTGGGCGTGCTGGGCACGCTCGTGCCCGAGGGCCGTGGCGGGCTGGGGCTGGACGAGAACGCGCTGGTGCCCGTGCTGGAGGAAATCGGGTACAGCGGGCTGCCCGGTCCGGCAGCGGAGACGATCGCGGTGGCCGCTCCCCTGCTGCAGCGAGCCCCGGCCGGCCTTGTCGCGGTGCGGGCCGGCGATGGAGACCTGATCCCGTACGGTGTGCAAGCACCACTGCTTGTTATGGACTACACGGTCTTCGAACGGGATCAGGTGGAGCTCGAGGAGTGCCCGGCGGTCGATCCGCTGCGGCCGCTCGCCCGGGTGGTGCGGACGCGGGGCGAGGGCGTGCGGCTGGACGCGGACGCGGACATCATGTGGCAGCGGGGGGTGCTGGGCACGGCGGCGTTGCTGTGCGGGCTGTCCCGGCGGATGCTCGACATGACGGTCGAGTACGTCAAACGGCGCGAACAGTACGGAGTGCCGGTGGGCAGCTTCCAGGCGATCAAGCACGCGCTGGCGAACGCGCTGGTCGCGGTCGAGTTCGCCAGGCCGGCCGTGCTGGCGGCAGCCTGGGCACAGTCGCAGTCATCCGGGCCGCGGGCACCCGGGTCAAATGCGCAATCGACACGCTCTAGCGAAGTCAATCACGCAATTGACCCGGAGAGATCGGTGTCGGGGGCTGACCCGGAGAGATCGGTGTCGGCGGCGAAGGTGCTCGCGTCGGACGCGGCGCGATTGGTGGCGCGGACGGCGATCCAGTGCCATGGGGCGATGGGCTACACGACCGAATACGACTTGCACCTGTTCGCCAAGCGGGTCTGGGCGCTGGCGCCGTCCTGGGGCGGCGCGGACTGGCACCGGGCACAGATCTTGAGGAGTCTCACATGTCAGACGACGTAGTCAGGTACGAGACGGACGGCCCGGTCGCGCGCGTCACCATGAACCGGCCGAAGTACCGCAACGCGCAGAACTCGGCGATGACCTACGCCCTCGACGACGCCTTCTACCGGGCGGCGGCCGACGACGAGGTGAAGGTCATCGTGCTGTCCGGGGCCGGTGACCACTTCTCGGCCGGGCACGACATCGGCACGCCCGAACGGGACATCGACCGGTCCTTCGGCCGGCGGGCCGGCCTGTGGTGGGACCACGTCGGCAAATCCGGCGGGGAGAGCCGGTACGCCCGCGAGGAGGAGGTCTACCTCGGCATGTGCCGCCGCTGGCGGGAACTGCCCAAGCCGATGATCGCGCAGGTGCACGGCGCGTGCATCGCCGGCGGCCTGATGCTGGCCTGGATCTGCGACCTGATCATCGCCTCCGACGACGCGTTCTTCGCCGACCCGGTGGTCCGGATGGGCATCCCCGGTGTCGAGTACTTCGCGCACCCCTGGGTGATGGGGCCGAGGTTCGCGAAGGAGTTCCTGTTCCTCGGGGAAAGAGTTTCATCAGAACGGGCACTGGCGCTTGGCATGATCAACCGCGTGGTGCCGAAGGAGTCCCTCGCCAGTGAGGTGAGCGGCATCGCCACCAAGATCGCGGCGATGCCGCGGCTCGGGCTGGCGCTCACCAAGAAGGCGGTCAACCAGGCGGAGGACGCGATGGGGTTGCAGGTGGGGATGGACTCGGTGTTCGGGCTGCATCACCTCGCGCACGCGCACAACGCGGAGACCGGCGCGGACTCGCTGGCCGGGCAGGACGCGCGGTCCATGCGGGACGCGCGCAAGGCTGCTGAGAGCTTATGGACGATTCCTCGTTTAGGGAGTCGGTCCGGGACTGGCTGGCCGCGCATCTCCCCGTTGAACTGGTCGGGTCCGGCGGCCCGGGGCGGGAGCACGAGCTCATCGCCGAACGGCTTTCCTGGGAGCGGACGCTGGGCTCGGCCGGGTGGATCGGCCTTGGCTGGCCGGCCGCCGACGGGGGCCGCGGGCTGCCCTGGCGGCAGCAGGCGATCTTCTACGAGGAGTACGCGCGGGCCGGAGCGCCGGGGCGAGTCGGGCACATCGGGGAGCAGTTGCTCGGTCCTACCCTGCTGGCGTTCGGCACGAAGGAGCAGAAGAAGCGGTTCCTGCCGGGGATCCTCGCCGGGACGACCATGTGGTGCCAGGGGTACTCCGAGCCGGACGCCGGGTCGGACCTGGCCGGACTGCGGACACGAGCCGCTCCCGGTGCAGACGGCCGGTGGCGCGTCAACGGGCAGAAGGTATGGACATCACTGGCCCAGGTCGCCGACTGGTGTTTCGTGCTGGCGCGCACCGATGCTTCGTCGTCGCGTCACCACGGGCTGTCCTGCCTGCTCGTGCGGATGGACCAGCCGGGCGTCACGGTGCGGCCGATCGTGCAGCTCACCGGGACATCGGAGTTCAACGAGGTGTTCTTCGACGACGCCGTCGCCGAGCCCGGTGACGTGGTCGGCGAGCCCGGTGACGGGTGGCGGGTGGCGCTGGGCACGCTGAGCGTGGAGCGCGGGGTGTCGACGTTCGGGCAGCAGCTCGGGTTCGCGCGGGAGTTGTCCGCTGTCTTGTCCGCCGCGCGATCGTCCGGTGCGGCGTCGGATCCCGCGCTCGCCGCGCGGCTCACCGACGCGTGGATCGAGCTGCAGGTGCTGCGGTTCACCGCGGAGTCCGCGTTCGTGGATGGCGCTTCCGGGGTCGAACCGAACATCGTGAAGCTGCTCTGGGCCTCGTGGCATCAGCGGCTCGGTGAGCTGGCCGTGGACGTACTCGGTCCCTCGGCCAGCGTGTGCGGGCCGTCGTATGAGCTGTCCGACGCGCAGCGGCTGTTCCTGTTCACCAGGGCGGACACGATCTACGGCGGCTCGAACGAGATCCAGCGCAACATCATCGCCGAGCGCGGTCTCGGCCTGCCCCGGGGGTGATCGTCGTGGACACACCGGAGCAGGCCGCGTTGCGGGCCGCGCTGCGCGACCTGCTGGGCCGCGGGCTGGGCGCGGGTGCCCCCGCGGGGACACTGTGGAAGCGGATGACCGGTGAGCTGGGGCTGACCGGGCTGGCGGTGCCGGAATCGCACGGCGGGGCCGGCGCCGGGCTGGCCGAGATCGCTGTCGCTGTCTCGGAGACGGGGCGGGTACTGGCGCCGGTGCCGTACCTCTCGACGGCACTGGCCGGCTACGTACTGGGGTACGGCGAGGCCGATGCTGGCGACGCTGGCGCTCCCGGTGAGTTCCTGCGGGGGATCGCGGACGGGTCGGTGCGGGCCGCGTTCGCGTTCGCCGGGCCGGTGATACCGGCCGGGGCGCTGACGGTCTGCGGCGGGCGCGTGTCCGGAGTCGCCTCGAACGTCCTCGACGGAGCCTGCGCCGATCTGTTCGTCGTGGCGTGTGATGACTCGCTATGGGTGGTGTGGGCCGGCGACGCTCGGGTGACTCCGGCGGGCACGCTGGATCAGACGCGGCCGCAGGCGACCGCGGAGTTCAGCTCGGCTGAGGCGGTGCCGGTGACGGGCGTCTCCGCGGCGATGGCGGCCGACCTGTTCCGCGTCCTGCTGGCCGTCGAGTCGGCGGGGGCGGCGGCGCACTGCCTCGACGTCACGGTGGAGTACCTGCGTACCCGGTCACAGTTCGGCCGGGCGCTGGGCACGTTCCAGGCGCTGCGGCACCGCTGCGCAGACCTGGCCGTGGAGGTGGCGTCGGCGACCGCGACCGCTTCCGCCGCGGTGGCCGGCGCGGCGGACCCGGGAGTGCTGGGGCCACTGGCCAAGAAGTACTGCGCCGACGTGTTCTGGCACGTCGCGGCCGAGATGATCCAGTTGCATGGCGGCATCGGCTGCACCTGGGAGCACGAGGCGCACCGTTACCTCAAGCGGGCCAAGACCACCCAGCTCGTCCTCGGCTCCCCCGCCGAACTGCGCCGCCTCGTCGCCGCACGGGCCGGCCTGTTCTAGGCCGGACCCGCGAGGGCCAGACCCGCGAGGGCTTGCCGACGGGCGCGCGGCGCTGACCCGGACAGAAGCACCACTGTTGTTATGAGTGAGAGACACCGAGGCTTATGCGGCGTCCAGGATCGCAGGGCGAGCCAACTAGCGCGGAGGATTGCCCTTACGTGGAAGGGTGACCCTCATTTTCGGGGGTCTACGCTCCACAATGGGGCAATCTTCCACGTTGTTCCAGCACTTCCGGGCGCTAAACCAGGATAAATCCGGCATCGCGCATAACGACAGGCGTACACGCGGGCGGTGCTGGCGTTGCGGACCCGGCGCGAAGGGCTGGCGCAAGCGCTTCGCTGAGGGACCGCCCGCTCGAGGTTCACCTGCGGCTAGGCTCCTGGTCATTAAAGCTGAGGCAGCGTTCGCGGAGTTGTTTCCGTCAGCGCGCTCGCTGGGCCAACGGTGTGCGCTAGCTGTGCCGATGGCGCGAGGATCAGCTCTTCGAGCTGCCGGACAATGGTCGCCGGCGGGATCGGCAGCGGCCCGGCGAAGACCTTCAGCAGCGTGTCCACGGACTGCCCGACGGTGAACCTCGTCCCGGCGTCCTGCCTGGCCGCCAGCGGGAACGGTCCGCTGTCCACCGCCTCACGGATACCCCAGGCGAGCGCCTCAGCATTGTCCGGCCTGACGAGAGAGACACCGCCGCAATCGGTCTCGGGCAGACCGCCATCATCGGAGGCGACTACCCGGCAGCCCGAGTGCTGAGCCTCGATCGAGACGATGCCGAAGGTCTCGTGCCAGTACTGGCTATTGGAGGGCATCACCACGATGTCATGGCCGGCCATCAAGGCCGCCATGCTGGCCGGCGTTTTGCAGCTGTCTACCACACGGATCCCGGGATGCTCGCCGAGCAAGCGCTCGATGATCTTCCCCTGCGGCTTGTCAGCACCCGCTGTGGTCGCGGTGAACGTGAGTTCCGGGTCCTGTTGGATGATGTCGATATGCATCATCTCAAGCAGGGTGTAGATGCCCTTCTCCGGGCTCAGCCTGCCTGCGAACAAGACGCGGGTCTTCCCGGTATCGTCGCGCGGGCGGAACTGCCCGGCAAAGCAAGGTTCAGCGAATGGATACACCACGCTGATCGTCGATACGTCGACGTCCAGATATTTTGACCAGAGCGCGGCCGCATACCGGCTTGTCGCGATCAGGATACGCTCTCTCGTCCCGTCGACGACAAATGCCCTCTCCCGTTTCCGGAGCGGCGGCGGGTTGTGCAGGATCAGGAACGCTGGATTCCTCGTTGGCACGGGATGCGGCTCGTTGACGAACACCACGGTGCCTTCCAGCTCACTGACCTGAGACAACGTGGACAGCGCCAAGAACGGTATGCCGGTGAATTCGTCCCTGCCATCGCTGGTACCCAGGCCGACGGTAACAACCTGCGCTGGTATGCCGCGCCGTTTCAGCTCCCGGATCTGGCCGATCGTATAATTCTCCGAACCGCCAGTGCCGGCGGGTAGCGGATTTCCCGGTGACCAGATGAATGATATCAATTTCTGCTGCCCACATTTCTTTGTTGCCGAGGTGTCAGGAGGGCACAAACGGCCGACCGATCGCGCTACGTGCGAGAGAAAGCGAGCGAAAAAGTATGGACAGCAGCCAAGCCCGCCACGGGGCTACAGTTTTGATCATCCGGCGAAACGCCCGAAACCGTGGTGCCGGTGAATATCACGGCACTCGAAACGGTGAAAGCCAACAGCCAAAGCTCACCGTATCACGAGCAGCACGTACCCCCGCTCGGTGAGCATCGTGCGCTCGGGCCGGTTACGACTCCGGCGGCCCGAGCAGGTCCCACTTGTTGCCGGCGATGTCCAGGAAGACGGCGACCGTGCCGTACGGCTCCTGCCTGGGCGGCCGGACGAACATCACGTTCGCGGCGGTGAGCCGCCGGCACGTTCCGGCGAAGTCGTCGACGCGGAGGAAGAAGCCGACCCTTCCCGCCACCTGCTTGCCGACGACGGCTTCCTGGTCCTCGCCGTCGGCGCGGGCCAGGAGCAGGCCGGTCTCCGCGCCCGGCGGGCGGACCACCACCCAGCGCTTGGGGCGCCCGTCGTTGGTCAGTGACGGGGAATCCTCGGTGAGCTCGAAACCCAGCACACGGACGAAGAAGTCAATCGCCTGGTCGTAGTCCTCGACCACAACGGTCACAAGGCTCACGTGCATGGGGACAGCATCGCACCCCAGGTGCGTCCGCAGGCCCCGCACAACGCGGAGCATTACTTTTTCACGGAAGAAATACCTGCTCACAGCAGGGTTGATTGCCGCGTTGAAGGAATGTTCCGCGCTACAGAGGTTGAGCTGCGAGGGTCTGCGTCGCCCGTGGCGATCAGCGCCATCCCGGCCACGCCGCCGCACCGGCACCCGCAAACCGGACAAACCGGCCCGGCACCCCGCCCGGGCGCCTAGGGGCGGGGGATCTAACGGGTCGGATCAGCAGCAATCAGCGTCGCACGCGCATTCGCACGTGGGGTCGTCGCAGCACGAGCACATCAGGGATCACCTCCCCTCCGGTGTGAAGCACCAGGTGCCGGGGACCGGGTCCGGGCAGTCCGGGCCGGTCCGCATTCCGGCGAGCATCGTGACCAGTTCCGCGCGCAGCGCGGCGAGGCGGGCCATCTCGTTGTCGATCTCGGCGAGGTGCCTGGACAGCACCTGCTCGGCCGGCTCGCACGGGCACACACCCGTGTCCCGGACGGCGAGCAGCTCGCGGATCTCGGTGAGGCGCATCCCGAGCCGCTGCGCGCCCCTGACGAACAGCAGCCGGTCCACGTCGGCCGGGCCGTACCTGCGGTGATCGCCTTCGCTGCGGCACGGCGGCGGCAGTACGCCGGACCGCTCGTAGTAGCGGATCGTGTCCGGCCGGACGCCTGCCCTCGCAGCCAACTGGCCCACTGACATGCTCATGATTCGACGGTAAACCCTGGACCGTACTCCAGAATCAAGGGTCTAGCGTGGATACATGCCATCCAATCACGACAGGTACCTGAGATTCGCCGAGGAGGCGATGGGCCGCTCCCCCGCCTACGTGAGGCTCGCCAATGCGGTCGCCGGCGATCCGGCGATCCTTTCCTTTCTCGACACGCTGCCGTGGGAGAAGAGCCAGCCGAACCTGCTGTTCGGCGCCGCCTATTACCTGCTCCGCGAGCCGGCCGGCGTCGAGCAGCTGCGGAGCCTGGTCAGCGAGTACCCGTCAGAGCTGGCCAGGGAGATGGTGCTGCGGCGTACCCAGACGAACGAGGCCGCCAGGTGCGCGACGTTGCTGCCCGCCCTCGCCCAGCTGCCGCAGCCGCTGGCACTGATCGAGGTCGGCGCGAGCGCCGGGCTCACGCTGTTGTTCGACAAGTACTCCTACGACTACGACGGGCACCTGGTCACCGGCCATGATCGCGACGCGCCCGTGCTTCGTTGCGGCGTCACCGGTCCGGTTCCGCTGCCGGACCGGGTGCCGGAGATCCTCTGGCGGGCCGGACTGGACCTCAACCCGCTCGACGTACGGAGTGAGGACGACATGCGGTGGCTGTCCTGCATGGTCTGGCCAGGCGAGGGCGACCGGCTGGAACGGCTGGCCGCCGCGATCGCGGCCGCGCGGCGCGACCCGCCCCGGATTCACCGCGGTGACCTGCGCACCGATCTGCCGGCCCTCGCCGCGCAGGCACCGGCCGACGCCACCTTGGTCGTCTACCACACCGCCGTGCTCAACTACCTGCCCAGGGCGGACCGCGAGCAGTTCGGCAAGACCGTCGCGGGGCTGCGCTGCGTCTGGCTGTCCAACGAGGCGCCTGGCGTGGTCGCCGGCATAACCCCGCCGGCCAACGACAGGCACAACTTCCTGCTGATCCGCGACGGCAGCACGCTGGTGGCCACGACCGACTCGCACGGCACCGGAGTGCAATGGCTTGTTTGACCCCTGTGGGTCAAACGACCCCGCCAGCAAAAGGGGTCATTCGCTCCCTGCCCGGGGGTATGCCCGCGGAGCGATTCTTGTCTTGTCAGAAAGAAAAGCTCCAAGAAAAGGACAAGACAATGCACGCTCTGCACATGACCAGCACGTGGCGCAAGATCCGCACCGTCATCGCCGACATGAACTACGCGACGGCCCTGGTGTCGGACCCCCGGGTTCCGGTCCGCCACTGAGTACTGAGTACTGAGCACTGGGTTACGAGAACGGGTGGGCGGCGACGTAGCGGGCGGGAAGCTCGCCGCCGCCGTGGACGGGGAGATCAGCGCCAGTGAGGTAGGCCGCCTGCGGGGACGCCAGATACAGGCAGGCGGCGGCGACGTCAGCGGGCTCGGCCATCCGGCCCATCGGGATCAGCTTCGCGACTGAAGCACCCTGGTCGGGACCGTAGAACTCGGCGGCCTGTTCGGTGCGGATCGGGCCGACGGTGATGTGGTTGACACGGACCCTGGGTGCCCATTCGAGGGCGAGCGCCCTGGTGAGGGTCAGCAAGCCTGCCTTGGCCGCCGCGTAGGCGGCGGTGCCGGGCTCTGGCTGGTGGGCCGCGACGCTGCCGATGTTGAGTATCACTCCGCCGTCGTCCTGCTGCTGCATGACTGCGTTGGCCACCTGGGCGACATAGAAGGGCGCCAGCAGATTCAGCGCGACCACCTTGGCTACGAAGCGAGGGGAAACCGTCGCGGCCGCGGCCGGCGGCGAGCCGCCGGCGTTGTTCACCAGCACGTCAAGACGTCCGTAGCTGCTGACCGTGGCGTCGATCACGGCGGCGGCCTGGTCCGGCTCGCGCAGGTCCGCCCGGACGAAGTGAAACGGCGGCTGCTCGGCGGGCTCGGTGCGGCCGCAGACTACGACCTGGGCGCCGGCGTCAGCGAACGCGGCGGCGATCACCCGGCCGATGCCGCGGGTACCGCCGGTGACCACCACCACCCGGCCGGAGTAAGACACTACGGGGACAAGCTCCACGGTTAGTTATGAGGTAAGGCTTTCAACGATTGTGACATTAGCCTGCCCGCCGCCCTCGCACATTGTCTGCAGGCCGTAGCGGCCGCCGGTGCGTTCGAGTTCGTGCAGCAGCGTGGTCATCAGCCGGGCGCCGGTGGCGCCGAGCGGGTGGCCGAGAGCGATCGCGCCGCCGTTGACGTTGACGCGGAACGGGTCGGCGCCGGTCTCGGCCAGCCAGGCGAGCACCACAGACGCGAACGCCTCGTTGATCTCGACCAGGTCGATGTCGTCCAGCTTGAGGCCGGCCCTGGCCAGGCCGAAGCTCGTCGCCGGGATCGGCGCGGTCAGCATCAGCAGCGGATCGGCGCCCCACGCGGACAGGTGATGGATGCGTGCCCTGGGGGTCAGCCCGTGCACGCGCAGGCCGGTCTCGCTGACGATCAGCAGCGCCGCGGCACCGTCGGAGGTCTGGCTTGACGTCGCCGCCGTCAGGCGGCCTTCGGGGACAAGCGCGGGCAGGGAGCGGATCTTCTCCCAGTTCGGCACCCTGGGGCCCTCGTCCCTGGTGACGCCTTCCAGCGGTTCCATCTCGCGGTCGAAGCGACCTTCGGCCTGCGCGCGCAGCGCCTTCTCGTGCGAGCCGACGGCGAACTCCTCCATCTGCTCACGGCTGATCGACCACTTCTCCGCGATCATCTCGGCGGCCCGGAACTGGGACACCTCTTGATCGCCATAGCGGGCCCGCCACCCCTTAGACCCGCTGAACGGATCGGTGTAGCCCAGCGGCTGGGCCGCGGTCATCGCGTAGCCGATCGGGATCGCGCTCATGCTCTGCACTCCGCCGGCCACGATCACGTCGGCGGTGCCGCTGAGCACGGCCTGGGCCGCGAAGTGGATCGCCTGCTGGGCGGAGCCGCACTGGCGGTCCACCGTCGTGCCCGGCACGTGCTCCGGGTAACCGGCCGCCAGCCAGGCGGTCCTGGCGATGTCACCGGCCTGCGGCCCGATCGCGTCCACGCAGCCGAAGATCACGTCCGCAACCGCGGCCGGCTCGATGCCGGTGCGGTCGACCAGCGCGATAATCGCGGCCGCGCCCAGGTCAGCGGGATGTACCCGGGCGAGGCCGCCCCCGCGCTTGCCGACGGGCGTCCGCACGGCGTC
Organism: Streptosporangiaceae bacterium; assembly: GCA_036490795.1. Taxonomy (GTDB): domain Bacteria; phylum Actinomycetota; class Actinomycetes; order Streptosporangiales; family Streptosporangiaceae; genus JAFARZ01. The sequence goes on from DASXDG010000279.1 coordinate 10,363, forward strand.
GACGATAAAGGCCTCTGCCATGACAGTTAGCCTACCAAGCGCTTGCTACATATGGAAGGGCAGCCCGGCTCTTGCCAACGGCATCGCTGTCACGACGGATGCTGCCGAGCGCTACGCGGCGGAGAAACCATCAAGGAAGATGGACGTGATGTCATCGGCCAGGCGCTCGGGCGGGTCCTGATGGTGCCAGCGCACCGACAGCCAGACCGCGTCCCTGATCAGCCGGTAGAACACCCTCGGGTCGATGTCGTCGCGGAACGCGCCCTCGGCGACGCCCTTCTCGATGATTCGCAGCCACGTCTGCTGCACGTTGCCCGCGGACCCGAGCACTTCCGCGAACCGCTGCTGCTCGCGCAGGTAGTGCAGTTCGTTCTGGTAGATGGCGGTGGCGTAGGGCTGCTCGCTGGCCACCCGCAGCGAAGCGAGCACCAGGTCGTGCAAGCTCTCGGCCGGCGACCGCCCGCTCTCCAGCACCGTCGCGTACCGCGCCTGGATGGTGTCCAGGTAGCCAGCCAGGATCTCCTCCACGATCGCGTCCTTGGACTCGAAATGGTGGTAGAGGCTGCCGGACAGCACGCCCACGGCGTCGGCGATCTCGCGGACCGTGGTCGCGCCGATGCCCTTGCGCGCGAACATCTCCGCGGCGCTGGACAAGATGAGGCCGCGGCGATCCTGCGTTTCGGCGGTCACCGGCTGCCGTCTACGGTGGGTAGCATCCCGTTACTGTATCAAGCGCTTGGTCACCCAGTGATGCCCCGACGCGAAACACGCGGCTGGACATACCGGCGAGAGACGGTCAAGACTGCGAACATACGGATTTCGTCGCCCACTGGGAGGTGACACCGATGTTCTTCCTCATCCGCAAGATCGTCAGGTACTTCAAGCAGCGCCGCCAGCAGCAAGGTTAACCCGTTCGTCCGGCGGCTTCCGTGGTTACGGGAACGGAGCCGCCGGACGGGGCGGGACCTACCAGCCGCCCCCCGTGCCGCCACCGGAGCCCGACGAGCCGGAGCTAGAGGTCTTCTTGACCTTGACCTTGACCTTGACCTTGACCACGTGCCACTCGCCGTTGACACCGTTGCCGTTGGTCTGGCCGGGGGTCATGTCGCCCTCGTAGCGGTAGATCGGATACCCGTCGATGGTGACCTGGCGCTCGCCGTTGGCCCGGACGATGTACCCGATCGCGCCGGCCAGCTTCACGCCGGCCGGGAGGCGGACCGGAGAGGCGACCGGAGGCCACGCCTGCTCGCAACTGCCCGTGCAT
>DASXDG010000280.1:0-2139 GCA_036490795.1 Streptosporangiaceae bacterium
CGGGATGCTCAACAACATCTACCCGCTGATCATCGTCTACCTCGTCTACACGCTGCCGATCTCCACCTGGCTGCTGAAGAACTTCTTCGAGCAGATCCCCGCGGAACTGGAGGACGCCGCCCTCGTCGACGGGGCGACCCGGCTGCAGGTGCTGCGGAAGGTGGTCATCCCGGTCGCCGTCCCCGCGGTGTTCACCGCCGCGATCCTGTCCTTCATCCTGGCGTGGAACGACTTCGCGTTCGCGGTGTCGTTCCTGACCTCGACGGCGCACTTCACGGCGCCGCTGGCCATCACCACGTTCGGGCAGAGCCAGTTCCAGACGTTCTACAACCTGATCGACGCGGCGGTGGTGATCATCTCGATCCCCATCGCGGTACTCGTCCTGTTCGCACAGCGCCGGATCGTATCCGGGCTGACCGCGGGCTCGTTCCGCTGACCGGGGGCGCTGAGAAAACACCAAGGTCAAGATCGATGAGTAATCCGAACGGTCCCGCGCTCCGCCTGGCCCGTCAACCTGCTCAAGTGGCGTGGCCGGCTAGAGGTGAGAGTGCCTGCCGCATGGCAGGCACTCTCCGAAGTCAGGGTTGGTTCTCCGGGAAGCTCACGCCGGTGAGTTGCTCGGAGACCTGCCAGAGGCGGCGGGCGACCCCGGTGTCACCCGCGGCCTTGGAGCGGGTGCACGGGGCCGGGGCGCCGCGCAGGCCGCCGAAGCCCGACGGGCCGGCGAACGTGTTGCCCGGGAGGTCGGCCGTCGCCGCGTAGAGAGTAGGGAGGGCGCCGGAGGCCGCGTCCTGGGCAACCAGGCGATTGCCCAGGGTGCCCATCGCGAACTCCATCAGTCTGCTGTCGCTGTGCGACTGGAGGTTGGTCGCGGCGTAGCCGGGGTGGGCGGCCATCGAGAGAACTGGTGAGCCTGCCGCAGTCAGGCGGCGCTGCAGTTCGGCGGTGAACAGCAAGTTGGCCAGCTTGGACTGACCGTAAGCGCGCCACGCGCGGTACCTCCTGTGCTCCCAGTTGAGGTCATCGAAGTCGATGCGACCGGACCGGTGGGCGCCCGAGGAGAGCGTGACGACTCTTCCGGTGACGTGCGGCAAGAGGAGATTCGTGAGGGCGAAGTGGCCCAGGTGGTTGGTGCCGAACTGCAGCTCGAAGCCGTCGGCGGTGCGGGACAGCGGCGGGATCATCACGCCCGCGTTGTTGATGAGCAGGTCGATGGGTTGGCGTGACCAGTCGCGCGCGAAGGCGCGCACGGAATCAAGGCTGGCGAGGTCGATCACGGCGACTTCCGCGCCGCCCGGGCCTGGCATGGCCTTAGCGGCGTTGCGGCCCTTGGCCTCGTCACGGACCGCGAGGATCACCACGGCGCCGTGGGCGATGAGGGCCCTCGCGGTCTCCAGGCCGATGCCACTGCTGGCACCGGTCACGATGGCCGTCTGGCCCGTGAGGTCCGGGATGTCCGCCGCGCTGAAACCTGTCATAGCGCGAGCTTCACGCGAAGCGCCCCTGTTGTCCAGGTGGCCTGTTGCCTAGGTGGCCGGCAGGCTGCACGCGGCCAGTTCCTGTCAGCCGGTGGCGTTGAGCCAGCGGACCGGGGCGCCGTCGCCCGCCCGGCGGAACGGCTCAAGCTCGTTGTCCCACCCGCCGCCGAGCAGCCTCTCCAGCTCATCCTCCAGCGTCGCCCCGCCGTTGGCGCCGATTGACATCGCGGCGCGGAGCTTGTTCTCCGGGATGAGGATGTCGCCGTTAGCGCTCGTGGTGGCGGCGAAGAGCCCGAGGTTGGGCGTGTAGCAGTAGCGCATCGCGTCGCAGCCGGCGGACGCTTCCTCTGTGACCTCGAAGCGCAGCCTGTTCCACCCCGCGAGGGCGGAGGTGATGGCGCCAGCGGTCCCCGGCTGGCCCTTCCATGTCAGCTCAGCGCGAAGAGACCCTGGGGCAGCAGGCTGACTGACCCAGGGCATGCTGACGGCCGTTCCGACGGTCCCCGCGACGGCCCACTCAATGTGCGGGCACAGCGCGGGTGGCGCCGAATGAACCTGCAGAACGCCGTAAACAGACACCGGTGCCTCCCTGCGTAAGACGAGGTTCGCCTTCCCCTGCGACCTCACCAAGCGCTGCGGCACCCTGGCGCACTAGCTCCGC
>DASXDG010000281.1:0-9325 GCA_036490795.1 Streptosporangiaceae bacterium
CGTCCGGGAACCGGGCCGGTAGCTAAACCAAAACCAGAACTGCTGGCGCATGGCAGTCACCTTACCTCACTCGCCAGCCCGATCACACCAGGACCGCGTTACGGGCAGAACCAGCTGACGATGCAGCCGCCTCCGCCGCCGCCTCCGCCGCCGCCCCCGCCGCCGCCGCCACCGTCGAAGGCGACGTTGATGGTGATCGCGCTGCCGTAGGGCGCCTTCCCTGAGGGGTTCTCAGCCTGCACCTTGCCGAAGAACTGTGACCCCAGCACGTTGACGGTGAAGCCCGCCGCCTCCAGCGTGCTCGTGGCCTGACTCACGCTCTGCCCGACCACGTTGGGAACCGCGGTCTCTGGCGGGCCGGACGACACGGTGAGGGTCACGGTCTCGCCGTTGTGGACGGGCGAGTTCTTGCTGGGGGACTGGCTCAAGACGACGCCGGCGGGCTGGCTGCTGTTGCTCTGCTTGACGTAGGTCACGGTGAGATGATCGGTGGCCGCGAGGCTGGCGGCGGCGCTCTGCTGCATGCCCACGAAATCGGGCATCGGCAGTCCGCCGGATACCAGCAGCGTGACCGGCTGCGTCTGGGCCCACTTGGTGCCGGCGGCCGGGCTGGTTCCGGTGACGGTGCCCTTGGGCAGGGTCGAGCCGACCTGCTGGGTGACGGTGCTCAGGTGCAGTTTCGCCAGCGCGTTCTTGGCACCGGCCACAGTGTCGCCCTTGACCGAGGGCACGACCGACGTGAACGGGCCGGCCGAGACCAAGATGGCGATCGTGGCGCCCTTGAGCGCTCGCCCGGCCGGGCTGGTGCCCACGACCTGGCCCTTCGGCACCGTGTTGCTGTCGACCTGCGGCCCGCTGGTGACCCGGAAACCGTCCTGGGACAGCGCCGTGGTCGCCTGGGTGACGGTGTCGCCGGCCAGCGTGGGAATGGGCGTGTACCTGCCGTTGGCGAACCACCAGCCACCGATGCCCAGCCCTACGGCCAGCACGAACACCAGCACGACCACGATGAGCCGGCGGCTGAACAGCCAGCGGCCGAGGAACGACTCGCGGCCGAGGTGCTCCGGCCCGCCGTCGCGGTGCACCACCATCGTGTGCGACCGGCCGTCTTCGGCGAACCCTCCGGTATCGCTGAACAGGCCGTCCCAGCCATTCGCCCCGGCCATGGTGGTCGCCGGATCTATGCTGGTCGTCCCGTTATGGGCGGTCGCTCCGTTCGGGGCGAATGGTCCGCTCTGGTTGTATGGTCCGCTCTGGCCGTATGGTCCGCTCTGGCCGTATGGTCCGGCCGGGCCGTGGGGTATGGCGGGCGTGTCGATCCTGGTCGGCCCCTCAGGCGGCCGGCGCCAGCCGTGCGTCCCCGGCCAGTTGCCGTTGTCCAGCCACGGCGCCTCGCCCAGGCCCTGTACGCCTGCGCCCATCATGCCGGTCAGCCCGCTGCTGCCCTCGGACCGGACGTAGCCATTGGGGCCGGTGGTGTAGCCGACGGTAGCGGCGCGGCCAGCCTGCGTCCCGGCGGGCGGTCCGAGCTCGGCACGGACCTTCCTTACCGCGTTCGCGAATGCGGCGGCATCGGCCGGGCGAGCGGCGGGATCGCGTTCCGTGGCCTCACGCACCAGCCGGTCCACCGAGGCCGGTATCTCGGGCACCAGAGCGGACGGCGCGGGGACACTGGAGTTCACGTGGTGATACGCGACCGAGATCGGGGTCTCTCCGGTAAACGGCTGCCGCCCGGTCAGCAGTTCGAACAGCAGAACGCCGGCCGAGTAGACGTCGGTGCGCGGGCCGATCGGGACACCGCCGGTGACCAGCTCGGGTGCCAGGTACGCGACGGTCCCGATGATCAGGCCCGACCGGGTGTGCCCGGCCGCTGCCTGGGCTCTGGCCAGGCCGAAGTCCGCGACCTTGATCCGCCCGTCCGCGGTCAGCAGCACGTTCTCCGGCTTTATGTCCCGGTGCACGATGCCGGACGCGTGCGCGGCGGCGAGTCCGTCGAGCACGCCGGTCATGATGTCCAGAGCCGCGGCGGGGGAGAACCTGCCGCGCTCGCGGAGCAGATCTTTCAGCGTCCGGCCCGGCACGTACTCCATCGCCAGGTAGAGGAACGGACCGTCGGCGCCCTGGTCGTAGACCGCGACCACATTCTGATCGGACAGTTTGGCTACCGACTTGGCCTCATCGATGAACCGGCGGACGAAATCGTTGTCCCTGGCCAGCTCGGCGTGCATCACCTTGAGCGCGACCTGGCGGTCCAGGCGGGTATCGAGGGCGAGGTAAACGGTAGCCATCCCGCCATGAGCGATGCGTGCCGTGACCGCATAGCGCCCATCGAGTAGACGCCCGGTCAACGAGTCGGTCAACGTATCGTCCATTGGATGTGAGTGTACGGTTATCCAGGCAAACTGGAGGTGCTAATTGGCAGCGGGGATCGTCATCGCGGGTGCCGGGCTAGCCGGCCTGCGGACCGCCGAGGAGCTCCGTGTCAGGGATTTCGCGGGCTCGATCACGCTGCTCGGTGCCGAGATCCGGCCACCATATGATCGGCCGCCGCTCTCGAAAAAGGTGCTGATCGACGCCGACCCGCCGGATCCGTCGCTTAAGGCCGATTTCGCGGCGCTTGGCGTGGATTTCCGCCCAGGGGCGCCCGCCACCGCGATAGACACCAGCGTGCCTACGGTGATCGCTACCGGCGCGGCCCCGGTCGCCCTGCCGGGCCCCGGGCCGCAGCGGTTCCTGCGGACCTACGACGACGCGCTCGCGCTGCGCGGCGTGCTGAAGCCGGGCACCAGGCTGGCCATCGTGGGCGCCGGCTGGATTGGCGCAGAACTGGCCACAGCCGCGGCCGGGCACGGCTGCGCGGTCACCGTGCTCGAGGCCGGGCAGGCGCCGCTCGCGGCGGCGATTACCGAACAAATCGGCTCGCTCACCAAACCCTGGTACGACCAGGCGGGTGTCGAACTGCGCACCGGTGTGGCGGTGCAGTCCGTCCAGCAGGGCGGGCTGGCGCTGCGTGGCGGGGAGTGGCTCCCCGCGGACGAGGTCGTCACGGCCATCGGGGTCCGGCCCGCCATCCAGTGGCTGGACGGTTCGGGTCTGACCATCGATAACGGCGTCGCGGTGGACGCCGGCCTGCGTACCTCGATACCCGGCGTGTTCGCCGTGGGCGACTGCGCGGCGTTCGAGTCGGTGCGCTTCGGACGGCGGCTCCGGTTCGAGCACTGGGATGTGGCGCTGCATGCGCCCAAGGTGGTCGCCGCCAACCTGCTCGGCGGCGACGAGGTGTACGACCCCGTGCCGTACTTCTGGTCCGAGCAGTTCGGCCGGATGGTGCAGTACGCCGGCTACCACGGCGACGCGACCCGGCTGATCTGGCGCGGGGATCCGGCCAGCGACCAGAAGTGGGCTGTCTGCTGGCTTGCCGCCGACGGCCGGCTGGCCGCGATCTTGACCGTGGACCGCCCCCGCGATCTCGTCCAGGCGCGCCGCGTCATCGAAGCCGGCGGCGACGTCGACCAGTCCCGCCTCGCCGACCCCGCCATCCCCGTCAAAGACGCCGCGACCTGACCCCCGCCGCCGCGCATCCCGCCGCTCCGGCCCCCCTTGGCGTTGCGCGGTCGGCCTCGCCGCGGGGATCCGCGCTGTCACGGCCGCGCGCGACGTGACCACTGTGACCACTGTGACCGATAGGTCTTGTGGTGGGATTTGCGAGGGTTGCCGAGTCTTTCTCGTCCGGAAGGCTGCATCAACGCGGTAATTTCGTCCAACACGGTAGAAATACCTGCTCACAGCGACATTCTTTACCGCGTTGGACATAACTACCGCGTTAGTGACCCGCTAGCAGTTCGGTGCGAAGCCGATGTCGCATCATGTGTCACACGCACCTCATGGGGCACGGGTGCCAAAACGGACGAACTGGTCCGCGTCGCCGATTGGCTCAATGCCGGGCCCGCCGGTGGCAGGGACCGGCTGGCCGCGCTGAAGGCTGAGGCATAGCCGGGTGTTTGATCATGGCATGGACGTGGCACATTGGTGACGTGGCCCAGATTGACCCCGCGACCGACTCTCTTGTCGGCGAATGGCTGACCCTCACCGACGTTGCCGGCAGGCTCGGCCTGCCCGCAAAACGAGTGAAGCAGCTGCTTCATGACCGCAAACTCCTCGCGGTCTCCCGTCCGGACGGCAAGACTGCCGTTCCGGCCGCTTTCCTTGACGGCGATCAGGTCGTCAAGGGCCTGGCTGGCACGCTGACCCTCCTGTTCGACTGCGGTTTCGGTGAGGATGAGGCGCTGCGCTGGCTGTTCACAGTCGATGAGACGCTGCCCGGTACGCCGATCGACGCGATCGTCCGGCACCGGGGCACCGAAGTTAACCGGCGCGCGCAGGCTCTCGCGATCTAACCGCTGGCGAGCGGCCGCGCCGACCGCCAACCGCCTACCGGAGCGTCGGCGGCGCTGCGGCACGGCCGCTCGCCCTACCCGCCGCGGTGCTGCACGCCTGCTCGTCGCGGTGCCGTCATCGCGTCCACATTGTGGGACTGCGTGCGGGCGAGGGCGCGGTTTGCGGCTAGGGTGGATCCATGCCGCCTCGACCGCCGAGATCGCAGCGTGCTCGCCAGCTAGCCGTAGCCCCGCGCGCCAAGGTGCGCAGCCTCAGGGAACTGCTGAGGTCAGGGCGGCAGTCGTTCTCCTTCGAGTTCTCGCCGCCCAAGACCGAGCCGGAGGAGCAGCAGCTGTGGCGGGCGATCCGCCAGCTGGAACCGCTGCACCCGACCTTCGTGTCGGTCACCTACGGCGCCGGCGGCTCGACCAGGGACCGCACCGTGCGGGTGACCGGCCGGATCGCGGCCGAGACGACGCTGACCCCGGTCGGGCACCTGACCGCGGTCGACCACTCGGTCGCGGAGTTGCGTCATGTGATCGGGTCCTACGCGGCCGTCGGCGTGAGTAACGTGCTGGCGCTGCGCGGTGATCCGCCCGGAGACCCGAACGGCCCGTGGACCCCGCGCGAGGACGGCCTCAGCCACGCCGGCGAGCTGGTGCAACTGATCAAGACCGTCGGTGACTTCAGCGTGGGCGTCGCGGCGTTCCCCGAGAAACATCCGGCCTCACCGGATCAGGACACCGACGTCCGTCACTTCGTCGCCAAGTGCCGGGCTGGTGCTGACTTCGCGGTCACGAACATGTTCTTCTACGCCGAGGACTACCTGCGGCTGCGGGACCGCGTCGCGTCGATGAACTGCGAGGTGCCGATCATCCCCGGCATCATGCCGGTCACCAACCTGCGCATCATCGACCGTGCGGTCGAGCTCAGCGGGTGCCGGATGCCGACCGAGCTGTGGGACAGCCTGCACGCGGCCTCCGGCGACCGGGCGGCGATCCGCGAGATCGGCGTCGACTACGCGGTCGGCCTGTGCGAGCAGTTGCTCCGCGAGGGTGTGCCCGGCCTGCACTTCTACACGCTGAACTTCTCGCGCGCGACCAGGGAGATCTATCAGCGGCTCGGGCTGAGCGGGAGCGGGAGCTCCGCGCCCATGATCGCGTAGGGCGGTTCGATACCGTCGAACCGGAATCCGGTGAGCAGATCGGTGAACCCGATGCGCCGGTACATCCGCCTGGCCACCGTCTCACTGTCCCTGGTGGAAAGCACCACTGTTCGTTCTGTCCGGCTGCTGGTGAGCGAGCGGAGCAGGCCGGAGCCTATGCCGCGGCCCTGGTACTCCGGTCGCACATGCAGTTCGGCGAGTTCAAGGCAGTCGGCGAGCCAGCCGCCGCGGTCGCCGAGTCCGGCGCCCACCCGGTCGTGCCACCACTGGCCCGGTGCGCCGTGGAAGCCGTAGCTGAAGCCGGCCACCTCGTCGCCATCCATCGCGACGAGCGCGGTGAAGCCGGGGCAACCGCTGTGCCCGGCCATGATCAGCCGTCGCCCGTACATTTCCCCGGCCGGAGCCCCCATCGCGGCAACGTACACGGCGAGCAGCTGATCTATGCGCGCGGTAAAGCCCTCGCGGTCGAGACAGGTTATGTCCATGGCCCGGTAAGACTGGCACGCTGGCCGAGTCGCTCCCCTGTGTGCGGATGCGGGTGCTGGCGACGCCAAGCGTCGGGTGCGCGGCGGTCACGGTGATCGTGCCCTTGTGTCCCGCCTGCGAGCGAATCCACACCGCGCCTAGTCCACCGTACTCACCAAACGCGAACGGGTTGTCACCGACCAGCTCTCCCGGCCCTGAGACGTTAAGCGCGACCTCGCCCTCGGAATACCTGCGCTGGTTGCCGTAGGCGTCCACGGCGCGGAACACCACCCTGGTCATGTCCGACCCGTCAGCAGCGATCGACCCGTCGTCGGCCTGAATGTGGAGCGAGTCCCTGGTCTGGTCGTTGGACATGTTCAGCACGGTGACCCGCTTGCCGCTGACGTAGCCCTTGACGGTCAGGTCTCCCGGCGCGACCGTGAGCGGCAGCGAGACGATGAACGGAGGGTAGAGCAGGTTGCGGTAGAGCGGGTTGTTGTCAGCCGGCTGCGCCGTGAGCACGTGCTTGCCGCCGATGAAGATCACGAGCTGGTCGCAGTTGCTGGCGATCATCAGCGGCTGGCCGGCCGGCTCGGCTCCAGCACCTTCCCAGAAGAACACCGGCACGATCATCGCCCGGGACCGCGGACTCACCTGGGTTTGGTACACGGCCGCGCCGGGCTTGGGTACCCGGAACCCGTCGGCCACGCCCGCCCACTTGACGCGCCACGGCTGTCCCTGGTGCATCGAGCTGTAGTCGAAGCCGGCCCATCCCAGCAGGCCCGCGTACCTGGTGTTCGAGCGCGCCGCGTTATGCGCCTGCGCGTGCAGTTCGGCCTGCTTGGCCAGGACCGCGGGCTGGTCCTTCCAGGTGAAGTGCGGCGGACTGTTCTCCATGATGCCGATGGATTCAGTGATCAGGTACGGCACGCCGGGCAGCGGCGGCAGGAGCGTGGCGTTGCCCTGCTCGCTGACCGTGTAGTCGTTGAAACCGAACACGTCCTCGGCCCACCAGTCGGTGGAGTACTGGTCCATCGCGCCGGAGCTAGGCCGGGACGGGTCGAGTTCCCTGGCGGCCTGCCGGGTGGCGGCCCACAGCTGCGGGTAGTTGCCGGTCTCGTTGAGCCGGGTGCCCCAGATGATCACCGACGGGCGGGAGCGGTCCCTGGTCACCATGCTCTTGACATCCTGGACGACCTGGTCCTGCCACTGCGGACTTTCGCTCACATGGTCCCAGCCCGGTGCTTCTTCCCAGACGAGCAGGCCGAGTTCGTCGCAGGCGTCGAGGAAGGCGGGGGACTGGGGGTAGTGGGAGCAGCGGACCATGTTGCAGTTGAAGTCGTTTTTGAGTATCTCGGCGTCTTTGCGCTGGACCCGGGCGGGCATGGCCATGCCGGTGTAAGGGAAGAGCTGGTGCCGGTCCAGGCCGAACAGTTGCAGCCGTTGTCCGTTCAGGTAGAAGCCGCTGGTCTTGAACACCGCCTCGCGGAACCCGATCTGGCGGGTGAGCGCGCTGACGCCGACGCCGGGCACGTTCAGGGTGGCCCGCACCGTGTACAGCACGGGGCTGTTCACCGACCACAGGCTGACCGGCCCGAGATCGGAGAGCGTCAGGTGCGCGGCGGCAAGCCCTTGCTTGCTGACATCCAGCGTCGAGGAGTGGCTGGCAACGCTCTGCCCGCCGCTGCTCACCAACTCGACGACGAGCGTGGCCTTGCCGGTGGCCTTCTTCGCGTCGGGACCGGCGTCGATGGTGCACTCGACGCTGACCGCGGGGTTCTGGCTGAGGACGTTCTGCGGCAGTGCGAACAGGTCAGAGACAAAGACGTGGGGAACCACCCGGATCCCCACGTCGCGGTAGATGCCGCCCGGCTGCAGGTAGTCGATGCTGCTCGGTTGGCCAGAGGTGGCGATCGGGGGCACCGGGAGGCAGCGCGAGTCCACGATCACCGAGAGCACGTTGTCTTTCTTGCTCAGCGAGCCGGTGATTTCCGACGAGAACGGCAGGTAGCCGCCCTGATGCTGGCCGACCACCTGGTTGTTGCACACCACGCTGGCGTTGACCATGACGCCGTCGAAGTCGACGAACACGCGGTTGCCGGCCTTCTGGCCCGGCTTGTTCCGCAACAGCGGCGCGCCGGAGAAGTGGCGGCGGTAGATCCAGGTGCGCTGCCAGGTCGGTGGTGACCAGTTCCGCCAGGACAGGTCGGTCGCGTTGTGCGGGAGGGTGACGGCGATGAAGCTGGAGTCGTCGAACTCCATCGCCTCATTGCCCGCCTGGTAATCGCCGCCGAACAGCCAGTCGGAGTTCAGCGGGTAACTCGCGTTGCCTGGTTTGAGCGTGGCCGACGACTGGGTCAGCGGATGGACCAGGGCGATCGCGGGAACCGTGGCGACGCCGATGCCGCCGGCCACGCTCGCCTGCAACAGCGCGCGCCGCGAGACTCTCCGCCTGGCGGACGGCTGGTCCGGTCTAGCGGACGGCTGGTCCGGTCTAGCGGACGGCTCGTCATACCCTGCGAAGTCCACCTCGTCTTTAATCCCGGTCGCGAGCGAATTGGTTGCACCGCTCGCGGTTCGCGCTGAGCCAGCGTTCAAGGCGGGTTCCGTATCCTCGTCTTCGTTTTCGTCGTGGTCATGGTCGTGGTCGTGGTCATGGTCGTGGTTGGCTTGGGGTGCTGGGCGTCTTCGCGGCCCGTGGGACTCCAGGGGTTTGCGGGCGGAGCGTTTCCTGGTTCCGCGCTTGGCGTTGACCTTCGCTCCGACCTGCGCCGTTACCTGCATCTCGGGCTGGTTCACGTCGGTGATCACGGCGTACGCGGGGGGAGTTGTGCTCTCGTCTTCGGTGGAGGGGGGCGATGGCACGCGACAAAAATACAGGTATGGCCATGTCGTTCGTGGCGCGGGTCATAAAGCCCGGGTCACGATATTGGCGGTGTGCACGGGGATGCGGCGCCTCGCTGTGGCGAGTTCTGGTGATTCGGGTGGTTTGTGCGCGTGGCGGTGTATTGGTGCTCGCGGCGATGCGTGTGGTTGTGGTGTGGTTGTGGTGTGGTTGTGGTGTGGTCGTGGTGTGTTATGCGGGTTGGCTCGGCGGCGGCCTGGGCGGGGCGCTCGCGACCTGGGGTGGTGCTAGTTGGCTCGCTTCGCGACGACGGGCGGCCTTGCTCGGGGCCGAGGTGGAGCTGTCGGCGATTAATGCGGTAAATAGTCTCTACGCAGTAGAAAAGGTTGCTGTGAGCAGCCATTTCTTCCGTGAAAGAGCGATGTTCCGCGTTGTTCGCGGCCTGTCGGCCGCCAGCCGAGGTTGGTGTGAGC
>DASXDG010000282.1:0-18184 GCA_036490795.1 Streptosporangiaceae bacterium
TCACAGACGCCGTCGCCGTGCGCGGCGATGGTGGCGCCGAGCGCCGTGCCGGCCTTGACCGGGCCGCGGAACACGAACCGGGCCGTCCCCGACTCGAGCACGTGCGCCGCCTCGTCCGGGCTGCCGGTCTCCGGCCCGCGGTACGCGACCCGGCGCATGCCGAACGCAGTGGAGTAGAAGTGCGCAGCCTGCTTCGCGTTGCCGACCGCGAACACAACGGCGTCCATGCCCAGAACAGGAAAGTCATCCATAACACCTGATCATGAACGACGGCATCAAAGTGTGCAACGAATTCTTTAGATCCTGGACAAGCTGCTCAGTATCTCAGCGCTAACTGTGGTATCTCTGTACAGTATGAACATCGACCAGCTGGATGCGGCGCTGATGGAGTTGCTCGCCGCCGAGCCCAGGGTGGGCGTGCTCGAGGCGTCCCGGCGGCTGCGGGTGGCCCGCGGCACCGTCCAGGCTCGCCTGGACCGGCTGCAGGGACGGGGCGTGATCACCGGATACGGCCCGGATGTCGACCCGGCTGCGCTCGGCTACGAGGTGACCGCGTTCATCACGCTGGAAATCCGCCAGGCCGGCGGCCACGACCCGGTCGCGGACCGGCTAGCGGCGATCCCGGAGGTGCTGGAACTGCACACGATCACCGGTGCCGGCGACATGCTGTGCCGGGTCGTGGCTCGCAGCAATGCCGACCTGCAACGAGTGCTGGACGCGATCGTCTCCGTCGACGGCGTAACCCGCTCGTCGACGCTGATCTCACTGGCCGCCCAGGTGCCCTACCGTGTCCTGCCCCTGGTTCGCGCCGCCGCCACGGTCGCGGTCGCGGTTTAGTTTGGTGCGGTTGTGGTTTTCGGGGCGGCTGAGGTAGTTCGGGCGGAGCCTGGCGGCCATTAATGCGGTAACTAGTTCCAACGCGGTAATTAGGGTTGCTGAGAGCAGCCCTTTCTGCCGTGAAAGAGCGATCTACCGTGTTGGCCGCGCGCCGCGGGCGCCGGCCCGGCTCCGGCCCCTGGTGTTGGCCGCGGGCCGCTGGCCGCGGGCCGCTGGCCCGGCGGCCCGGCCCTGGCCGGTATCAGCCGATCAGGTCGGCGGCGATCTCCAGGGCGATGGTCCGCAGTTCGGCCGGGTCTTCCTCGGTGTCCCACAGGACATGGCAGGTCGCGCTGGCCGAGATCAGGGCGGCGGTGGCGCGTACTCGGGCGCGCAGTGGCGCGTCAGGCCCTACGAGCAGTTCCACCAGCGTGTCGAGGCGGCTGCGGAACCGGGCGAGCCGGTCTCCCTTGCCCTGCTCCATCGCCTGCATCGCGGCCCGGTTCTGCTCGATGAACCGGAACACCTCCGCGCCGTCGAACACGAGCCGGACATACCGGTCGAGGATCTCGCGGCGGGTCTGCTCACCTCCCGGCTGCTCCTTGGCCCAGTCGATCAGCTCGTCGATATGGGCGTAGTGGTCGTCCGTGAGGCTATGGACGATGTCTTCCTTGGACTTGAAGTGGTAGTACAGGGCGGCCTTGGTGACGCCGAGGCGCTCGGCGATCTCGCGTAGCGAGGTCTTCTCGTACCCCTGCTCCGCGAACAGCTCAAGCGCGACCGTCTGCACGCGTGAACGCGTGTCGGTCCGGGGGGCAGCTGCGGGATGCTGCATGTCCGTGTCGCTCTCCTTCGCGGAGCTTGGTCCGTATTCAACTTGACGGCCGGTAAGTAGCGAGCTTAGCATAATGACTTGCCGGCCGGTAAGTAGCGCTGTGCCGGAAACGTTCTGATCTGAAGCCAATGCGGAGGGGGACACGGGAGTGTCTGAATCAACGGGGCCTGAACTAAACGGACACTCGCCGGGGGCCGCGCTCAATGATCAGGCGGCATCGTCTCAGTTCGCCGACCGGCGCACGGTGCTGATCGTGCTGCCCGGCCTGCTGCTGGCGATCCTGCTGGCCATGCTGGACAACCTGATCGTCGGCACCGCGCTGCCGCGGATCGTCGGCACGCTCGGCGGCGTCGCCCACCTGTCCTGGGTGGTCACCGCGTACATTCTCGCGTCCACGATCACCACGCCGTTCTACGGCAAGCTCGGCGACATGTACGGCAGGAAGAAGTTCTTCATCGCCGCGATCATCATCTTCCTGATCGGCTCGGCGCTGTCCGGCCTGTCGCACTCGATGGCGGAGCTGATCTCGTTCCGCGCGCTGCAGGGCCTGGGGGCCGGCGGCCTGATGGTCGGCGCGATGGCGACGCTCGGCGACCTGGTCTCACCCCGCGAACGCGGGAAATACATGAGCTACATGATGGTCGTCATGATGCTGGCCACCATCGGCGGTCCGCTGGTCGGCGGCATCATCACCACGGACTTCTCCTGGCGCTGGATCTTCTACATCAACATCCCGGTCGGCGGCGCCGCGCTGGTCTACCTGATGGCCGTGCTGCACGTTCCGGCCAAGCGGGTCCAGCACAGGGTCGATTACCTGGGCGGCAGCCTGCTCGCCGTGGCGGCCACCGCGATCATCTTGCTGGCCACCTGGGGCGGCACCGAGTACGGCTGGGGCTCGATCCAGATCGTCGGGCTCGCGGTGATCGCGATCGCGACCACCGCCGGGTTCATTATCACCGAGCGGCGAGCGGCCGAGCCGATGCTTCCGCTGCACGTGTTCAAGAACCGGAACTTCTCGGTCTCGATGGCCCTCACGTTCCTGACTGGCCTGGCCATGTTCGGCGCGATGACGTTCCTGCCGCTGTACCAGCAGACCGTCCAGGGCGCGTCGCCGACGGTCAGCGGCCTGATGCTGACGCCGATGATGCTGGGCGTCACAGTCACCTCGATCGTGGCCGGTCAGGTGACCACGCGGACCGGTAAGTACAAGCTGTTCCCGATCCTCGGCGGGGCCCTCATGGGCGGCGGCATGTACCTGCTCACCCAGCTCGATGTGCACACGACCCGGCTGACCTCCGGCCTGTTCTACGTGGTGCTGGGCCTGGGCATGGGCTTCTTGATGCAGATGGTGTCGCTAATCGCGCAGAACAGCGTCGAGCAGCGGGACATGGGCGTGGCGAGCAGCGCGCGGATGTTCTTCCAGCAGATCGGCGGCTCGCTGGGCGTGGCGGCCTTCGGCGCGATCTTCGCCCGGCGGCTCACTCAGTCGCTCGCCGTGAGCGCCAGCTCCGGCGTGCACATCAACGCGGCGGGCGGCCAGCTCGACCCGGCCACCATAGACTCGCTGCCGTCCGCGGTCAGGCAGGACGCCTTCATCGCGATCGCGCACGCCATCCAGGGCGTCTTCTACTGGGCGCTGCCGGCGTCGGTGCTGATCTTCCTGCTCGCCTGGCTGATCAAGGAGGTCCCGCTCCGCGGCCGTACTCCCGCGACCCCCACCGCGGAAGCGCCCGCCCCGGAGGCGGTCCACCTGTAACTGATTCGCGAAGGGTTTTACGTGCCAGGGCACGTAAAACCCTTCGCGATCACGCACGGGGCTTACTCGCCCCCGTAGGGGACGGCTTCGAGGATCTCGACGGAAACGCTGCGGCCGTTGGGCAGCGTGTAGGTGGCCGAGTCGCCCACCTTCTTGCCCATGATGGCCGAGCCGAGCGGCGAACGCGGCGAGTACACGTCAATGGGAATGTCGCTCTCCTCGCGGGACGCGAGCAGGAACGTCACTTCCTCGTCATCCTTGACGAACCGGACGGTGACCGTCATGCCGGGGCCGACGACGCCGTCGGTGCGCGGCGGTCCGCCGACCCTGGAGTTCTCCAGGATGTGCTGCAAGGTGATGATCCGGGCCTCGATCTGGCCCTGCTCGTCCTTGGCTGCGTGATAGCCGCCGTTCTCCTTAAGGTCGCCCTCTTCCCGGGCCGCCTCGATCTTCTTCGCGATCTCGACCCGACCTGGTCCAGAAAGATGATCGAATTCGGCTTTGAGCCGGTCATAGGCGTCCTGGGTCAGCCAGGTGACGGTTTCATCACGCGTCTCGGTCACGGGCACTCCTAGGTACTGCGCAGGACATACAGTCCGCGGGACCATCCTCGGTCCTCGGGGGTAACCTTCTGAGCCTATAAGCGTCGGCGACCAGAGCGTCCTAGTCAAATGGGGGCGTCTGGCACACCGACCAAAACGCGGGGAATGTCCGGTCAGTCCGCCGGCGTTTGCCGCACTGACGGGACGATGCGAGGGAGATCACAGTTGGCAGCTCAGCTGCGATTGATGGCGGTTCATGCCCATCCGGACGATGAGTCGAGCAAGGGCGCGGCCACAATGGCGCGGTATGTCGCGGAAGGCGTCCAGGTTCTGGTGTGCACCATGACGGGCGGGGAGCGCGGCGACATACTCAATCCGGCCATGGACCGGCCGGAGATCAAGGCCGACCTCGCCAGGGTGCGCCGCGCCGAAATGGACAAGGCGCGCGAGATCCTCGGCATCGAGCAGCGGTTCCTGGGCTTCGTCGACTCCGGCCTTCCCGAAGGCGACCCGCTCCCCGCGCTGCCCGAGGGCTGCTTCGCGCTGACCCCGCTGGCCGAGGCGGCCGAGCCGCTGGTCCGCGCCATCCGTGAGTTCAGGCCGCACGTGATCTTGACCTATGACGAGAACGGCGGCTACCCGCACCCGGATCACATCATGACCCACAAGGTGACGATGGCCGCCTTCGACGCGGCGGCGGACCCCGATGCCTACCCTGGCGTCGGCGATCCGTGGCAGCCGCTCAAGCTCTACTACTTCGTCTCCTTCTCCGCCGCCAAGTACACGGCGCTGCACGAGGAGATGCTCAGGCGCGAGATGGAGTCCCCGTACACGAAGATTTTCGAGGAGCGCGCGAAAAGGGCGGAGCAGCGGCCCACGTTCGAGATCACCACCCGCGTCCCGTGCGGCGACTTCTTCGAGACCCGCGCCGCCGCGCTCAAGGCGCACGCTACCCAGGTCGACCCGGAGGGCGCCTGGTTCGCCTGCCCGATCGACGTGCAGCAAGCGGTGTGGCCGACGGAGGAATATCATCTGGTTAGATCTCTAGTCAACAGCGAGCTGCCAGAGGATGACGTGTTCGCGGGTATCCGGGAGAAGGTAACGCTATGAGCGTGCTGGCGGCAGCCGCGTCGAGCAACAGCGCGGACGTCCAGACGGGCGTATTCGCCTTCCTGATCGTCGCGGCGATGTGCGTCGTGTGCGTGTTCTTGTTCCGGTCGATGAACAAGCAGTTCCGCAAGATCGGCCCGGGCCCGGACAAGACTGACCCTGGCAATTAGGCGGAGTTCGTCCGCATGTCGTCGTGCGGCTGCTGTTAGCGTGCCCAACGGGAGGCGGCATCGATGCGGGTCTTGCACGGGCTGTGGGAGCACGGTGCCCTGTGCCTGTGGGCAGAGGACTCCGCTCTTCAGGCGCAAGGCTCCGTCCTGCCCCGGCACGCGCACTCCGGCCAGGAACCGGCTCCGCACCCGTTCGCCGTCCATGCGGCCGGCCTCGCCGACCTGCTCGAACCGGTCACCGACCTGGCCCGTAAGGCCGGTGAGGATCAGGCGGTCCTGCTCCTGCCGGCCCGCGACCGGACGCCGCTGCCCTCACCCGAACTAACCGAGGCACCGCCAGCCGGGCGCGGCAAGCCGGAGCTGACCACCTGGCTGGTGCCTGTGCTCGTCATGTGGCCGGCCGCGGCGATCAGCGTACTCGCCGCGCTGGACGCAGGAGTCGCCGACGATCCCGGCTTCGCGCTGGGCGCGTCGATCCCGTACCTGGCAGCCGTTTCCCGGTTCGCCGGCAGCCTGGCCGAACGCGGCCGGGTGCTGCCCGTGCTGGCAGCCGAAGACGGCGGGTACGCGGCTCGCTGGCACCCCGTGCTGGCCGGCGCGGACGCGCAGCGCGCGCAGGACCTCGCCGCCGCGACGCCACCCATCTGCCGGGCGGCCAGCGTCGACGACCCGGCAGAACTGCTCGGCCAGGCCCTGGCCGCTCTCGCCGACGCGGCCGCGCGCTCTCGCCTCCCATCCTCCCTGCTGCCGGTCAGGCGCGGCCGTACTCCGGTCAGAATCCCTGTAGCAGAACGCTACGTGGTGGCTCTGACCAGTACCGATGCTCGTGTCGATGGGCAGACGCCCAAGGACGAACAGGAAGCGGAGTCGCTCGCGGCCGAACTGGCCGGCTGGCTGGCCAGTGCCCGCATGCCGGCCGGACCGGTGCGGACCTGCTTCCGCTTGACCGAGCCGGACGCCTCGCCGGACGATCCGTGGCGGGTGGAGTTCGCGCTGCAATCCACGCAAGACCCCAGCCATATGCTGCCCGCGGCGCAGGTGTGGGCGGGCGCGGCGGGCCTGGGCAGCGGTGATCCGGTCGAGCAGCTGCTCACCGGCCTGGGCGGCGCGGCCAGGCTATTCCCTGAGCTGGGTGGCGCGCTGGCCGAGATGGCACCTGTCGAGCTGCCACTGGATACGGCGGGCGCGTTCGGATTCCTCAGGCAGACCGGTCCGTTGCTGGCGGGCGCCGGTTTCGGCGTGCTGCTGCCGGACTGGGTGCGCCGGGCGCGGCTCGGGCTGAAGCTCACCACCAGGACCAAGAGCACGGGAACGTCCCCGGTGACCCCGTCCAGGTTCGGCATGAAGGACCTGGTGGACTTCCGCTACGACCTGGCCGTAGGGGACGAGAAGCTGGACGCCGGCGAACTGGCCGAACTGGCCAGGCGGAAGATCCCGCTGGTCCGCCTGCGCGGCCAGTGGGTGGAGCTGGACGAGTCGCACCTGAACGCCGCGCTGCGATTCCTCGAGCGCAACCCTCCTGGCTCGATGAGCGCCGAGGACGCGCTGACGATCGGCCTCGGCCTGACCTTGCCGGAGGACGCTCCGGGCATCACGGTTGACGCCGACGGCTGGCTCGGCGATCTGCTGTCCGGCCAGACCGACCGCCGTCTGCGGCCGGTACCGACCCCGCCGGGGTTCACCGGCACGCTGCGCCCCTACCAGGAGCGCGGCCTGGCCTGGCTGTCGTTCCTCGGCGAGCTGGGCCTGGGCGGCATCCTGGCCGACGACATGGGCCTGGGCAAGACCGTGCAGCTGCTGTCCCTGGTGGCGTCCGCGCGGTCTGAGCGCGGCGTCGGGCCGACCCTGCTGGTGTGCCCGATGTCGCTGGTCGGCAACTGGCAGCGGGAGGCGGAGAAGTTCACCCCGGACCTGCGCGTCCAC
Organism: Streptosporangiaceae bacterium; assembly: GCA_036490795.1. Lineage (GTDB taxonomy): Bacteria > Actinomycetota > Actinomycetes > Streptosporangiales > Streptosporangiaceae > JAFARZ01. The sequence continues at coordinate 7,153 of DASXDG010000282.1, forward strand.
GTGCACCATGGCGCGGACCGGCTCGACGGCGAGGAACTCACCGGGGTACTGGCCGATGCGGAGCTGGTGATCACCACCTACGGCGTCGCGACCAGGGACCGGGCGGCGCTGGCCGAAGTGGCCTGGGCCAGGGTGGTCTGCGACGAGGCGCAGAACATCAAGAACCACGCGACCAGGCAGGCGCAGGCGATCCGAGCCTTGCCCGCCGCGACCAGGATCGCGCTGACCGGAACGCCGGTGGAGAACCGGCTGTCCGAGCTGTGGTCGCTCATGGACTTCACCAACCCCGGCCTGCTCGGGTCCGCGGAGTCGTTCCGTAAGCGGTATGCGATACCCGTCGAACGCCATGCCGATGCCGACGCGGTGGAGTCCCTGCGGAAGCTCACCGCTCCGTTCTGCCTCAGACGATTGAAAACGGACAAGACCATCATCAGCGACCTGCCGGACAAGCAGGAGATGAAGGTCTGGTGCAACCTGACCGCGGAACAGGCCAGCCTGTACCAGGCCACGGTGGATGACATGCTCAGCCAGATCGAGGCGGCTGAAGCCGAATCCGGTGAGCAGAGTATCGGCCGCCGCGGGCTGGTCCTGGCCACGATGGCCAAGCTCAAGCAGGTGTGCAATCACCCCGCGCACCTGCTCGGCGACGGATCCAGGCTGCCCGGCCGGTCCGGCAAGCTGGCCAGGCTGGAAGAGATCTGCGACGAGGTCGTGGCCGAAGGCGACAAGGCGCTGTGCTTCACGCAGTTCGCGGAGTTCGGCACCATGCTCCGGCCGCACCTGGCGGCCAGGCTCGGCTGCCCGGTGTTGTTCCTGCACGGCGGGACCACGAAGAAGCGGCGCGACGCGATGGTCGCCGAGTTCGCCGAGCTGGACGAGCCCGCGCTGTTCCTGCTGTCCCTCAAGGCGGGCGGCACCGGCCTGAACCTGACCGCCGCCAGCCACGTGATCCACGTCGACCGCTGGTGGAACCCCGCGGTGGAGGACCAGGCGACCGACCGCGCGTTCCGCATCGGCCAGCGCAAGAACGTCCAGGTGCGCAAGTTCGTCTGCGTGGGCACGCTGGAAGAACGGATCGACGTGATGATCGAGCAGAAGAAGGCGCTGGCCGACAAGATCGTCGGCACCGGCGAGAGCTGGCTGACCGAGCTGTCCGTCGCCGACCTCCGCTCCGTCCTTGAGCTCTCCCCAGAGGCGGTCAGCTCGTGAGCGACTGGCGGGACTGGGGAGCTTCGCGGCCCATTCGCGTCGAGGGTGGCGTCCGGGCCAGGAGCCAGCGCGGCTCGATTGGCCAGCAGTGGTGGTCGCGGCGGTACATCGAGGTGCTTGAGTCGTACGGGATGAGCGGACGCCTGTCGCGAGGACGCAGCTATGCGCGTTCTGGCCAGGTGGTGGCGTTCACGCTGTCCTCGGGCGAGGTCGCCGCCAAGGTGCAGGGTTCCCGGCCAAAGCCGTATGACGTGCGCATCGGGGTGCCTGCGCTGACCAAGGCGCAGTGGCGCCGGGTCGAGGAGCGGCTGGCCAGCCAGGCCCTGTTCCGGGCCAAGCTGCTGGCCGGGGAGATGCCGCATGAGATCGAGGAAGTGTTCGCGGACTGCGGGACGCCGCTGTTTCCTGACGACTTCGACGACATGGACATGTACTGCAGCTGTCCGGACTGGGGCATGCCGTGCAAGCATCTCGCCGCCGTCTGCTACGTGCTCGCCGAGGCGTTCGACGCCGACCCGTTCGCGATGCTCGCCTGGCGCGGCAAGGGCAGGGAGGAACTGCTCGGCGCGCTCCGCGCTTCGCCCGCCGCCGTTGTCACCGCCCCGGTCGCGCCACCGCTGGACGAGTGCGTGGACCATTTCTGGGATGGTGGCCTGAGCCCGGCCAGGCTGCGCGCGCTGACGTCGGCTGCGGGCCCGGCGACCGCGCCCGATCTGCTGCTGCGCATGTTCGATCCGCCAGCGGTCCAAGTGCGGGGCATGGACCTGGCCGAGATCCTAGCCCCCGCCTACGACCGCCTAGCCGCCTCCGACCCCAACCCCGCCTCCGACCCCAACCCCGCCCCGGACCCCGGCCCAGCCCCGGACCCCGGCCCAGCCTGACCGCCCCGCCAGCACCGCTAGCCACATCAGCACCACCGGCCGCACCAGCACCACTACCCACACCGGTTAGGTCCCCCGATCGGCGGCGGGTGATTAGCGCGGCAAAAAGGCCCAACGCGGCAGAAAAGGTTGCGGTGAGCAGGTTTTTCCACCGCGTTGGACAAAATTACCGCGCTAATCGCCCGAACGCGCGGGAGCCCACACGCGGCGCATCGCCTCGGCCAGACCCCACCAGCCGAGGGCGGTCAGCCGGTCGTCCTCGTTGATCGCGCCAATGGCCTGCCAGAGCGAGGTGACCGGCAGGAACAGGCCCTCCATGCCGAGCTCGTCGAATTCCTCGTCGTACTCGATCTCGGCGTAGTCGATGTCGACGTCGGCGCTCCCGAGGTCGTCCTCGAAGTCGCCCTCGTCGTCCTCGGCGTCTGCCTCGCCCTCGCCCTCGTCGTCGTCGTCATCTTCTTCGTCGCCCAGGTCTTCTTCGTCGTCCGGGTCGAAGTCGCGGACGTAGGCCGCCAGGTCGGCCGCGGAGGCGGACGTGCCAGGGCCGCCGGTCGCCAGTACGCTGCTCACCGCGAGCCAGTCGAAGTGGTCAATGGCGCAGATCGAGGCGATGGCGCTGTCTGTCTCGTTCAGCTCGCCGTCCTCGTTGGCGACACCGGGCTCCCAGTCCGCGGTGCCCACCGGCGAGGCGATTCCCGCGGCGAGCGTCAGCCACAGCTCCGCGTCGTCGTCGGGTAGCTGCTTGGGATCGATCCCGCCGCACTCGATCAGCAGCTCGGCGGGCCAGCCGGAACTGGCGATGACCTCGCGCAGCCGGGCGCACGCACCGCTCAGCTCCTTGCCCGGCAACGGACGGTCGGGGACCTGCTCAAGCAGGGCGTCGAGCGCGCTCAGCGCTTCCGCGTCGGCAGCGTCCCACTCGGCGAGGAACTCCTCGTCCTTCTCATCGAGCAAGGCGTCCATCGGGACGCGCCCGTCGGTCAGTGCCGACGTCATCCAGCCTTCCTGGATGTCAACGTACGCGCGCCGTGCCGCTCGGTCGGCGAGCGCGAGCTTGTCCGGGTCTATATCGCCGGCGGCGAGCCGTTCCTCCAGGTGATTCACCAGCCGGACGTGCAACTCGGCGGCGAGCTGGCTGCGCTCGGATTCGTCGTCCCAGACGTGCAGGCCGATGATCCCGGTCGGCTCGGACCCGGTAGCTTCTAGCCAGGTGCGAACGTCGCCGACGGTGGCTTCGCCGTCATCGATCAGCTGCAGTACGTCTTCCGCCGACGACCAGAACGGCGCCGACAGCGGATTCCCGGCGGCGAGCATGCCGCGGCGGATGCCGGGCAGCGACTCAAGAGCATCGGCGGCAGGCACTGTCAGCAATGCGAGTGCGACATCGCGCCTGGTCAGAGCCGCGAGCGGGCGATTTGCCAGTTCGGCGACACGATCAGCTTCAAGGTTCACGCCTCGCAGCGTACGCCCTTTATCGGGCCTCCGCGCAGCCCGTCACAGATGCTCGACACCGCCCAGGTAGGGCCGAAGGACCTCGGGCACACGCACGCGCTGATTCTCGTCCTGGAAGTTCTCGATCAGCGCCGCGAGCAGCCGTGGGGTGGCGATCGCTGTGTTGTTCAGCGTGTACGCGAACTTAACCGTGCCGTCTTGGTCGCGATACCTGACGTTGGCGCGGCGGGCCTGCCAGTCGTGCAGCGACGAGCAGCTGTGCGTCTCCCGGTACGTGCCCAGTGACGGCATCCACGTATTGATGTCGTTCATCCGGTACTTTCCGACACCCATGTCGCCGGTCGAGCACTCCATCACCTCGTAGGAGAGCCCGAGCCCCTGCAGCAGTTCCTCCGCCGTGCCGAGCAGCTGGGCGTGCCAGTGGTCGGACTGGGCGTCGTCCGCCGGGCAGATGACGAACTGCTCGACCTTCTCGAACTGGTGCACGCGCAGTAGCCCGCGCACGTCGCGGCCGGCGCTGCCCGCTTCGCGCCGGAAGCACGGCGAGATTCCGGCATACCGGACCGGGAGCTGCTTGAAGTCGAGGATCTCACCGGAATGGAAGCCGACCAGGGCCACCTCCGCCGTACCGGCCAGATAGAGGTCGTCGGCGGTGATCGCGTACGTTTCCTCCCGGTGCAGCGGGAACTGGCCGGTCCCGATCAGCGCCTCCTCGCGGACCAGCGTCGGCACCGAGATCAGCAGGAAGTCCTTGCCGTTCAGCAGGTCGAGCGCATAGGAGTGCATGGCGCGCTCCAGCAGGACGGCCGCGCCGGTCAGCGCGTAGGCGCGCTCGCCCGCGACCTTGCGGGCACGGGCGAAATCCGCCCAGCCGCGCCGCTCGAGCAGTTCCACGTGATCGAGCGGCTCGAACGCGAACTCCGGCGGCTTGCCGTGCGTCCTGATCACCACGTTCGCCGACTCGTCGGGCCCGACCGGCGTGCCTTCCCAGGGGATGGTGGGCGTCAGCAGCAGCAGTGCCTCCAAACGCGTGCTGGCCTCGGTGAGCTGTTCACGCAGCGACTTCAGGTGCTCGTCCAGTTCGGCGGATTCCCGGCGCAGCGCGGCCCGCCGTTCCTCATCGGCCTTCGCGAACTCCTTGGACGAGCTTTTCCGCCGGGCCTGCGCCTGATCCAGTTCGCCTTGCAGCCGGCGGGTCTGGGCATCGAGTTCCAGCAGCTCGTCCACATCGAGGTTGAGACCCTTAACGCGGACCGCGTCCTTTACCGCGTCCGGGTTCTCCCTGATGAATCGCCTGTCCAGCATCGCCTACGGTCACCCTCGTCAGTTATTGAATGTGCGCAACACGCCACCGAAACGCTACCAGCACTCGTTGCGACCCGCCTTTCGATAACAGGCCCCAGACGATCGCGTACCGTGAAGGGTGCTCGTCACCAACCATGTCCTGTCCGGCGCGCTGATCGGCGCGGTAGTGCGCAGGCCGCTGCCCGCGCTCGCGATGGGTGTGGTCTCCCACTTCGTGCTCGACATGGTGCCGCACTGGGGGAACTGGGACGACGAGGAGCAGTTTCTCCGGATAGCGGTGCGGGACGGGCTGGCTGGCCTGGCCGCGATCGGGATCATCACGGCGGCGACGCCGCCGGAGCGGAGGCTGGCGGTCCTGGCTGGCATGGCCGGCGCCGCGGCACCAGACCTGGACAAGCCGGCCCGGCTCTGGTTCGGGCACTCGCCGTGGCCCGCCGCGGTGGACAGGTTCCATTCCGCCATCCAGAACGAGGCACCGGGCAGGCTGCGCTATGAGCTGGCCACGATGGCAGCCATGGCCACCGGCCTGGCAACCGCGCGCGCGAGGCGGCGCGACGCGCGCCGAACAGCGCCCGCGCGCTAGGCGGATATCGGGTAGACGAGGCCGACCAGGGCGGCAATGTCGCCGAGCGTGATCTCGAACATGGCCCCCGGGTCCTCGAGTGCGAAGTGCAGGTGACCGAACACCTCCATCGACACCGCGCCGTAGAGCAGCGTCCAGCAGCGCAGGAAGGTGAGCATCGCGCCGACGGGCACGGTGGCGCCGACGGCGGACATATAGCGTTCCAGCTGCTTACGCAGGCCGGGGTCGATGTCGGCCGGAGCCGGCACCGGGAACGGGTGCGCATCCCACAGCTTCAGGAACAGCGTGAAGTAAACCCCGGCGAACTGCAGCGCGCACTCGTCGGCTATGTCCCAGCGCCCGTCGTTCATGCCGGGTAGCGGCACTCCGAACAGCAGGCTGAACTCGGCCGTGTGGGTCAGCGCCCACTGGCGGAAGCCGTGGCAGGCAGCGGCCATCTCCGCGGTGATATGACGTGGGTCCTTGTGCGCCTCTTCCAGCGAATGCTCTCGCGGGGACGTCTCGCCCGCCGCGTGGATGGCCGCGTCGACATCGGCGGCGAGCTCGGTGAATATGCCGGCCACCACGTGCCTGATCAATTCCTCATGGCTCGCGTAATAGCGGTAGAGCCCGGGGGCGGTCATGCCCATCTCGCGCGCGATGGCGCGCAGCGTGACGGACTCCGGCCCTTCGCGCACCAGCAGGCGCCGGGCGGTCGCGATGATCTCGTCCTTGGTCGCAGCCCGGAGCCGGTCCCGTCGCGATGGCGACGGGGTTTCGTCGCCGAACCCGGCTGCAACTGGCACGCCTTGCTCCTCTAACTGGCCCTACCTGTGCAGACGATGCTAACCCTCGAGTCGGCATTGACAAGAGTTAACGCTGTATGCAAAGTTTGCATCGTAAACAGCTTACAGTGTTAACTCTTGGGAGAAGACTATGTTCGAGGCGTGGGGACGAGCCTTGTACCGGAAGCGACGGCTCGCGCTGGCCGTCGCACTGCTCTTCGCGGCGTTCGCCGGCGTATGGGGGACTGGCGTCTTCGCCAAGCTCAGCTCCGGCAATAACTTCACTCCGCCGGACAGCCAGAGCCAGCACGAGCAGAACCTCGCGGACCAGGTCTTCGGCAGGAACGAGGCCGACGTCGTCGTCCTGTACCAGAGCCCGGTCATGACCGTCGCCGACCCAGGCTTCCGGCAGGCCGTCACGGCGGCGCTGGGCGGCCTTCCCCGGCGGGATGTGGCCGGCGTCAGCACCTACTGGTCGACCGGAAACGCGGCGCTGGCCAGCGCGAACCGGCACGAGACCTACGCCGTGCTGCGGCTCGCGGGTGCCGGCGACTCCGCCCGCCAGACGAGCTACAAGGCCATCCAGGACGACCTGGCTCCGGCCGCGCTCTCGGCCCGCGGTATCACCGCGAGGGTCGGCGGCACGGTGCCGACCGAGGTGGGCATCAGCAAGGAGGTCACGGCCGACATCGGCAAGGCCGAGGGCTTGTCCATGCCGGTGCTGCTGATCCTGCTGATGGTGATCTTCGGCAGCCTCGCGGCGGCGAGCCTGCCGGTCGCGATCGGTGTGGTCGCCATCCTCGGCTCGTTCACCGTGCTGCGCCTGCTCGCGCTCACCACCACCGTGTCCGTCTACGCGGTGAACATCACCACGATCCTCGGCCTGGGCCTGGCCATCGACTACGGGCTGTTCATCGTGACCAGGTTCCGCGAGGAACTGCACCGCCAGTCCACCGTGGAGGAGGCGGTCGCCCGCACCGTTGCCACGGCAGGGCGCACCGTCGCCGTTTCCGGTGTCACGGTGGCTGTCGCGCTCACCAGCTTGATGCTGTTCCCGGTTAGTTTCCTGCGGTCGATGGGCTACGGCGGCGTGGCCACGGTGGCGGTGGATATGCTCGCCGCGCTCACCGTGCTGCCCGCCCTGCTGGCCGTGCTCGGCCACCGGGTCAACGCGCTGCGCATCCGCCGGTCCGTGCGCAAGCCGCCTTCGGCCGAGGCGAGCGGTGCCTGGTACCGCGTGGCGAGCAGCGTCATGCGCCGCCCGGTCGCCTACGTCGCCGTGATCGTCATCGGCCTGCTCGCGCTCGGCACGCCCTTCCTCAAGATCTCCTGGGGCGGCACCGACGCCAGATCGCTGCCTGCCACCGCGACCGTGCGCCAGGTCCAGGACGTGCTCGACAACGATTTCCCCGCCAACTCCACCGCCCCGATCGAGGTGCTCGTCACCGGACCCGTGACGCACCCGGCGCTCGCCGCGTATGACCAGCGGATCGAGGCGGTTCCCGGCGTGACCACCGATCAGGTCACCGGCGTATCCGGCGATACGGCCAGGATCGACATCGGCTACACGCCACCAACGGTGTCCGCCCAGGCGCGGCACATCGTCACTCAGATCCGCGCGCTGTCACCGCCCGCGGGGGCGGCGGTGCTGGTCGGCGGGACCACCGCTCAGCTCGTCGACGAGCTGACCGGCCTCGGCAGCACACTCCCGTGGATGGCGCTGCTGGTCGGGGTATCGACGTTCGTGCTGCTGTTCCTCGCGTTCGGCTCGGTGGTGCTGCCGGTGAAGGCGATCGTGATGAACATCTTGTCGCTGTCGGCGACCTTCGGCGTGATCGTGTGGATCTTCCAGTGGGGACACCTGTCCCGGCTGCTCCAGTTCACCCCGACCGGTTCCATCGACCCGACGATGCCGATTCTCATGCTGGCGATCATCTTCGGCCTGTCCATGGACTACGAGGTGTTCCTGCTGTCCCGGGTCCGCGAGGTGTACGACCAGACCGGCGACAACACCACCGCCATCGCGGACGGCCTGCAGCGCACCGGCGGGGTCATCACCAGCTTGGCCGGCCTGCTGATCATCGTGGTGGGCGCGTTCTCCGCGTCCGGCATCACGTTCATCAAGCTGACCGGTGTAGGCATGATCGTCGCGCTGCTCGTGGACGCCTCGATCGTCCGGGTGCTGCTCGTCCCGGCGACCATGCGCCTGCTCGGCCACGCCAACTGGTGGGCTCCCGGCCCGCTGCGCCGCCTCTATGCCCGGTACGGAATCAAGGAAAATCAGCTATCAGAACGGACGGTTGAGCCCAGCCCGGTCCGCTCGTAGCGTCCGGTGGCCAGCCAGCAGAGGGCTGCGACCAGCGTGAACACCGCCGCGCTGCCGGTCGCGCCGGTCCAGCCCCAGCTGGCATAGGCGTGCGCGGCCACCACGGAGCCGAATGCGCCGCCCAGGAACATCGTCGTCATGAACACCGCGGTGATCCTGGATCGCGCCTGCGGCAGCAGTTCGTAGATCACGCTGTTGTTGATCAGCAGGTTGGCCTGCACGCCGGCGTCCATGCCCAGCACGCCCACGATCAGCAGCACCAGGCCGAGAGAGTAGGACCCGTAGCCGCCCAGGGTGATCAGCCCGTACGAGAGGAGTTGCAGGGCCAGCAGGATGCCGGTCAGCGGCCAGCGCAGGTGCGGCCTGGCGTCCAGGTGTCGGCCGCCGAACGCCGAGGCCAGCGCGCCGGCCGTCCCGGCCAGCGCGAACAGGCCGATCTCAAGCTGGGAGAAGTGGTAGCGGGGCCCGGCCAGCAGGAACGAGACAGTGGTCCAGAACGCGCTGAAGCCAGCGAAGCCGCACGCCCCGATCATCGCCCGCCAGCGCAGCACCGGCTCATTGCGTGCCACGTCGAATACGGCGCGAAGCTGAGTCCCGTAGCCAACGCTGACCTCGCGGCCATGATCGGGCAACGCGCGGTAGAGCACGACGGCGGTGGTCGCGGTGAGCACCGCCGCGATCGCGTAGACGCCGCGCCACCCGGCGACCTGCGCGACGATGCCGGCGAACGTTCTGGATAGCAGGATGCCGGTCAGCAGGCCGCTGAGCAGCGTGCCGATGATCTTGCTGCGCTCGTGGTCCGCGGCGAGCGTCGCCGCGAACGGGATGAGCATCTGCACCACGACCGAGGTCAGGCCGATGATGACGGCGAAGACACCGAGCAGGGCCAGCCCTGGCGAAACCGCGCTGGCGGCGAGGGCTGCCGTGTCGGCGGCGAGCAGCACGGCGAACAGCGGCCGCCGCCGGACGATGTCCCCGACGGGAACCAGGAGCAGCAGGCCCAGGGCATAGCCGATCTGGGTCACGGTGACGAGCAGCGCCGCGGATGTCTGCGACACACGCAGACCGGTCGAGATCGTGTGCAGCAGCGGCTGCGCGTAGTAGAGGTTGGCCACCACGGCCCCGCACATAAACGCCAGCACCCGCGCCAGCCGAGGAGACATTTCCCCGCTCGCCCCCGCCCCCGCCCCCACCCCGGCTCTCGCGCCCGTCCCGGCCTCCGCGCCCGCCCCCGCCCCGGCCCCATCCGGGTCGATTGCGCGATTGACATCGCTAGAGCGTGTCGATTGCGCAATTGACCAGGATGGGGACCTGGGTGACGACCCGGCGGACGACGCTTCGTCTACCACGAGAACCCCTCCAACCGGACGGTCCAACCACTTAGTTGGACACGTTCCACTCTGCTCTGGTCCAACCCGATTGTCAAACTAAATGGTTTGACCGTTTAGTTGGTATAGTGAGCGGAAGCGCTGCGGGCCGGATGCGGTCCAGGAAAGAGAGCCGCGGTATGCCAGATCCGGAGTCGACCAAGCGCCGCATCTACGAGGCGGCGGTCGAGGAATTCGCCGAGCACGGCTCGGCGGGTGCCCGCGTGGACCGGATCGCGGCCAAGGCACGGGCGAACAAGGAATCCATCTACCGGTACTTCGGCACCAAGGATGAGCTGCTCCGCCGGGTGATCGACGAGTACATCGACGACCTCGGCGAGCAGATGCTGCCCAAGACAGCCGACCTCGCCGAGTACGCGGACGCACTGTCCCGGTTCCACGTCGAGCACCCTGAGTTCCTGCGTATGTCGCTGTGGGAAGGGCTTGAGTACGACGGCGAACTGGATGCCGATTCGCTCGAGCGGCGGCGGCAGCACTACGCGGACAAGCTGGTCGCGGTTGAGCAGCAGCAACGGGACGCGATCATCGATCCGGACCTGGATCCGCGGCTCCTGCTGGCCGTGGTGTTCGGCATGGTGAACTACTGGTTCACGTTGCCGCAGCGGCTGAAGATGTTGTTCGGCGGCGAGGTCTCCGACACGGATCTGGAGGCATACCGCGAGTTCACCGGCGAGTGCATCAGGCGGATCGTCGCGCCGCCGGCTCCGCCGGCCGCATAGCGGCAGCGTCCAGGCGATACAGTAGCCACTCCAGCTAGCCCCGACGTGCGACAGGAGTCCACGATGAGCCAGCCAGAGACCATTCCGGAAGTGCTCTCCACAGACCTTCCCGACGGCGTTTTCCTGCTCGATGTGCGCGAGGACGACGAGTGGGCCGCCGGGCACGCTCCCGAGGCCACGCACGTCCGGCTCGGTGACCTCGCCGCCCGGACCGCCGAGGTCCCGCGTGACAGCGAGGTGTACGTGATCTGCCGCAGCGGCGCCAGGTCCGCGTACGCCGCGCAGATGCTGGCCAGCCAGGGCTGGCATGCCGTCAACGTTGCCGACGGCATGACCGGCTGGGCCGTCGCGGGCCGGCCGATGATCAGCGACACCGGCGCCGAGCCCTTCGTCGCCTAGCGCCGC
>DASXDG010000283.1:0-13490 GCA_036490795.1 Streptosporangiaceae bacterium
GGACGGGGATGGGCGGGCGGACGTGGTGGCGGGGCGCAGCCGCAGCCGCATGGAGGTGCCGCCGCTGGGGCGGGAACGCGCGGTCACCTCGCCGTGCTGGGCGGCGGCGAGGCGGCGGACGATGAACAGGCCGATGCCGACACCGCCGAAGCGGCGGCGGTCGCCGGTCTCGCCTTGGACGAAGCGGTCGAAGATGCGCTCATGATCGCCGTCGGTGATGCCGATGCCCTCGTCCTCGACCGTCACCTCGATCCAGCCGGGCCCGCCGCCGGACAACCCGGCGCCCACCACGCGGGCCCGGATCTGAACGGTGCCGCCGTTGGGCGAGTACTTGAACGCGTTCTCCATCAGCTGGCCCACGATGATGTCCGTGGCCATGGTGTCACCGAGAGCGGGCGGCAGGTCCTCGGGGATGTCGGCGACAACCGTGTGCTTGTCCGACAGCGGGCGGAACGAGATGGCCGCGCCGCGCAGCACGCCCGCCAGGTCGAACGGGCCGTTGCTGACCGGGAGCTGGTCAGCGCCCGCCCGGGAGCCGAGCAGCAGCTGTTCGACCAGCCGGCTCAGCGAGCCCGCCCGTTCGGCGATCGTGCGGACGGCGGCAAGCCGGTCCTCGTCGGCCAGCTGGTCCCAGCGCGAGGCCAGCGTGCTGGCGAAACCCTGCACGACGGTGATCGGGGTGCGCAGCTCATGGCTGGTGGTGGCCAGGAACAGGTCCTTCGCCTCCTCCAGCTCCTTGGCCGCGGTGATGTCGCGGAAGTCGATGACCAGGTCGCCGCCGTCGGCGAGGGCGGTGCACAGGACATCTAGCCAGCGGCCGTTGGGCAGCTTGTGGGTGAGGGTGGCGCCGGGTTCGGGCAGCGGGAACGGCGGCTCCTTGCCCACCGCCTCCTCCACGGACATGCCGGTGATCCGGTGCGCGGCCGGGTTCCATTCCTGGACCACCCGGGAGGCGTCGAGCACGGCGATGCCGTCGGCGCTTCCGTCGATGACCGCACGCTCGTGGGCGCGCTGCCTGACCACTTCCTCGAACGCCATCGCGTTGGTCAGCGCGACGCCCGCGTGGCCCGCGAGCAGCTCAAGCAGCTCCAGCTCGACGTGGCTGAGCTTGCGCCGCGAGAACAGGGCGTACAGGGCGCCGTACGGCTTGCCGCCCACGTGGGACAAGCTGAGCGCGATCGTGTGCAGGCCGGGCAGCGCGGACCAGATCAGGTCGTCGAACCCGCCAGATTCCGCCGTCGCCATCATGACCGTCTTGCCGGAGGCCATCAGCTCGCCGACCAGGCTCCTGGACAAGGTGGCGGTCCTGCCGCGCAGGCGGGCGGGCAGCCCAGCGGTGCTGACCAGGCGGAGCATGTCCTCCTCGATCAGCACGAAGCCGCCCGCGTCGGCGCCGGTGAGCTCCCGCAGCGAGGCCGCGATCCGGTCCAGCACGGATTCCAGTTCCAGCTGGGCGTTCATGTCGGCGACCACGTCACCGAGGCGGCGCACCACCCTGGCCCGCTCGGCCATGTAGTGCCGGGCCACATCGTCCTCGCCCGCCTCGTGACACACATTCACCCAGCCGGTGATCTCGCCGGTGCCGTCGATCAGCGCGCTGGTGTCGATCCGGACGTCGATGAGCGTGCCGTCCTTGCGCACCCGGCGGGTCGCGAACGAGATCTGCCCGCCGCCGCGGACCCGCTCAAGCACCGCGTTGTGCTCGGCCTTGAGCTCCTCGGGGATGATGTGCGGCTCGTGGCCAACGACCTCGGCGCCGGTCCAGCCGAACATCCGCTCGGCAGCCGGATTCCACAGCATCACGGTGCGGTCGGTGCCGAACGCCACGATCGCATCGGCGGCGCACTCGATAACGGTGCGCGCCGTGGCGTCGGCGAGGCTGGTCACAGCACCTATCGTGCCACCTCAGGGACCGGAAATATCCAATAGCACGCCAGGATTCAGCAGGCCGGCCGGGTCAAGACCGGACTTAACCGCCCGCATCGCCGCTATCTCGGCGGGAGATCTGGACAGGTGCAGCACCGGAGCCTTGGCCCGGCCGATGCCGTGCTCGGCCGAGATCGTGCCGCCGGTGGCCGCCGCCAGCGCCAGCACAGCGTCGTCGACGGTATCGTCGTCAGGGTCGGCCCCGAGCACGTTCACGTGCAGGTTCCCGGCTCCGATGTGACCGAAAATGATCCCCTTGACGTCGAACTTGGCGAGCACTTCATCCAGGGACTGCCGGAACTCGGCGAGGCGCCCCAGCGGGAAGGCCACATCCAGCTTGTGCGGGATCCCGGCCGCGCTGATCGACTCGGTGTGCCGCTCCCGGTACGCCCACAGGGCCGACCTGGCCGCCGGATCCATCGCCACCGCGGAGTCGGCGAGGACGGGAAGCTCGCCTAGCCGTTCTGCTACATCCTCGGTGCCGGTGATGTCGACGAGGAAGTAGGCCGGGTAAGCGGCGGGAAGCGGCGCGGGCAGGCCGGTATGGGAACGAATCAGCTCCAGTCCGGCCGCCTCGAAGTACTCAGCCGCGCGGATGCCCGGCGCCAGCGCGCGGACGGAGGCGAACAGCGAGACGGCCGCGTCGATGGAGGGCACCCCGGCCAGGAGCGTCATGGCGACGGGCTCAGGACGGTGCAGCCGGAACCGCGCGGCGGTGACGATGCCGAGCGTGCCCTCGCTGCCAGCCAGCAGCTGGGCCAGCTCGTAGCCGGTGTTGTCGGACTGGATCCCGCCGAGCCGGCTGATCACGGCGCCGTCGGCGAGCACCGCCTCCACACCCAGCAACTGCGCCCTGGTGTGCCCGTACCTGATCGTCTGGATGCCGCCGGCGTTGGTGGCGATCGTGCCGCCGACCGTGGCCGAGTCCCTGGAGGCCAGGTCCACGCCGTACTCGAGTCCGGCCTTCGCCGCGTGTGCCCGCAGTTCGGCGATCGTCACCCCGGCACCGGCGGTGACCTGGGCGGCCACGGTGTCCACCGGATCGAGGCGGCGCAGCCGCCGCAGCGAGATGAGCACCGCCGACGCGGAAAAGGGGATGCCGCCGCCCACCAGGCCCGTGTTACCGCCCTGCGGCACCACAGGGACCCCGGCCGCGGCGCACGCCCGGACAACCGCGCTCACTTCACCGGTACTCGATGGCCGGACCACACAGCGTGCCTCGCCGTGGAACCTTCTCGTCCAGTCCGTCGTGTACCCGCCAGTCACATCGGGGTCGGTGAGGACGTTGCCCTCGCCGACGATCGATGCGAGCCCGGCAAGCAAGTCGTCCATGAGTACTCACCTTATGGGTCCGGACTGGCTTATAGTTCGTCCAAGGAATGTGAGTAACGACGCTCTTCCCTGGGCATCCATGAGCGTATGGCTGTCTCGGAAGCGCGTTGGCGCTAGGACGCGGACAATGGATCAGGCAGAGCCAAGCGCGCCGCTGGGCAAGCCGGAGCGGCAGAAACCGCCCGTGCCGCGAAAGAGGCAGGGAGCGGCGCGACCCAAGCCTGTCATCAGGCTGGATCATCCGGTCATCGTGGGCTACAACGGGTCGGCGTCCAGCAGGAATGCGATGGCCTACGCGGCCGGCGTCTCACTGCGGCTGGGCAGGCCGCTGCTCCTGCTGTACGTGTGCTCGTCCGGCGTTTACTGCGAACCGCTGACCGGTCAGGTCATCGGCGTCCAGCGCGATACCGAAGCACTGGAGCGCTGGCTGCTCGCCGAGCTGGACCAGGTGACCGGCGGCGCGGAGGTGGACGTTCACGTGCGGACCCGCAGGGGCAGCCCGGCCAGGGAACTCGCCGCGGCGGCCGCCGAATTCAGCGCCGACGCGCTCGTGATCGGGGCTCCCGCCCACTTCTGGCGCCGGCTCGTGGGATCTGTGCCTGGCTGGCTCGCCCGGCACGCCCGGTGCCCGGTTATTGTCGTGCCTTAACGGCGTTTCACCGCCTGGAAAATGGTAAGTGTGGGCGAGGAGGGATTTGAACCCTCACATCCTTTCGGACACACGGACCTGAACCGTGCGCGTCTGCCGTTCCGCCACTCGCCCTGACGTGACGAGTTAGATTAGCACGACCGCGAGCGCTATTGCGCCCCGGA
Source organism: Streptosporangiaceae bacterium (assembly GCA_036490795.1). Lineage (GTDB taxonomy): Bacteria > Actinomycetota > Actinomycetes > Streptosporangiales > Streptosporangiaceae > JAFARZ01. The sequence continues at coordinate 4,072 of DASXDG010000283.1, forward strand.
TACCATCGGATGCGAGGAATCCGAAGGGAGGTGGCACGGTGGGAGTCCTGCAGCGTTTCGAGCGCCGGCTCGAAGGCATGGTGGAGGGCGGCTTCGCACGTATCTTCAGGTCAGACCTGCAGCCGGTTGAGGTAGCCACCGCCATCCAACGTGAGATGGACGACCGTGCCGCGATCGTGGCCCAGGGCCGCACCCTGGTGCCCAATGACTTCGTCGTCGAGATCGCGCAGTCTGACAATGAGCGGCTTGACGTATACGCGGAAAGCCTGGGCGTGGAGCTGGCCGGCCTGGCCAGGGATTACGCCAAGGAGCAGGGCTACTCGTTCGTCGGCCCGGTACGGATGCGCTTCGAGGGCGTGCCGGACCTGACCACCGGTACCTTCCGGATCCGGTCCGGGGTCATCCGGGGTTCCACGATCGAGGGCGGCGAGATCAGGCAGCCGAGCAGCGACCTGCCCAGGCCGCAGAGCCGGGGCTTCCCCGGGCACCCCAGGCTCCTGGTGAGCGGTCCCGCCGAACAGGGCGGCGAGCAGCGCACCTACGACATGGTCACACCCGTCACGCTGCTCGGCCGCGGCACCGATTGCGATCTGCGCCTGATCGATCCCGGCGTGTCACGACACCACGCGGAGCTCCGGGTCGAGAATGACCAGGTGGTCCTCGTGGACCGCGGCTCCACCAACGGCACGTTCGTGAACGGCCAGCCGGTACGGCGGGTCGTGCTCACGGACGGCACCCACATCACGCTTGGCCGCACCACACTGGTGTTCCGGCAGGACCGCCCGTAGGGCCTAGAGGGCGAGGACATCGCACCGGATGAACGAGCTGACCCTCACCCTCATCAGGGTGGCGTTCCTGGCCGTGCTATGGCTTTTTGTCATCGCGGCCATTGGCGTCGTGCGCACGGACCTTCTCGGCGGCATCCCCACGCCACGCCGGGCGCGGACACCCAAGCCGGCACCGGCACCGCGGCCGTCGAAGAACGGCCGCGGCACGCCCCGGCTGCTGGTGGTGACCGGGGGAGCACTCAAGGGCACCACCCTGGACCTCGCCCAGCAGCAGATCACCCTCGGCCGCGCGAATGATGCCACGCTAGTACTGAACGACGACTACGCTTCAAGCCGACATGCCCGGATTTTCCCGCAGGACGGCCAATGGATCGTCGAGGATCTCGGATCCACGAACGGAACGTACCTGGACCGGCAAAAGGTGACCCGGCCGACCCCGGTCCCTGTCGGTGTGCCCATCCGCATCGGCAAAACGGTCCTGGAGCTGCGTAGATGACACTCGCACTCCGTTATGCGGTCCGTTCCGACGTAGGCCTGCTCCGCGAGGGAAACGAGGATTCGGCCTACGCGGGACCGCGCCTGCTCGCGGTCGCGGACGGCATGGGCGGCCACGCGGCCGGCGAGGTGGCCAGCGCGGTCACGATCGGCGCGATGTCCGAACTCGACGCGGAGGCCCCGGGCGGCGACATGCTCGCCGAACTCAACGCGGCGGTCGGCGCCGCGAACCTGCGACTGCAGCAGATGATCATGGCGAACCCCGCGGTCGAGGGCATGGGCACCACGCTGACCGCCGTGCTGTGGTCGGACGGCCACGCCGCGGTCTGCCACATCGGCGACTCGCGCGGCTACCTGCTGCGGCAAGGCGAGCTGTACCAGATCACGCACGATCACACGCTGGTCCAGTCGCTGGTGGACGAGGGCAGGATCACCGAAGACGACGTCTCCACCCACCCGCAGCGCTCGCTGCTGCTGCGCGCCCTTGACGGCAGGACGGTCGCCGAGCCCGACCTGTCCGTGCACGAGGCCCAGGTGGGCGACCGTTACCTGCTGTGTTCCGACGGGCTGTCCAGCGTGGTGAGCGACGAGACCCTGCGCGACACGCTGGCCAACATCCCCGACCCCGACGCGTGCACCAGGCAGCTGATCGACCTGGCCATCCGCGGCGGCGGGCCGGACAACATCACCTGCATCGTGGCCGACGTCGTCGACATCAGCACCCGGCCGAGCCGCACCCCGATCCTGGCGGGCGCGGCGGTCAACGGGGGCGACCCGAGGCTAGGCACGAACCCGTTCGCCGCGATGACCGGCGGGCGGGCGGCCAGGACCGCACCCCAGCCCGTGCTCACCGACGGCATGGTGCCGCCGGGTGTCAACGGGAACGGACCCGCCGACGCCGAGGATCCCGCCGGACAGCGCCGCGGGCACCGGGGCAGCCGCAGGGGCAGGACCGGGCGCAGGCGCTGGCCGATCGTGACCACCTCGCTGGCGGTCCTCGTCGTCGTGATCGTGGCCGGCGGGTTCTTCGCGTACCGCTGGACGCAGAGCCAGTACTACGTGGGCGCCGACAAGAACGGCGAAGTGGTCATCTACAAGGGCGTCAACCAGCCCATCGCCGGCATCAGCCTGTCCCATCCGCACACCTACACCGGCATCAAGCTCGACCAGGTGCCGCCGGACTACCGGTCGCTGGTGGACGCCACGATCACGGCCAGCAGCCTGGCAGACGCTCAGCACACGGTGACGAACGTCGGTAACCAGGTCAGGCAGTGCCAGGGCTATTACTCGTCGCTGCAGGCCTGGCAAGCGAAGAACACGCAGTACCAGGCGGCGCTGAAGAAGGCGAAGGCTAACAAGAAGCCCGCGAGCTCCGTCAAGGGGAATCCGGGCTCGATGCCCGCCGGCAAGCCGAGTTTCCAGTGTGCGACGGCTGCCGCTTACGTCCTGCCGAGCACCCTCCCGCCGGGAACCTCGTGAGTAGCATTACCGCTCCGACGCCAGCCGTCAGCGAAGGGACGCGGCCGAAAGGCCGGCGGCGGACCGAGCTCACCATGCTGCTGTTCGCGGTGGGCATCGTGGCGTTCGCGTTCCTCAACGTGGGCTACGGCCTGAACAACAAGCTCCCGTTCAGCATGGTGGAGTACCTGATCGTCTTCGGCGTCCTGCTGGCCGGGGCACACGTGGCGATGCGCAGGTTCGCGCCTTACGCCGACCCGCTGCTGCTCCCGCTGGCCGCCCTGCTCAACGGCCTGGGCATCGTGATGATGTACCGGCTGCAGGAGTCCGGCCGGAACGGGAACACCGGAAACCTCATCCTGCCGACATCGGCGGCGGCCACCCAGATCCTGTACAGCGCGATCGGCATCGGCTGCTTCATCGGCCTGCTCGTGCTGGTCAAGGAACCGCGGGTACTCCAGCGGTACACATACACGCTCGGCGCCGTCGGGGTCATCCTGATCGCGCTGCCGGCCATGCTGCCGGCCAGCATCAGCGAGCCGCCCAACGCCTACGGCGCGAAGATCCAGATCGCGCTCGGCTCGTTCAGCATCCAGCCGGAGGAGTTCGCCAAGCTCGCCCTCGCCGCGAGCTTCGCCGGCTACCTGGTCGCCAAGCGGGACGTGCTCGCCCTGGCCGGACGCCGCGTGCTCGGCATCGACCTGCCACGGGCACGGGACCTGGGGCCCATCCTGGTCGCCTGGGGCGCGAGCCTGCTGCTCCTGGTCTTCGAGAGCGACATCGGCACCAGCGCCGTTTTCATGGGCCTGTTCGTCGCGATGCTCTACGTAGCGACGTCACGGACCTCGTGGCTGCTGATCGGCTTCGTCATGTTCGTCGCCGGCGCCTTCGTGGCCAGCAAGCTGTTCGGCCACATCGGTGAGCGGTTCTGCATCTGGCTGCACCCGTTCGACAACATCAACTCGCTGTCCTGCCCCTCCTACCAGCTCGTGCAGGGGCTGTACGGCATGGGCAACGGCGGCCTGCTCGGCAAGGGCCTCGGCGGGGGTTCTCCGTCGATCACCCCGCTGGTGCAGAGCGACTTCATCTTCACCGCGTTCGGCGAGGAACTGGGCCTGGCCGGGCTGATGGCCCTGCTGCTGATTTACGGCCTGATCGTGCAGCGCGGCCTGCGCACCGCGATCGCGGTGAAGGATCCGTACTCCAAGCTGCTGGCGGGCGGCCTGTCGTTCATGCTGGCCCTCCAGGTCTTCGTCATCGTCGGCGGCGTCTCCAGGCTGATCCCGCTGACCGGCATCACCACGCCGTTCCTCTCCCAGGGCGGTTCGTCGCTGGTGGCGAGCTGGATACTGATCGGCCTGCTGGCCCGGCTCAGCGACACGGCCAGGCGCCCGCCGCCACGGCCGATCCAGGACGAGGGTCTCACCCAGGTGGTGATGCTGACGTGAACCGGGCACTAAAACGGCTTTCCATCGCCGTCCTGGTGATGTTCGTGCTGCTGCTGGTGAACATCAACTACCTGCAGGGCTTTGAGACGAGCAGCCTGGCCGACGACCCGGGCAACCAGCGTGCCGTCGACGCCCAGTACCAGTACCAGCGCGGCGAGATCGTCACCGCGGACGGCACGGTCATCGCCCGGTCCAAGGCGAGTCCCAAGGGCGACTCGATCCCGTGGCAGCGCTACTACCCGGTGCCAGACGTATACGCCCCGGTGACCGGGTATGACACGCTGTACTCCCAGACCGGCATCGAGGCGGCCGAGAACTCGACGCTGAACGGCAACAGTTCCTCCCTCGACGTGCATAACTTCATCGACCTGATCACCGGCAAGAAGCAACAGGGCGCGACCGTTACGGTCACGGTCAACTCGGCGGCCCAGGAGGCCGCCTACAGCGGCCTCAAGAACGTCCTGCAGGGCACCGGACGGATCGGCGGCGTGGTGGCCCTCGACCCGTCCACGGGCGCGATCCTGGCCATGGCCAGCTACCCCAGCTATGACCCGAACCTGCTGGCCGTGCAGGACGGTAACACGCTCAACACCAACGACAAAAAGCTTCAGGCGCAGACCGGCAACCCGCTGCGCAACCACGCGATCAATGACACGTTCCCGCCCGGCTCGACGTTCAAGATCGTGACCAGCTCCGCGTACTTCAACGCCAACCCGGGCAACAGCGAGCAGACCCCGGTCTACTCGCCGAGCACGCTGAAGCTGCCGCAGACCACCCTGCAGCTGATCAACAACGACAACGAGGTGTGCGGCAACGGCAGCGGCCAGGTGCCGCTCATCACCGCGTTCGCCCAGTCCTGCGACACCACGTTCGGCAAGATCGGCCTGGACGTCGGCGGCAGCGCGCTGAACACCGCCGCCCAGGCATACGGGTTCAACAACCAGAACCTCAACATCCCGATGCCGGTCTCGGCCAGTCAGTACTCCATCGCGCCGCAGGGCTCACCGCTGGTCGCGTACTCCGCCATCGGCCAGTACAGCGACACGGCCACCCCCCTGCAGGAGGCGATGCTCTCCGCGGCGGTCGCCAACGGCGGCCGCCTCATGACCCCGTATCTGGTCAAGTCGGTCACGGCCAGTGACCTCAGCACAATCGCCACCACCCAGCCGACGATGCTGGGCCAGGCGGTACCCGCCAACGCGGCCACCAGCATCGGCAAGATGATGGAGGCGGTCGTCCAGGAGTCCGACGGCACCGGCTACGACTTCAACCAGAGCGTCGAGGGCGTGAACATCGCCGGCAAGACCGGTACGGCCCAGAACGGGGTTTCAAACGGTAAGACCTCAGATGCGGTTTTCACATGCTTCGCGCCGTACGGCAACCCGAAGATAGCCGTGGGCGTCATAATTCAAGGCGGAGGCTACGGGGCCACCGCGGCCGCACCGATCGCAGTGCAGGTCATCAAGGCTTACCTGAAGACCCTGGGGATAGGGTGACCGATTACCTGCTGGCCGGACGTTACCGGCTGACCGACCGCATCGCGGCCGGCGGCATGGGCGAAGTCTGGCGCGCGCTCGACCAGCTGCTGAACCGCCGGGTGGCGGTCAAGCTGCTGCCGACTGTCCGGGCAGGCGACGAGTCGTCGCTGGCCAGATTCCGCGCCGAGGCCCGGTACGCGGCGAGCCTGTCTCATCCAGGCATCGCCCGGGTCTACGACTACGGTGAATCGACCGAATACGGCGGCGCCTACCTGGTCATGGAGCTGGTCGACGGAGACCCGCTGTCCGCGATCCTAGCCCGCAACGGCCGCCTTTCCGCCGACGCCACCCTGGACATCGTCAGCCAGGCCGCGCTCGCTCTCGACGCCGCGCACCAGGCCGGGATCGTGCACAGGGACATCAAGCCGGGGAACATCCTGATCGCGCCCGGCGGCACCGCGAAGATCACCGACTTCGGCATCGCGACCGCCGTCCGGGCCAGCCAGGCCTCGCACCTGACCCAGACCGGCATGGTGATGGGCACCGCCATGTACGTGTCGCCTGAGCAGGCGACCGGCGCCCCGGTGACCGCCTCTTCCGACATCTATTCGCTCGGTGTGGTCGCGTTCGAGTGCCTGGCCGGGCGCCCGCCGTTCACCGCACGTGAGCCGCTGGCCATCGCCTACGCGCACAAGCACGACCCGGTACCGCCGCTGCCGCCGGACGTCGCGCCGTCGGTGGTCGAGCTGGTGAACGCCATGCTGGCCAAGACACCGGACCAGCGGCCGTCCAGTGCCCGGGTGGTCGCCGACCGCGCCAATGTCCTGCGCGAGGCCATCATGCTCGGCCACGCCGAGTCTGAGCCGGTCGCCGGCCACCTGCCGCGCGGGGACGAGACCAGGCTGGACATGCCGCGGCCGGATCTGACCGGCCCCGCAGCGGTGAGCGCCGGCCTGACCCGGGCTGATCTTCCCGCGGCCGCTACCACGCCGTCTCGGCTGGACAACCCCTATCTACCAGAACGAACTCGGCGTGCTCCCTCCCGCGGCCGATCCCGCGCCAGCCGTCCGCTGCTGGCCGCCGGGCTAACCGTGCTCATCTGCGCCCTGGCCGCTGGCGTCAGCTTCTACCTGAGCGGCGACCTGATGAACAAGTCCACCGGCACCACAAGGGGCACCTCGGTGGATGACGTGAACAACCCGACCTCAACCGGTCCAGGGAGGGCCACGCCTACGTCGTGTGATTCTCTCGGCCTGGCCGCCGCGTGCTCCTCACCGAGTTCGCTGGGGCCGTCGGCGACTCCCTCGACCAGGCACAAGAAGGTCAGGCCAGTTCACTCCTCGGCTCCCCCGTCCACTCCCACACAAGCGGCTACATCGGCACCACCATCACCGACGGCTAGCCCGACTACCAGCGCGACTCCTACGTCCACTCCGACTCCCACGTCCACTCCGGCTCCGACCTCGACGCCGGCTCCAACCTCGACGGCGTCAACCTCAACGAGTTGATAACAATGGCCGCTGAGGCCCGATGATGACAGCAACAACGCAGGGTGGTTTGGCACAGTGCGAGACATGACACAGCCCCGGCTGCTAGGCGGCCGCTACGAACTCGACGGGGTCGTCGGGCGCGGCGGCATGGCCGAGGTATACCGGGCCCGCGATATCCGGCTGGACCGGATCGTGGGAATCAAGACGTTGCGCACCGACCTTGCCAGGGACCAGACCTTCCAGGCCAGGTTCCGCCGCGAGGCGCAGTCTGCCGCCTCGCTGAACCACCCGTCGATTGTGGCCGTCTACGACACCGGCGAGGACATGGCCACCGGGGTCCCCGTGCCGTACATCGTGATGGAGTTCGTGGACGGCCGGACGGTCAGGGACCTGCTCCAGGAGGGGCACCGGCTGCTGCCCGAGCGTTCGCTGGAGATCATCGACGGCGTGCTGCGGGCACTCGAGTACAGCCATCAGGCCGGCATCGTGCACCGCGATATCAAGCCAGGCAACGTCATGGTGACCCGCAATGGCGACATCAAGGTCATGGACTTCGGCATCGCCCGGGCGATGAGCGACGCCCAGGCCACGATGACCCAGACCGCCCAGGTGATCGGCACCGCGCAGTATCTTTCGCCGGAGCAGGCCAGGGGCGACCGGGTGGACGCGCGCAGCGACCTGTACTCGGCCGGCTGCCTGCTGTACGAACTGCTCACCGGGCGGCCGCCGTTCACCGGTGACTCACCGGTCGCGATCGCCTACCAGCATGTGCGGGAGAACCCGGTCCCGCCGTCCAGGGTCGACCCGGACATCCCCCGCTGGGCCGACGCGATCGTGCTCAAGGCGATGGCCAAGTCCCCGGCGGACCGCTACCAGAGCGCCGCCGAGATGCGCGCGGACCTGCAGCGCGCCGCGCAGGGCATGCCGCTCGCCGCGGCGCAGCCGACCCGGCTGGACAATTACGGGCCGCGAACCAGGCAGATGGGCTCGGACACCATGATGGCCGGGGCCACCACCAGCATCCCCCCGGTCAACTACGACGACGGTTACGACGGCTATGACCGCCGCCCGGCCACCCGTGATGGCGGGGGCGGACGTCGCTGGATCCCGTGGCTGCTCGGCTTCATCGTGGTGGCCGCGGTTGTCGGCGGCGGCGCCTACTATCTGCTCGGCAGCGGAAGCGGCAATTCGGTCCCGCTGGTCGTCGGCCTGCCGGTGGCCCGGGCTGAGCAGGAGGTCACCGCGGCGGACCTGAAGTACCAGGTCGTGCAAGGGTCGAGCAGTCAGTACAACAAGGGGACCGTGTACCAGACCAACCCCGGCGAGGGAACCAAGGTGGCGTCGGGGACCCGCGTCACACTGTATGAGTCCACCGGCGCGCCGAAGGTGGCCGTGCCGCCGCTGATCGGGCAGGCCGCCACCACCGCCGAGGCAACTCTGCAGAGTAAGGGCCTCCAGTACGCCACGAAGAGCAGCCCGACCTGCACCGGCACGGCCAACCAGGTCACCGACCAGAATCCAAAGGCCGGCATCCAGGTATCGCAGAACTCCACGGTGACGATCACCGTCTGCGGTGGTGGCCTCCAGCTGCCGTCGAACGTCATCGGCGCGAGCCAGGCCGCCGCCTCCCAGATCCTGAGCCAGGACGGATTCCAGGTCAAGGTCGTGCAGACCACCGGACCGACACAGTACGCGAACGGCACCGTGTGGAACATGGTGCCGAGCCAGGGCACCACCGTGGCGAAGGGCTCCATCGTCACGATCTACGTCCAGAACGGCGCCACGCCGACGTCGTCCCCGACACCGACCTCGTCCGGCGGCAGCCCGCCGCCCGTCGCGCCCAGCGATGGCGGCTCCCCGGCCGCGTTACCCAGTTGTCTCCCCATTGGCTGCCTGCCCGTCGGTTAAACCCGACGGCGCTGGCCGCCGGCCAGCTGGCTATTGGTCAGCTGGCTGGCCGGCGGCACCGGCTGGTGGCCCGTCCGCTGGCGGGCCACTGGCCGGCGAGCCGCTCTCGTGGCGCGGGCCGGAGCCAGCCGGGCACGGCGCGGCGCGAAGCCAGCCGGGCACGGCGCGGCGCGGAGCCAGCCGGGCGGGCGCGGCGCGGAGCCAGCCGGGGCGAGCGGACAGGGCACGAGCCGGGAGCCGGCCGGGCACGAGCCGGAACCGGGCCGGGCACGAGCCGGAACCAGCCGGGCACGAGCCGGAACCAGCCCGGAGCGATTAGCACGGTAATTTTGTCCAACGCGGTAGAAAACCATG
>DASXDG010000284.1:0-4407 GCA_036490795.1 Streptosporangiaceae bacterium
TCGCTGGCGGGATCAGAGGGCACGAAGGCCATTGAGTATCTCCTGAAGCACGTCGTTGCCTGGGCGGAGGCCCGCCGACCGCTGCCTGATCACGGTGACGGCACCGGACAGGATCAGGTCGCTGAGCAGGACACGGACCACGCCGAGGGGCAGGCCGGTGCCCGCGGCGATGTCGGCCACCGTGGCCTGCCGCTGGCACAGGGCGAGGATCCTGCGGTGCTCCGGCGTGCGGCGCTGCAGGTCGTCGTCCTCCGCGTCGCCGCCTGGCATGGCGACGACCACGGCGATCACGTCGAGCACCTCGCCGTCCGCCGGCTCGGTCCTGCCGCCGGTCACCGCATAGGGGCGCACGACGGGACCGGAATCCCGGCGGACCCACCGTCCGGGGCGCCCCGCCTGGGGACCTTCGTCGGCGCGGTCGGGCCTGATACGATCGCGGTTTTTGCGATCAGGCCCGCCCGTGCCGGCACCGGGGGGTACGGGGGGTCGTCCCCACGGGGGATAGCTGTCGGGTGGCGGCACCGCGCTCACTCCCCTGCCGCGGTGGTGCTTGTCGGGAACCGCGCGTGTGACACCAGGTGCGGCCTGGCCCGCTTGACCAGCATCGCCATCTCGTACGCGACCATGCCCGCGTCCGCGTCCCCCGGGCAGAGCGCCGCGAGGCAGCTGCCCTCGCCCGCCGCGATCACGAACAGCAGCCCCTGCTCAAGCTCGATGACCGTCTGCCTGACACCGCCCGCCTTGAAGCGCTCCCCGGTGCCCGTCGCGAGGCTCTGCAGGGCAGCGGCGACCGCCGCCAGGTGCTCCGCTTCCTCCCTGGACAGGTCCCTGGACGCCGCGAGCAGCAGTCCGTCCCTCGACAAGATGACGGCTCGCGTGAAGTCCTTGACGCGCGACGCGAGGTCGTCGAGCAGCCACGCGAGATCTCGCTCGCCCGCGCCCTCCTCACCAGTCATTACGCTTCCTCCTCATTGTCCGGCGCCCATCCGCCGCTGCCGGGCGCCCATCCGCCGCGCTGGCTGCCATCCGGCTCGCCGGCCTCGACAGGGTCGTCATCGGCGGTGTCATCGTCGGCCCGGCTTCTGTGCCAGCTTCGCTGCAGCGACGCGGCGAGCCGCCGCGCGTCGTCTGGCGCGGGCGCGTCCGTGGGCGCGGCCTCGCGGGCGTGGCCGCCTTGGTGGTCCTGCTCTGGCTGCTGCGACTGCTTGTCCGGCCGGACGCGGCGCGGCAGGCCGTGGAAGGTGGTTCCGGGCAGCCCGCCGACATCGCCTTCCCCCTGTCTCGGTTCCGGCAGCTCGGGCGACGCGGCCACGCCGACCAGGGAAAGCGCGTTCGTGGCGCGCAGCCTGGCCGTTCCACCGGGGCCGTCGGCGTCGGCGCCTGCCAGCACAAGCTCGTCCGGCAACAGCACGATCGCCTTGGTCCCCCGGTAGGGCGACGGGGTGAGCGACACCTCCACGCCGTGCCTGGCGGCCAGCAGGCCCGCGACGAAGAGCCCGAGCCGGTCAGCGTCCACGATGTCGAAGTCGGGCGGGCTCGCGAGCCGCGCGTTCAGCTCGGTGAGCTGGTCGGGGGCGATGCCAAGGCCTCGGTCTTCGACCTCGATGGCGAAGCCGTTCGCGACCCGCTCGGCCCTGACCTCGACCCGGGTGGCCGACGGCGAGAACAGGGTCGCGTTCTCGATCAGCTCGGCCAGCAGGTGGATCATGTCGTTGACCGCGGACGCCGCCACTACCTCTTCCGTTTCCGTGCGGACGACGACCCGCTTGTAGTCCTCGGTTTCCGCCACGGCGGCGCGGATGACGTCAACGACAGAAACCGGGCCGATCCGCGGCCTGGCCGCGGGTGCGCCGGACAGCACCGTCAGGCTCTCCGCGTGGCGCCGCATCCGGGTGGTGAGGTGGTCGAGCGCGAACAGGTCGGCGAGCGCGGCCGGGCTTGCCGCCTGCTGCTCAAGCGTGTCGAGGATGCGAAGCTGGCGCAGCAGCAGCGACTGGTTCCGCCGGCCAAGGCTGGTCAGCACCTGCCGGAAGCCGCCGCGCAGCCGCGCCTCGGACGCGGCCGCCGCGGTCGCGGTGCTTTGCATGCTCGCCAGGGCCGCGGTGACCGCGGCGAACTCCGCGATCCTGGGCTGTGGCTGCCTGGTCGCCTGCTTGGTTACCGTCTCCGCCCCGGCGCCGTCGCGCAGCCGGGCCACGGCCTGCGGCAGTTGCTCGTCGGCGAGATGGCGGGCGGTCGCCGCGAGGCCGCCGGCCTCCCTGGCTAGCCGGCGGGCGAATGCCCAGATGAGCGCGATTATGGCAAAGGCGATGACGAGTCCAGCCCCGGCCACCACCACCGCCTCGATAAGCGCACGGTGCCCGGACGGGTGGATGACGTGGCGCAGCGCGCCGGCGAACACGGCGCCGGCCACGGCGGCCCAGACGAGCACCAGGCACACGGCGGGCACCGCCAGCCTGGCGGCGAAGTAGGACCCGATCGAGCGACCGGCGCTGCGCGGAGGTCCCTGGCCGGCGGAACTTGGTACCTCCATGCAGTCACCCCTGTGACTTCCGGCACGCAAAACCCGTGCATCAGCTCAGACTTCTTAGTTCTTACTACTGATTCTCCGCCCCTGCTATGAGCCGGTTCAGCACGAGATACCGGACCGTTATTTTCGAAACTTGCTGGCAATAGGCTATCAGTACCGCGATGATTACTGACCTGCTAATATCGTCATCCGTAAATCTATTCGAACACTTGATTGAACAGGCATTGCGTTTACATAGATTGACTGTACTGAATATTTCAGCAAACGCTCCATCAAGGACACCAGCCAGCGAATTCAACTGCTTCTATGTAAACGGCGCATCGCTCGGGAACGTCTGCTACGACGGCACTTCAGCCGCTGGGGCCGTCTAACGCCCCCTCCGCACCGACCCTCTAGTTGACCACGAAATCTTGCTGCCCGACAATTGCGTGATCATGGTGCGGTCAACGGCCGCACCGTCCACGTTGGCGTCCACTCATCACTGATTCATCAGCCACAGACAGGAGAATGCAGTGGCCACCGCAGGAGCACGGGCGGGTTCCCAGCCCCCCACGAGCAGCAGGAATTTGTTTGTCAGGAACGCCACCGGCCTCGTACGCGAGCTGAGCGCGTTCGACGCCTTCAACCTGGTCTTCTCGGCGGTGCTTATCCCGGTCGGGATCACCGAGGTGATGGCCTTCACCCCGACGTTCTGGCCGCATGCGAACATGCTGGTGTCGTTCCTGCTCGCCACGCCCCTGGTGGCGACCTGCGGCCTCGTCTACCTCTACTTCACGATCATCATGCCGAGGTCAGGCGGTGACTACGTCTGGGTGTCGCGAACGCTCAACCCGTTCCTTGGCTTCTTTACGAACTTCTCGCTGACGTTCGTCTTCCTGACCTGGATCGCGTTCAACTTCACCTACATGCTCAGCGTCATGGGGCCGTCGGTCGCGTTCGTGGCCGGCTGGAACGCCGGCTGGCTGACCTCGCCGGACAAGACCGAGCTGATGGTGATCTCAACCATCCTGACCGTCGTGTTCACCGGCGTGATGATCCTCGGCGTGCGGGTGGTCGCGAAGTACATGGCGGTGCTGTTCGCGGTCGTGTGGATCGGCATGATCGCGTGGCTGATCGACATGCTGATCGGCGGCCACGGTACCTTCACGAGCAACTTCGCCGCGCACTCGGGCACCACCGTCCCGGGCGTGCTCGCGACCGCGAGCAAGGGCGGGTTCAGCGCGGCCGGCGGCATCGGCTGGGGCGCCACCCTGTTCGGGATGATCTACTGCTTCCAGGTCTACACCGGCTTCCAGTGGACCGGGTACTTCGCGGGCGAGATCCGCAACGTCCGCCGGACCGCCACCACCTCGATCCTCGGCGCGCTGCTGATCGCGGCCATCGGCTACGTCGTCGCCGCCGCGCTGATCTACAAGTACTACGGCTTCAACTTCTTCGGCTCGCTCGTGTACGACGGCCTCGGCGGCGGCTCGTCCAGCTGGAAGGGGCCGTTCCAGCCGTACCTGCCCGCCCTGGTCCGCTTCCTGCCCGGCCCGCAGTGGCTGCTGGCCTTTATCGCCATCACCTTCCTGCTCGCCATCCTGTGGTGGACGCCGACCGGGTTCATGATGGGCACGCGGAACATGTTCGCCTGGTCGTTCGACCGGCTCGCGCCGGAGAAGCTGACCACGGTCTCCGACCGGTTCCACACGCCGGTCATCGCCACCATCACCGTCGGCGTCATCGTCGAGCTGCTGAACTACCTGAACATCTACCAGGGCCTGGGCAGCTACCTGCTGAACATCATCGCGGTCATGGGCGTGGCGTTCATCATCTCGTCCATCGCGGCCGGGGTTACCCCGTGGCGGCGGCCCCAGCTGCACACCCAGGCACCGGGG
>DASXDG010000285.1:0-6375 GCA_036490795.1 Streptosporangiaceae bacterium
ATCCCCGAAACCCGCCTCCGCCCGCGTCCCCGGGAAATCCAGGCACGCAACCAGATCCCCGCCCCCATCCGCCAGCTCCCGCCAGCACGCCAGCCCCATCACCCCGGCCCGCCATCCGGATCAGCAACCGCCGCCAGCGCCCGGTAATCGACCTTCCCGCCCGGGGTCCGGGGAAGACAGTCGACGGGCCGGAAGACCACGTGCCGGCTCGGTACCCCGAGCGACTCGGCCAGCTGCCGGCGCTGCTGTTCATGCACGGACGCGTCACCCTCCCCGACCAGGTGCACCACGTCGTCGGTGCCGCAGATCACCGCGGCGGGATGCCCCGGCCGCTCCACCATGGCCTCCAGGTCATCCAGGCTCGTCCGGACGCCGAGGACCTTGACGATCCGCTTGGCCCGCCCGGTCAGGTACAGGTATCCCTCACGCAGGTACCCCAGATCACCGGTGTCCAGGACATCCACCTCCGCGCCCCGGCACAGGTCGGCCCGGTCTGCCGCGTAACCCAGCATCACACCGGGACCGCGGTAACGGACCGCGCCCTCACCGGGCACCGCCCGCGCCCGGACCGGCGCCGGCTCGATCGTGATGGTGCCGCCCGGCACCGCGGTACCCACCGACCCCAGCCGCCCCGGCAGCTCATCCGGGTCCAGTCGGGCGATCCGGGACGTCGCCTCCGTCTGCCCGTACATCACGAAGAACCGGCCATCGCGCTGGTCCATCATCTGGACCAGCCGCATGGTCAGGTCATCACCCAGCCGCGCCCCCGACTGGGTCATCGTGCGGATCATGCTGCGGCCCAGCAAGGCGGCATGCGCGGGGCCGAACCCCGCATACGTCGTCGGCACCGCCGCGAACGACGTCGCACCCGAACGGACCAGCAGGTCCCACGTCGCCAGCGACAACGGCGACCCGCCGCCCAGCACGACTCCCGCGCCCGCCAGCAGATGGGAGTTCAGCACCGACAACCCGTACGCATGCGTGACCGGCAGCGTCAGCGGAGCCCGTTCAGCCGCGGTAATGCCAAGCGCCCCGATCACGGCCGCGGTATTGCCCGCCAGCCCCGGATACGACAGCCGCACCGTCTTGGGGCTGCCCGTCGACCCCGACGTACCCAGCAGCAACGCCAGATCACCGTACAACTCACCGGAAATCTCACCGGCCGCCCGGCTGTCCCGCCGGAACACCGTCGCACCAGCAATCAGTTCCCCGGCCGGACGGTAACCCCGCTCGGACAGCCCGGCCTCCGAGCCCGGCGCCGGGACCACGAACTCAGGCTGGTACGCCGACAGGACCTCATCTGATGCGGACAAGAACGCCACCGTGTGCCCCAGCCGCAGCGCAGCCAGATAAGCCAGCAGCGTCGGCACATCACGGTCCCCCGCACACAGCACCAGCGCCTTGCCGTCATAGCGCAGCACCCGCTCGGCCTCGCCGACCAGCCCGGCCAGCTCACCGTAAGACAGCACCGTGCGACTCTCAAGAAACACAGCCGCTGACGCCGGCCGCGCATCATCATGAGTCACCAGATCCAGCCTCGCCAGACCCGCAGCCGCCATATCGATCTCGCCAGCTCTCTCACATCAGAACGGGGGCCCCGGTGACATCACGGCACACCCGCACGGGTCCCGGTCACCGTGCGCGCGCTCCGCAACTGCACTGTCCTCGTTGACCCTGCTGCCGAACACAAAAGTACACAGACGGCTGCGGACAGTATTCTCAGAGATTGCCGAACCCGGCATCCCGCCCGCGGATCCCAGCGGTACTCCCCCGGCCATCCCGTGCCCTACCCCGTCGGCCCCGGTTCAGAAGACCGGGCCATAACACCACCTTCTGTTCTGACTCGCATTCCTTGCTCTCTTTTGGCAACAGGTTTGCAATACAAACCTGTTGGCTGTAGCGTGGTCCTGGCCAAGGGAAGGAAGGGTCAGCGATGCCGGAAGCCGAGCTGCCAGAAGATGCGTCATCGCCAGATAGCGCTGCACCAGTGCGGTCACAGCCGCAGCCTGAGCAGGCGACCATGCTGGCGCAGATGCGTGCGCTGCGGGGGCGCGCACGGACCGACCGGCATGCGTACTGGTTTCCGCTGGTGCTGTTCGGGGTGCTGACGTGCGTGTCCACACCGTTCTACATCCGAGCGCAGCCGGCCGCCGGCGGGACCTCGTCCGCAGACGTACTGCCTTACTTCGGCACCTCCTCTGCCCTGGTCAGTCACGCGGCGGCGTACTACTGGCTGGGCGCACTGCTCGGCGGGCTGGTGATCACGCACCTGTGGTACCGCTGGCACGCGCAGCACACCGGGCTGCAGACACCATCGCTGCCGGTCGTTGTTATTACTGTGGCTCTCACCGCCGCGGCCGCGTCGATCCCGCTGCTCTCCCAGCACAACATCGCCCACGTGCAGGTGCTATACCCCGGCGACCTGACGATCAGGGGAACGTTCCCGTTCGTCCTGATCGCCGTCGGACTGTTCGCACTCGCCTGGGCCGAGCGGAGCCGGATGCTGGCGTCGATCACGATCATCTATGCCGCTTCGGCGCTGCTGGCCAGCCTGTATGACATCAGCAACCTCACCCAGCGGATGGACTGGACGCCGTCGCCTGGCGACCAGGCCCTGCCGAACATCGCGTTGCCCGCGCTGATCCTGCTCGTCGCCGGGGCTGGCGCCTTCGTGCCACAGCGGCCCGGCAGGACGACGTTGAGCAGCGCGAGGAGCCCGGTGGCGTGAGCGAGATCGGTGCGGAACATCCGACCAGCGGCATAGACGAGACCGTCCATCAGCGGCACCGGCTGGGCATCTTGACGATCACGTCCGAAGCCAAGCGTGCCGAGTTCGGCTACTTGCGCGAAGCACTCGGGCTCACCGCCGGCAATCTCTCCCGGCACCTGGGAGTACTCGAGCAGGCAGGGCTGATCCAGGTGGAGAAGGGATATTCTGGCCGCCGGCCGCGCACCTGGGTCAGCATCACCCGGTCCGGACGCGTGGCACTGACCGCGGAGATCCGCGCGCTGACCGAACTCGTCCGCGCGTACGGGCAGAATACCGCCGAAGACGAGAATTGAACGTGTTCAACAGCGGGAGAGCCGGGTTCCGCGTGCACTCACCGTGAACCTTCGCGAAGCCAGGAAACGACGGCGGCGCCAACCGTACAGTGGCTGCCATGGCACGGGAAGCCGGAGCCGATCCCGAACAGCAGCGCAGCACCAAAGGCGAGCAGACCCGCACCGCGATCGTCGAGGCGGCGCTGCGCCTGTTCCGGGAGAACGGCTACGAGGCGACGACCATGCGCGCGATCGCGACAGCGGCCGGCGTGGCCACCGGAAACGCGTACTACTACTTCAGCTCGAAAGAAGAGCTCATCCTGGAGTATTACGCGCGCAATCAAGCCGATCACGAGATGGCGTGCCGGCCAGTGCTGGACGCGCAGACCAGCCTCGGCCGCCGCCTCGGCGGCGTGCTGCGCGCGCTGATCGATACCCAGGCGCCCTATCACGCGTTCGCGGCCAAGCTGTACAAGTACGCGGCCGAGCCGACGAGCCCGCTCAGCCCGTTCAGCAAGGAGTCCTCCCTGACCAGGACCGCGGCCATCACGCTGTATGCGGAGGTCATCGCCGGGGCCCGCATCCGCGTCCCGGCCATGCTGCGCGGACGGCTACCCGAACTGCTCTGGCTCTACTCCCTCGGCATCGTCTTGTACTGGGTGCACGACACCTCACCTGACTGCGCGAAGACGTACCGGCTGATCGACCTCACCGCGCCGCTAGCAGAGCGGGTCGTCAAGCTGGCGTGGTTTCCGCCGCTGCGTCCGCTGCTCCGGCGGTTGCTGACCGTCGTCGACGAACTGCGTTCCTGATCGTCGTGCCCATCGGCGGCTCGGCGGGCGGGCCGGGCACCTCCGGGCGGGTGAGCGCGAGCCAGCCGAGCAGGCCTAGCGGGTAGATGAAGTAGCCGAAGCGCACATCGGGGCCGAGGGCGAACATCAGCGTCAGCCCGATGGCCATCCGCCACGCCGCCGCGCGGACATCGCGCACCGGCCAGACGAACAGCGATATCGCCACCGCTAGCCCGGCCACACCCAGCAGCCCGACCGACAGCACGTGCCCGGCCGTGCCCATGCTGGTCAGCAGGTGCCCGGGCAGCAGGCTCCCGGCCGGTGTCTTGTACGTGGTCAGTCCCAGCGGGAACAGCACGGTGTCCCTGATCATCGCGGCCATCGCGGAGGCCTTGTACAAGGTGGCCGGTGCCAGCACAGCGATCAGGACGAGCGCGGCGACCAGCAGCGCCGCCACGAACCGCGCAGCGGCGCGCCAGCCAGCTCTCGACCAGTACATCGCGGCCATGACCGGTATCGCGAGCCAGGCGGTGTCCTTCAGTACGCACGCCGCGGCCATCGCGACACCGGCCCATATCGTCCGGCTCCGGCCTGGGCGCGCGGACAGCGCGAGCGACAGCAACATGAATGCGAGCACTGGCGGGTCTGTCGTGATCACCGCGAGGTTCAGCGCGATTACCGGGGACGCCACCGCGATCGCGGCGCCGCGCAGCGCGAGCTCGCCACGTTCTGTCTTTTCTGGGGCGGGCCCTTCGGGCGCGGCCACCCAGAACGCCGCGGCGAGCACGACGACCGAGCCGGCGGCCAGCCACACGCCGGCGTTCCCGGCGAACCCGTGCAGGCCAGCCGCGTGCGGCAGCCCGAACAGCGCCATCAGCGGCAGGTACGGGTTGTAGGAGAGATAGGAGGTGAGCTGCTGTTTCGGCAGGTACGGCGAGCCGTGGTGCAGCAGCAGGTCCGCCGAACGGTGGATGACGACGATGCCGTCCGCGAACGGGGAGACCACCGTGATCCAGATCAGCGGCGCGACCACGGCGAGCGCGAGCGAGACGGCGAGGGCAGCACCAGTGCGCCGCCAGCAGAGCAGCAGCGTGCCGAGCGCGTAGCCGCACGCCGCCCAGGTCGCCCAGATCCGGTCCGTGCCGCCGGACAGTCCGGCGAATATGGCGGCGTAGGCCGTGAAGACCCCGTAAGCCGCCAGGAGCCACCTGCGGTCCAGGCTCAAGCCGCCGGCCCCGTCGGTGACTCGCGGGATTGCAGTTCTTCCCGCACCTGCTCGAGGTGAGAGATCGTGCCGACGGATGGGCTCGCGACCGGATCCATGTGCCCCTGGCTGGTCGCGGCGCAGCTGAACGCGCGGTTCGGCAGGGTCTGGGTCGGTACCGAGCAGAACCACTGGTGGCGCACCGCGTACCCCTTGGCCAGGGCGGACAGCACGGGCAGCGCCGCGGGCGAATAGCAGCCCATGATGTCATTCGCGGTCGTGCCGGAGACGATGTTCCAGGCGTTGGCCGTGGCCGGCTCGATCGGGAACACGGCGACAGGCTGGCCGTTCGAGTCCGGGTTGGACTCGGTGCCGGCCAGCCCCTCGAACGGCTGCCCCGACGGCGTGACGTTGCCCGGATACAGGTAGCCCAGCATGTGGCCGAACGACCGGTTTTCCAGCATGAGCACCACGATGTGATCGACCGACGCCAGCCCGTTCCCGTTAGCCATCCCCAAAACATATCGCGCAGGCACGACGCCTGGTCCTGCCTTGCCGCGCGGTGGCCTCAGCGACCCGCGCGCCCGATGACGACCACGGCACCGAGTTCAGCCGAACGGGCAATCCGCGCGTCGAGGCCGGCGAATGCCTCGACGGCGAGCGCTGCCTGGCGCTCGCTGGTCTCGATCAGCAGATGACCGCCGGGAGCAAGCCAGTCAGGCGCGCCACGGGCGACACGGCGCAGGATTTCCAGGCCGTCCGTCCCGCCGTCCAGCGCGGCCAGCGGTTCGTGCGTCCTGGCCTCGGCGGGAAGCAGGGCGATCTCCCCTGTTGGCACGTAGGGCACGTTCGCGGTCAGCACGGCGACCCGTCCGCGCAGGCTCTCCGGCAGCGGATCGTACAGGTCGCCCTCGTACACCTGGCCGGGAACGTTGCGGCGTGCGCAGCGCACCGCCACCGGGTCGATGTCGGCTGCGTACGCCTCCAGCCCGGGCACGGCGGCGCACAGCGCGGCCGCGATCGCGCCGGCCCCGCAGCACAGGTCGACGGCCACGTCGCCCGGACGGACCAACGCGACCGCCCGCTCGACGAGGAACTCGGTGCGGCGACGGGGCACGAACACGCCGGGCTCCACCGCGATCCGCAGCCCGCAGAAGTCCGCCCAGCCGACGATCTGCTCGATCGGCAGTCCGGTAACCCGGCGGCTGACCATCTCACCGAGTTCCTCGGGTGTCCGCGCCGCCGACATCAGCAGTTCTGCCTCGTCCTCGGCGAAGACACAGCCCGCTTCGCGCAGCCTTGTCACTATCTCAGTACGCATTTCGCGCAACCCTACAC
>DASXDG010000286.1:0-17031 GCA_036490795.1 Streptosporangiaceae bacterium
AGAGGTGGCCTACGCGTAAGTACGCCTTGACAGCCGCAGTTCGCACCGGCATCGTAACTCCCAGCGCCGCTATGCGTACATTTGTCCGCTCGACCTCCGGGTCGCGTCGGCACCAAGCCGGGCAGGCGGAAGGGGTACATCATGAGCAACGACGAACCCGCGGTGGACATCGACGTCCTGATCGTCGGATCCGGGCCCGGTGGTGCCGGGGCCGCGCTCTTCCTGGCCACCTACGGCACCCAGTCCCTGGTAGTCACCAAGTACGGGCAGCTGTCGGACACGCCCCGCGCGCACATCACCAACCAGCGCACCATGGAGACGCTGCGCGACATGGGCCTGGAGGAACGGCTGATGCGCGAGGCCACCTCCTGGGAGCTCATGGGCAACACGACCTTCTGCACCAGCCTGGCCGGTGACGAGCTCGGCCGGATTCCGTCGTGGGGCACCGACACCCGCCGGCACGCCGACTACGAGCTGCAGAGCCCGTGCACCATGCTGGACGCGCCGCAGACCATCACCGAACCGGTGATGATGCAGGCCGCCCAGGCCCGCGGGGCCAAGGTGCGCTTCGACACCGAGTACCTCTCGCACGTGCAGGACGAGTCCGGCGTGACCACCCAGGTCAAAGACCGGCTAACCGGGGCGGTGTACGCGATCCGCTCGAAGTACCTCGTCGGCGCCGACGGGGCGCGGAGCGCGGTGGCGGCCGATCTCGGCCTGCCCTTCGAGGGTCCAGGTGCCGTCGGCGGCGCGCTGCATATCATCTTCGAGGCCGATCTCGGCCGCTTCGTCGCGCACCGCCCGTCGGTCCTGTACTGGATGTTGCAGCCAGGCGCCGAGAAAGAGGGCGTCGGGCTCGGCGTGCTGCGGATGATCAAGCCGTGGCATGAGTGGATGCTCATGTGGGGTTACGAGGCGGCGGCCGGGCCGCCAGAGATCACCGACGAGTTCGCTCGCGAGCTGGCCGTGAAGCTAGTCGGCACCGACGACTTCGAGATGCGTGTCACCTCCCGGCTGCCCTGGACGGTGAACCACCACTTCGCGACCACCATCGCCCGCGGCCGGGTCTTCTGCGTCGGCGACGCCGTGCACCGGCACCCGCCGACCAACGGCCTAGGGTCCAACACCTCCATTCAGGATTCCTACAACCTGGCCTGGAAGCTGCACGCCGTCATCCAGGGCTGGGCGGCGCCGTCCCTGCTCGAGTCATACGACGCCGAGCGGGCCCCGATCGCCCGCCAGATCGTCGAGCGCGCCAACCAGAGCATCGCCGACACCGGGCGCATCGTCGCCGCCCTGGGCGTCGACGACACCTCGGACGTCGACAAGCTGAACCAGCAGCTCGCGCTCCGCGTCGCCGCCGGCCCGGAGGGCGAGAAGATCAGGGAAAACCTCCGCGAGGCTATCGCCTACAAGGCCTACGAGTTTGACGCGCACGGCGTCGAGCACAACCACCGCTACGCCTCGTCGGCCGTCGTCCCCGACGGAACCGCCATGCCCGCGTTCACCCGCGACGCCGAGCTCTACGCCCAGCCCACGACGTGGCCAGGCGCCAAGCTCCCGCACACCTGGGTCACCCGCGCCGGGCACCGCGTCTCGACGCTGGACCTGGCCGGCCACGGTGCCTTCAGCCTCTGGACCGGCATCGGCGGCCAAGCCTGGCTCGACGCCGCCGCGGCCTTCACCGAGCGGACCGGCCTGCCTGTCAGCGCGGTCTCGATCGGCCCCCGCGAACCCATCGAAGATCCCTACGGCACCTGGGCCGAGCTGCGCGAGATCTCAGACGGGGGCGCCCTGCTGGTCCGCCCCGATCTCTACGTGGCCGCTCGCCACGTCAGCGCCCCCGACTCCCCCGAGACCGCCGCCGCTTGGCTGAACCACGCCCTGACATCGGTCCTGGGCACCGGGTGATCCTTCCAGGCCGCTCATGCAGCGCGGCCGAGCTCAGACGAAAGACCAATTCCGGAAGCCGGAACTATGAACAGGTTAATCGCTATCCGTGCGGCTTGGCGAGCGCCATCATCGCCGAAACGGTGGCACGCCAGCGGTATGGAGATGACCAGCGAGAGCCACAGCAGCACGTTCAGCACCAGGGTGGAGCCCAGACCCTTGGTGGCCATCATCACCGCGGCCTCGTTGCCCTTGATGCCTTCGGCGGTGAACAGGCGGTATCCGACACCGGCGCTGCCTAGCGAACCGGCCGGGATCACGTGCGCGATCGCCGCGGCCGTCAGGTCGATGCGGAATAGCCGGGACAGGCTCGGGCGGCCCTCCGGCGCCAGCAGCACCCGGGTCAGCAGCCCGTAGCAGAACAGCGACAAGCCCTCCGCGATCACGCCTGCCGCCGCCCAGCCGGCGTTGACCCGGCCGATCAGGTTGAGGTCCTTGCCGGCGCCGACAAGTTCGGGCACCACCAGGTACTCGATGACCAGCAACAGCACGAACAAGATCACGCCGCGGCGCAGCGGCTTGACGATGAACGGCAGCAAGGTGCGCCACCACCGCCACCAGTCCCGCACGGCCCGGCCCGCCGGGTCGCTCTCGTTGGCATCTGTCCTGCCAGTCGGCATATGAGACCCTCTACCCCGGTTGCGGGCGAGGACGCGCTATTGCCCGAAATGCAGGTACTTCACGATATTTACGCAGCTTACAGCCATACCAAGGCACCGAGACATGTGTAAGACGGTCCTCGGCGGGCAGGGCCGAAGAGTGCGTCAGCAAATACGCATCACCGGGTGTCGAACCACTGTCAGTTCTGATTCAAAAAATGTCTCTATCAGAACGCACGGTGGTGCTTCGGCAATCAGCCGGGAACTAAGCCACATGAGGGAGTCTGTGCATGACCGCGACCGAACCCGCATCCACGATCAGCCTGGACACCGTCGCGGAACTGGCCGCGCAGTTGCGGGTCGACTCGGTCCGTTCCTCGACAAGCGCCGGATCTGGTCATCCCACGTCGAGTATGTCCGCCGCCGACCTGCTCGCGGTGCTCTTCACCCGGCACCTGCACTACGACTGGGACGAGCCGCGACTGCCGGTCAATGACCACCTGATCTTCTCCAAGGGCCACGCGTCCCCGCTGCTGTACTCGGTCTTCAAGGCCGTCGGGGTCGTCTCCGAAGATGAGCTGCTCAACGGCTACCGGCGCTTCGGCCAGCGGCTGGAGGGCCATCCCACCCCGGTACTGCCATGGGTTGACGTCGCCACCGGCTCGCTGGGGCAAGGGCTGCCCGACGGTGCCGGGGTCGCGCTGGCAGGCAAGTACCTGGACCGGCTTCCCTACCGGGTCTGGGTGCTGTGCGGAGACAGCGAACTGGCCGAGGGTTCCATCTGGGAGGCCTTCGACAAGGCCTCCTATTACAAGCTGTCCAACCTGATCGCGATCGCCGACATCAACCGGCTCGGGCAGCGCGGGCAAACCGATCTCGGCTGGGATCTCGAGGGGTACCAGCGCCGCATGGAGGGGTTCGGTGCCCGGGTACTGACCGTCGACGGGCATGATCTGGCGGCCATCGACGAGGCGATGGCCGCCGCGGCGGACACGTCGGGCGGCCAGCCCACGGTGATCCTGGCCAAGACCATCAAGGGCCGGGGCTTCTCCGAGGTCGAGAACAAGGACGACTGGCACGGCAAGCCGCTCCCGCTGGACATGGCCGAGCGCGCGATCGCCGAACTGGGCGGCGTGCGCAACCTGGTGCTCCGCGGCCCGGTGCCGGAGCCGGCCGAACCGGGTCCGGTACCGGAAAAGCCCGCCACGTTGCCGCCGGAGCCCGGTTCGCACGCCACACCGAGCGCGACGTCTCCGGAGTACGCCGTCGGCGAAAAGGTCGCCACCAGGAAGGCCTACGGCGACGCGCTGGTCGCCCTCGGTGCGCGTGACGACCGCATTGTCGTGCTGGATGGTGAGGTCAGCAACTCGACCTTCGCCACCGAGTTCACGCACGCCTACCCTGACCGCTACTTCGAGATGTTCATCGCCGAACAGCAACTGGTGGCCGCGGCCACCGGGATCGCCGTCCGCGGCTACCTGACATTCGCGTCTACCTTCGCCGCGTTCTTCACCCGCGCCTACGACTTCATCCGGATGGGCGCGATCTCCGGCGTGGACCTGCGGCTTGCCGGATCGCACGCGGGCGTGGAGATCGGCGCGGACGGCCCCTCGCAGATGGCGCTGGAGGACCTGGCGATGATGCGGGCGGTGCACGGCTCCACCGTGCTGTACCCGAGTGATGGCACCAGCACCGTGGCGCTGGTGGAGGCGATGGCCGGCACACCGGGCATCAGCTACCTGCGCACCACGCGCGGTAGCTACCCAGGGCTCTACGGTGCTGGGGAAAAGTTCCCGATCGGCGGGTCCAAGCTGCTTCGCTCGGGTGACGGCGACCAGGTCACGCTCGTCGGCGCGGGTGTGACATTGCACGAGGCACTGCGCGCCGCCGACATCTTGCGGGGGGAGGGCATCGCGGCCCGCGTCATCGACTGCTACTCCGTCAAGCCGGCCGACGCCGAGACGCTCGCCGCCGCCGCGGCGGCGACCGGCGGACGGATCGTGGTCGCCGAGGACCACCACCCCGAGGGCGGGCTCGGCTCGGCCGTCGCCGACGCGCTGCTGGCCACTGGGCAGCAGGAGCTGCACCTCAGCCACCTCGCGGTCCGTGAGATGCCTGGTTCCGGTACGGGTGAGGAACTGCTCGCCTGGGCCGGGATCGACGCCGACCACATCGCCGCCGCGGCACGCAAGCTGGTGGGCGGCTGATCGTCTACGCAATAGTCTGACTATATTACGCAATTTAACGATCGGATTTGGAAGTCCGCGCACGGCGACTCGTGTCCGCGGGAGTGCCGACGGACGGCGGCGTCCGGTCGGGGACGGTCTTGATTGCCCCCCGGGCAGCACTGTTGCCCTTTATGGATGGAGTGGCGGTGATGGCGGGAGATTTGCGTCTTGTGCGTAGCTTTGCTGCCGCCTCAGACGGTGCCAATGATCCGGTTCAGCGGCTGGCGGTGCAGGTGTTGCCTGAGCAGTCCACGGGGCGTCTATGTCGTTTTTTGCAGATATGAGTAAATATTTCTCAGATTTAAATCTGGATATTGCGTCGTTATGTCCGTGAAGTTACAGTCACCATTAACCCGCATCTTCCAACGACCGTCCCCACCAGCGAGCCACTCGCAGGCCCGACCCAGAGAGCCGGCGAGCGTTCTATCGCGCCCCGTCACGCGGCAAGCCCTCGCCGCGCCTCCTCCGCCCTCGCCTGTCCGCGGTGCCGCCGGCCCGCCCGTTAAGCGTGCTCCGCCACGCCGGTAAAGCACCCGGAACGCCGGTGAAAGCCGGCGCCCTCGCCGAAAGGAGCAAAGGTGTTCCAGCCCATCAGACAGCTCAGACGCATCCTCGTATTGGCGGGCACCGCCGCGGTGCTGACCTACGGCAGCGTCTTCGCCATGGCGGCCCAGCCGGCGTCTGCCGCCACCACCGCGGCCGCCACCAGCGCAGCCGTTAAAACCGCCCCAGCAGCTAAGACCGCCCCGGCCGGGAAAGCTGGCTCAATCGTCAAAGCCGCCGCTGCCGCTACTGGCGGCAGCGGAGCGAGCCTGCCGTACGTCGAAGTACTGGCGCAGAACTCAGCCACCAACGGAACAGTCATCGGCCCGAGCTACACCCAGGGGCAACTGGCCGATGAGGCCATCGGACGCAAGGCGGTGACCCTGCAGGGCTCCGGCGAGTACGTCACGTTCACCACGCCGATATCGACCAACTCGATCGACTTCCGGTACAGCATCCCGGACTCCTCGGACGGCTCGGTCTATACCGCGCCGCTCTCGCTGTACATCAACGGCACCAAGCAGACCGACTTCACGCTGACCAACGCGTACAGCTGGTATTACGGCGGCTACCCGTTCACCAACACGCCGAGTTCGGGCACTCCTGAGCACTTCTTCGACGAGGTGCACCGCCTGTTCAGCACGACGTATCCGGCGGGCACGACCTTCAAGCTGCAAATCGACTCGGAAGACAACGCGTCCTCCTACACGATCAACCTCGCCGACTTCGAGGACGTCGGCGCCGCGTTGACCCAGCCCTCCGGCTCGGTGTCGGTGACCAGTGAGGGCGCCGACCCGACTGGCGTGAGCGACTCGACCACGGCGTTCAACAACGCGATCGCCGCGGCCGGCACCGGCGGCACGGTGTGGATCCCGTCGGGCACGTACAACATCCCTGGCCACATCATGGTCAACAACGTGACGGTCGCCGGCGCCGGCATGTGGTACTCGACCATCACCGGTACCGCGCCGGGCTTCTACGGCAACTCCGCTCCGTCGCCGAGCACCAACGTGCACCTGGAGAACTTCGCGATATCCGGCAACGTCCAGGAACGTTGCGATAGCTGCCAGGTGAACGGCATCGGCGGCGCGATGAGCAACTCGACCGTGTCTAACATCTGGATCGAGCACATGAAGGTCGGCGCCTGGATGGACGGGCCGATGACCAACCTGACCTTCAGCGGCATGCGTATCCGCGACACCACCGCGGACGGCATCAACCTGCACGGCGGCGTAACCAGCTCGACGATCACCAACAGCAACGTCCGAAACACCGGTGACGACGGCATCGCGCTGTGGGCGGACTCCAGCATCGGCGCCGACGCCCAGGACACGATCTCCGACAACACCGTGCAGCAGCAGCAGCTCGCCAACGGAATCGCTATCTACGGCGGCAACAACAACACGATCACCGGCAACCTGGTCGAGGACACCGGCATCAACCAGGGCGGCGGCATCCAGGTCGGGCAGCGGTTCACCTCCACCCCGGTCGGCCTGACCACGATCAGCAACAACACCATGATCCGGGACGGCCAGCTCGACCCGAACTGGCAGTTCGGTGTCGGCGCACTCTGGTTCGACGGCAGCCAGGGCAACGTCACCGGGCCGATCAACGTGACCAACGCGCTGATCGAGCAAAGCCCGTTCGAGGCCATCCAATGGGTCGAAGGCACGGTCAGCGGCGTCAACCTTAACAATGTGACGATCGCCGGGACCGGCACCTTCGCCCTGCAAGAGCAAACCGGCGGCACAGCCACGGCCACCAACGTCGTGGCGACCGGCGTGGCGCAGGGCGCCCAAGGCAACGCGCCGAGCTATAGCTGCGAAGGCACCGCCTTCACACTCACCGACGACGGCGGCAACTCCGGCATCAGCCCGACTCAGTGCACCACCGATGACCCCACCCCCGTCTACCCACCGTATCCGGCCACCGGCGTGACGGTCGCTCCGAGCGCGCTGAACTTCGGCTCGCAAGCCGAAGGCACGACCAGCGCCGCGCAGACCGTGACGGTTTCCAACCCGACCAGTTCGGCCGCCTCGGTCTCGTCGATCTCGGCCAGCGGCCAGTTCGCGGAGACCAACACGTGCGGCTCGTCGATCGCGGCGAACGGCTCGTGCACGGTCAGCGTCACGTTCACGCCGACCTCGGCCGGAAGCCAGACCGGAACCCTGACGGTCAACGCGGGCGGCGTCGCCAACACGGTGAGCCTCACCGGTTCCGGCACCGCGCCTGGGCCAGTGCTCAACGCGTCCCCGGGCGGGCTGTCCTTCCCCGGCACGGTGGTCGGCTCCACCGCGGCCACGCAGACGGTGACGATCACCAATACCGGCACCACCTCCGCCACCGTCTCCGGCGTCTCGGTGACCGGTGACTTCAGCCAGACCAATAACTGCTCCAGCATCGCGGTCAACGGCTTCTGTACGGTGACGGTCTCGTTCAAGCCCACCACGGGCGGAACGCGCACCGGCACCCTCACCGTCACCAGCAACGCCAACAACAGCCCGACCACGGTCAGCCTGACCGGGAACGGCATCGGCAGCACCACCAACATCGCGCTCAACCAGCCGATCACGTCCAGCAGCAACGCGTCGGGTTATCCGGCGACTAACGCTAACGACGGAAACACGAGCACCTACTGGGAGAGCCTGGACGGTGCCGCCTACCCGCAGACGCTCGCCGTCAACCTCGGGTCCAGCTACAGCCTCGGCAGCATCGTGCTAGACCTGCCGCCGTCGAGCGCCTGGAGCACCAGGACCGAGACCCTGTCGGTCCTGGGCAGCACTAACGGTTCCACCTACACCACGATCGTGCCGTCGGCCGGGTACACCTTCAACCCGTCCACAGGGAACACGGTCACGATCAACCTGCCTTCGGGTACCCACGCCCAGTACGTGGAGCTCAGCTTCACCGCCAACACCGGCTGGTCCGCGGCGCAGCTCTCGGAGTTCGAGGTCTTCCCCGGCACCGGCGGCGGCTCCCCGGGCTCAAGCCTGTCGGTCAGTCCATCGTCGCTGACGTTCCCCAGCCAGGCGCTCAACACCACGAGCAGCGCGCAGACGGTAACGGTGAACAACTCCGGGTCCTCGGCCGTGTCGGTATCCCAGATCGCCGCCAGCGGTCAGTTCGCGGAGACCAACACCTGCGGGGCGTCGATCGCGGCGAACGGCTCGTGCACGGTCAGCGTGACGTTCACGCCGACCGCGGCCGGAACCCAGACCGGCAGCCTGACCATCACCAGCAGCGCGACGAACAGCCCGAACACGGTGTCGCTGACCGGCACCGGCGCGGGATCTGTGAACCTGGCACTCAACCAGCCGACTTCGGACAGCGGGTACACCCAGACGTACGTGCCCGCCAACGCCGTGGACGGCAACACCAGCACCTACTGGGAGAGCACGAACAACGCGTTCCCGCAGTGGCTCCAGGTCGATCTAGGCTCGGCGAAGAGCTTCAGCCGGATCGTCCTGGACCTCCCGCCGTCCAGTTCATGGGGTACCAGGACCCAGACGCTGTCCATCCAGGGCAGCAACAACGGCTCCACGTTCACCACGATCGTCGCGTCGGCCGGCTACACCTTCAACCCCTCGACCGGCAACACGGTCACGATCACCTTCCCATCCGCCAGCTACCGGTACGTACGGCTGAACTTCACCGCTAACACCGGGTGGCCAGCCGGACAGGTCTCCGAGTTCCAGGTCTGGAACAGCTGACCAACCTCCCAGGTGCCGCCGAGCCGACCCGCTCGGCGGCACCGACGGGGAGTTCAGCGCTGGCTGCCGCGCATACCAGCGCACGAGGCATCTTCCGCCGGCTCGCGAACCGACGGACTAGGGTTTGCTCGTGGCCACTCCTGCTGGCGAGATCGGCCAGCTCCGCGACGAGGGACTTCCCGCTGTCCGGGTGATCGTCCCGCCTGACCTCAGCGGCCGCCTGTTCCAGGATGATCTCGACCCGGGCGACGTCGTCTTCGACCGCCACCTGACGCCGATGCTCGTCTGGCACGAGCGCTACCCTGTCGGCCGCGGCTGGCGAACCGGTTGGGTGCTGCGCTTTGACACCGACGGTCAGGGGAATTCTGACGACTACATCGTCGGGCTCAGCCTGGGCGACGTTGATGCCGCGGTCACGCAGGCCCGCGAGTACTTGCGATCCGTGGGCTATCCCCTCGGCGGGTGGCGACTGCCCTGACCGCGGTCAGCGGTAAGGACCGGTTGCCGGTGGCTTAGCGGCCGCGGCTGAGAATCAGCCGCCCGCGGACTGAATGACCGTCCGCTTGGCCCAGCGGGAGTTGCAGATCAGCCCGAGCAGCAGGACGGCGTAGCCGCAGCAGGCCATGATCCACCAGCCGGCGTGGCTGGCGTGCACGAACGTGTGCCGCAGCGACCCGTGCATGCTGGCCGCCAGCACCGAGCCGACGACCGCGACGCCAAGCGACTGGCCGAGCTGCCTGCTGGAGGAGTTCAGTCCGGACGCCATGCCGGCCTGGCTCTTCGGCACGCCGGACATAACCCCGTTGGTGATCGGCGAGCTGACCATTCCCGTCCCGATGCCGAAGACACCGTACGCGCACACGAGGTACATGACCGGCGTCGCGTCGGTGATCCGGGACAGCAGCGCGCTGCTGAGCGTCAGTGCGGCGCCGGCGATCACCAGCGGCACCCTCGGTCCGCTACGCGCCACCAGGCGGCCCGCTATCGGCGCGCACAGCGCCATGACGACCGGCATCGGCAGCAGCATCAGGCCGGCCTGCAGCGCGGAGAGGCCACGGACGTCCTGCAGGTACAGCGAGGACAGGAACAGGAACCCGGCCATCGCCGCGATCGCGCAGACTGCCATCAGGTTGGCGCCCGCGAATGGGATGCTGCGGAAGAAGCGCAGGTCGAGCATGGGCTCCGGGTGCCGGGGCTCGTAAGCAAGCAGCACCGCCAGCGCCGCTATCGACAGCCCGCAGGCGCCGAATATCCACGGTGAGCGCCACCCGAGGCTCGGCCCCTCGATGATCGCGTAGGCGAGCCCGCCGAGCACGGCGATCAGCAGGAACTGCCCGACCGGATCGGACCGGCGGGACCGCGGTGCCTTGGAGTCGGGGACGAACAGGGCGGTCAGCGAGATGGCGAGCAGCCCGACCGGAATGTTGGCCCAGAAGATGCCCCGCCAGCCAGCCGAGGCCACCAGGATGCCGCCGAGCAGCGGCCCCAGCGCCATGGACAGGCCGAACACGCCGTCCCAGACCCCGATCGCCCGCGCCCGCTCGGCCTTGCCGGTGAACGTATTGGTGATGATCCCCAGCGCCGCCGGGTTGAGCATCGACCCGCCGACCCCCTGCAGCACCCGGAACCCGATCAGCCAGCCCAGGCTCGGCGCCAGGCTGCACATCCACGACCCGAGGGTGAACAGCGACAGCCCGATCTGGAACACCGTACGGCGCCCGATCCGGTCCGCCAGCGCGCCCGCGAACATCAGCAGGCCCGCCAGCACGATCGTGTACGCCGCGATCGTCCACTGCAGACCGGAAACCCCCGCATGCAGCGACCGCCCGATCGACGGCAACCCCACATTCACGATCGTGTTGTCCAGGCCCACCATGAACAAACTCATGCAGCACACCGCGAGCATCAGTGCCCGCCTGCCACTGCTGAGCGCTGAATCCGAACCCGGCAGATGAGCCGATGTCCGTTCTGGTAGCAGGTTGGGTGCGTTGAGTGACCTAAGCTGGGTAGCCGTAACCGGTGCCTGCATGTTCGAGATCCCTACCTGAGAGCCGGACAGGTGATCAAGGGCTTGCCGGTGCCGCAGCAACCCTCGGCGCCGCTCGCAAGTCCGGACACAAAGTTCATAACAGATATGACGGTACTACGAAACTAACCGTAGTCAAATGGTCACGGTTAGCATTTTTTAGCCGGATGCCGGCACCCCCAGGCAGCCCGTCAGTCCTCCAGCACCACCGGGTACTTGTCGGTCCCGCGGGCGATCCAGTAGGCGACGAGGGGATCGACGGCCTCGATCCGCCCGATCCGGTCGTCCGCGTTCTCGACGTCGATGTAGTACTCGGAGTCCGAGTTGGTCATTCGCACCCAGGTACGGCCGCCGCGGATGAACCGGTCCACCTCGGTCCACGAGTAGAGCACGCCGTCGCGTTCGCACAGGTCGGCCTCGAAGGGCCAGCTGCCCCCGTCCGCGGGCAGTGAGCGGGTCGAATTCGGGTCAACCGTGTAATCTTCGGGCCGGTAGTGCGGGCGGACGACACGGGTGCCGCCGTCCGGGCCAGCCTCGAGCCGCGGCGGGCGCCAGAACTTGCTGGGCGCGAAGAACAGCACGCACTGCCGCTCGCGGCTCGCGCGGGCGAAGAACCCGGTGAGCCCGGTGAAGCCTTCCCATACCTCGTCAAAGCCCGCCCCCGGGCAGGGCTGGATAGGACCAGGTTTCTCCGCGAGCAACCTGCGCGCAAACCGGTCCCTCAGCCATTCCTGACTAACCGCGGACAGGGCTGTCGCGGTGACGGCCACCTCGCCGGCATCCAGCACCCTGATGTCGTAGTCCCGCCGGCCGAAGACAGACTGTCCCCCGCCAACGCTGTGGTAGCCGCGCAGGCAGAGGTCGATCGGCTCCCACGCCCGGTCGGTCGTGAACCGTTCCACCGCGCCGGCGCTGAGTTCCCTCGCCCGGGCAAGCACGGCCACCTCCGCACCGGATGCGTGCAGACGGCGCAGAGTGCCTGCGTCCTCGGCGGTGAGCGTCAGGTGCGTGACCGGATAGCTCACATCCGCCTCCGCGTGGGGTGATCATCACTAAGCGGGGCGGGGCCCCGGCACCGTGGGGGGGATACGGCGCTGCGGGACCCGCCCCTGACCCGGCTCACCGCCTGTCCTGGTGGACATCGCGCAGCCGGGCTCCTCACAGCATGCCCGTGTCGAAGCTCGTTTTCAAAGAGGCAAATTTCACAGCATAGGGAGATCTTCTTGCTCGGGGCGTGGCGCGTGGCGAGCCGCGGGGGCAGAATGACCAGGTGACGTCCGCCGAGTCGGCTATGTCCGAGATGCTCCCCTTGCGCGATATGGATCCGCGCGAGGTGGGTGCATACCGGCTGCTCGGCCGCCTCGGAGAAGGCGGACAGGGCGTGGTGTTCCTGGCTGCCAGTCCCACCGAAAGCCTGGCCGCGGTCAAGCTTCTGCCGCCAACCACAGACCCGCAAGTCCGCAGCCGCTTCCTGAAGGAGGTTGCCGCGGCGAAGCGGGTCGCCCGGTTCTGCACCGCGCAGGTTCTCGATGCGGGAATCTTCGAACGGCGGCCGTTCATCGTCAGTGAATACGTCAGCGGGCCATCGCTGGTAGAGGTCGTCGAGCAGTTCGGACCTCGCACCGGGGCGGCACTCGAGCGCATCGCCGTTGCGACGCTGGCCGCGCTGGGCGCGGTGCACGCGGTCGGGATGGTGCACCGCGATTTCAAACCGGGCAATGTCCTGCTCGGGCCCGATGGGCCGGTAGTGATCGACTTCGGGCTAGCGGCCGTCCCGGGGATGACCACCACCGGGATGTCTGGCCAGGTCGCCATCGGGACTCCGGCGTTCATGGCTCCCGAGCAGCTGGCCGCGAAGCGGGTCACCTCGGCGGCCGACATGTGGTCGTGGGCAGTGACGATCGCGTTCGCGGGTACTGGCGAGCTGCCCTTCAGAGGCGAGTCGCTGACCGCCACGGCGTTCGCCATTCTTCATTCCGAGCCGAACGTGCGCGCGCTTCCTGAACCACTGGGCTCTCTCGTCCATCGGTGTCTCAGCAAGGATCCAGTCCAGAGGCCATCGGCTCGCGGCGCGCTGAGCGACCTGGTCGCGGCGGGAGTGCGGTTCTCGGGCCCGATGCCGCCGATTCTGCCCGCGCCCAGCACGGACGAGAGGGAAACGGGGTCAGAGTGGGTGCCCGCGGCGCGCGGGCCGCAGCCCGGCAGCAACGACGGCCTGATCGCTGGCGGCCTGGCGTCCAGACCGCACCGGAGACGACACGGACGCGGTCGCGCTTCGCGCCGCGGGCAGGCAGCCGCGCTGGTGGCCTCGATCGTGATAGTTGCCGGTGCTAGCGGGCTTGCGTTCGCTCTTTCCCGGCAGCACGTACCGGTGGCGCGGGGCACATCGCTGGACCTGCCACGGGGTGACCCCGTCCCGAGCAGCCCGCTCAATGCTGAGGCCGCGGCGCGAACGGACGCGGTCACCTGGATACTGCATGAGGTCAGCAGCGCCGCGGGCGTGTCATGCGATCCACAGGTTTGCGCGGATCTGGATCAGGCAGGCTTCCCGTCCTTGAACCTGCTGCAACTCGGGCCTACCTCGAATGATCCCCTCGGCTCCAACCTGGTCGTGGAAACCGCCGCGGTCCGGAATCAGTTCGGCCCCCGGCTGGCGGTCTACGCTCCGGCCATCATCGCGAGCTTCGGTACGGGAGCCGCCAAGATCGAGATCAGGTGGGTCTACCCCGGAGGCGACGCGGCGTATAACGCCGCGATGCCCGCAGCGCTGAGCGCCAGGAAAGGTGCCGACGCGCAGCTGCTCGCCAACCCCCAGATCTCGTTCTCGGCCACAGCCAAGGCGCAGCTTCTCAGCGGCCAGGTTGATCCTCAGCTGCCGCTCCTTCTCGTCATGATGGCCCAGACCCATCCGCTGCGGGTCGTGGATTTCGCCAGCTACTCCCCCGGTGGCGGACCAGCCAGCCTGCTGCGGTGGGCAGACCTGGCGACGACGGTCCCGGCCGCGCACCTCACGCCCGCGGCGTATCTGGGCTGGATGCGGTCGGCCCTCCACGCACAGCGAGCCGAGTACCTGCCCGACTGGATCCAGCGAGTCACGCTGCGAGCTGGCCAGGCGGTGCTGAGGATCGGGTACGGCGCACCGAGCCCGCTTAGCTCTAGCTAGCCGCCGGGTAAAGGCAACCGGTATTCAGGCTGCGTGGCCGAGGCGCCCTTGCACTCCCCTCCTCGCGTGTGCAAGGACGCCACCAGCCCGCGGCGCGCCGGGCCCTGCCGATCCCAGAAACTGGTAGAGCCTGGTACGTTTAGGAAGAAATAAGAAGAACCTGCCGATGTAGGCACTCTAGAGGAGTACAGATAGGAAGTAAAGAGAACGAGTAGGATGAGCTAAGAAAATAGTTGCAGATCTGTGCTCGTATCCGCGCACTGGAAAGCTGGACTCTTCTATCTTCTTCGGATCAAGATGGTCGCGTAGCCGGTGGCGGGGCTGGCGGCGGCTGGTGGGGAGGGCGGTCATATGGCCGATGAAGACTGGCGGCGGCTTGCCGACTATGTCGTGGCAGGCAGGGTCGAGCGAGGCATGCGGGACAGGCGGGCCTTCGCCGAGGCGACCGGCGTAACCGAGCGGACCCTGGGGAAACTCGAGAACGGCCAGCGCGTCTCCCCCAGCACTCTCGGTATGGTCGAGAACCGGCTCGGCTGGGCCCCGGGTTCGTGCCGGCGGATACTGGCCGGCGGGGAGCCTAGCGCGGGATCGCCGGGCCTCGCGCATGCCGAGCATGAGGACCCCACACTGTGGCACATCGCCAGCACCCCGGGGCTGCCCCCCGACGTGGTTCGCGGCCTCGTTGCCCTCGCCCGGAACTGGCGGCAGGGGGACACAGGCATCCCCGAAGACGAGGACAACCGGCGGCGCGCACGACCGTGAAGGAGGAGGAGGAGGAGGAGGATCGCCATGGCATCCGCCGGCAACCACCAAATCCTCGGCAGCGACCAGTGACGCGACGCGGTCAGGACAGGCTGAGTGCGTCCGCGACCGAGGCGAGATAGTCGAGGTGGCCGTCGATGGAGTCCAGGCCGAGACCCATGGTGATCACTGAGACGTGGGTGCCGCCCGCCTCGCGCCAGGCATCGACCTGGGCCGCGAGGTCGCCCACGTCTGTCCTGGACCGCGCCATGTAGTCCGCGCCGAAGTCTTCGGCCGACCTGCCTTGGCCGCTGACGCGATCACGTAGCCGTTTCCAGGTGTCGATGGCGCGGGTGCTATCGCCGCCGAAGATGAAGCCGTCCGCGAGCCGGGCAGCCCGCTCGAACGCCGCGTCGCCGGATCCGCCAAGCCAGATCGGGATGGACCGCGTTGGCTTCGGCACGAGCGCTGCTCTGTCGACCCGGTCGAAGCGGCCCGCGAAGTCGACGACGGGTTCGGTGAACAGCCGGCGAAGCAGCCCGATCTGCTCCTCCTCTCTCGCGCCACGGGTACGGAAATCCTGCCCGAGAGCCTCGTACTCGACCTGGTTCCAGCCGATTCCCACGCCCAGGCGCAGCCGGCCCCCGGACAGGAGATCAATGTCGGCAGCCTGCCGCGCCACGAGCGCTGTCTGGCGCTGCGGGAGGATCATAACTCCAGTGGCGAACCGGATCCGCTCGGTGATCCCGGCCAGATAGGCGAACATCACCAGCGGGTCGTGGAACGGGTCGTGCTCGGTATAAGGGCCGGTGAGCGGAGGCGTCCGCCCGGCATGAACGGCACCAAGCACATGGTCGTAGGCGAGCAGATGGTCAAAGCCAAGGTCCTCGGCCCCTCTGCCGATCCGCCGGACAGCGTCCGGGTCCCCGCGAAGTTCGATCTGCGGGTAGACGACGCCGATCTGCATGGTGCCGGCCGGCGGCTGCTTCAAGGTCTCCATCAGGTCTTCTCCCAGTCGTGCTGCTCGCGCGGAAGCGGCGCGAGTCCGTCCCCGAGTGTCCCAGACCGCCGCAGTTGACGGTCGCTCGCCATCGCACC
The DNA here is from genome assembly GCA_036490795.1 of Streptosporangiaceae bacterium. Classification (GTDB taxonomy): domain Bacteria; phylum Actinomycetota; class Actinomycetes; order Streptosporangiales; family Streptosporangiaceae; genus JAFARZ01. The sequence continues at coordinate 16,059 of DASXDG010000286.1, forward strand.
ACGATTAGGACGACTGGCACCTGGCGTGAGGGAACCCATGATCCTGATCAACATCAAGATGCAGATCCGGCCCGAGAAGATGGACCAGTGGCTGGCGCTGGCCGACTCCTATGCCAAAGACGTCAACTCCGAGGAGGGCTGCTTGTTCTTCCAGTTCGCCCGGAGTCTTACCAACGACAACGAGTTCGTCTGCATCGAAGGCTTCACCGATGCCGAGGCGGGCGCCACGCACGTCAAGCACGCATACGTGAAGAAGTTCTTCGAGACCGCGCCCGACCTGGTGGCCGCGCAGCCGCAGATCATCTACATCGACGCCCCGCATGATGGCTTCGGCCCGATGGGCGAGATCCAGCCTCGCTGACCGGCGAACACCGCCCGCCGCCCCAGAGCTCAGGCGTCCGCGGCGGGTGCCCGGCGGCGTTTTAGCGCTATGCCGTCCCGCGCGGCGGGTGCCCGGCGGGCCCCGCGCGGCCCGGCGATGAGCACGGTATTTAGCTCCGACGCGGTAGTAATTGTTGCTGTGAGCAGGTATTTCTTCCGCGTTGGATAAATGTTCCGCATTGTGTGCCTCGTGTCCTCCTGCATGGTCGCCCGGATGGCCTACGCGCCCGCGCCCGCAGAGTGTTTCCGCGTGGCTTGCGTGGCACGCAGCTGCGACATATCGTTTCGATGTATCGGATCGATACATCGAAATGACAGAACGCCGCAAAGGATCCGCCGCCGGAGTTGGTCGCTGCTGGCGCGTCAGCGCGGCATCGTCATGGAGGCGGCGACATGTCCAGCGGGCAGTGGTGGTGTTCACGCACGACTCCAGTGACGCCGGATGGCTGCACCGGTTCTGGCTTACCCGCGACTACCTGCCTGAGGTCGCTGACCTTCGCGTCGGCAGGCCTTCGCTGACCGAACTGGCCTGCGCGATCGGAGCCCGCGTCGAGCCGGTGCTCATTCCGTGGGACTGCGCTGACGGCTTCTT
>DASXDG010000287.1:0-16223 GCA_036490795.1 Streptosporangiaceae bacterium
GCGGGCTGGGTTCAGCTATCTGCCGTTCGCGGTCACGTTCGGCCTGGTGAGCTATTACTGGCGCGGGCTGCCCGCCCGTTTCCACCGCGTGCTCGCGCCCGCCGGGCTGGCGGCGACCGCCGTCGGCTACCTGCTTCTGCCCGTCACCGGGCCTGACGGGCTCGCGCTGGTCGGCACCGGCCTCGGACTGGCGGTCAGCCCGCTGTTCAACCGCGCACTCGCGCACATCCTGCCGGACCGGGCAGCCGACGCGTCTGGCGTGCTGACCACGACCGTGCAGCTGAGTCAGCTCACCGGTGTGGCCGGCATCGGTTCGCTCTACCTGTCACTGGCGCATCACGCGCTACCGGTCTCCGCGTACGCGCTCACTGTGCTTTCTCTGGCCGCTGCGGCGGTCGCGATTCCTCGAAAAGGTCTCTGAGCTCCTCCGCCGATTCGGGTTCGGCGAGCACCGCTACCTCGTCGCCCGGCTGCAGCAGCGTATCGGCACTGGCGGTGACCAGGTGGCCGCCCCTGACGATGGCGCTGACCCAGGCCACCCGGCCCTTGGCGAACTGGCCGATCGTGGTGCCGGCCGCCTGGGAGCCGTCGGCCACCCGGAAGTTGTGCAGGCCCTCGGGTTCCGAGCTGAACCGCACGCCGAGACTCCACGGCTCGGGTTCCACGATGCGCACCGGTATCCGCAGCCGGTTCACGATGAACGGCACCAGTCCGCCCTGCACCGCGACAGAAAACGCGACGATCACGAAGATCACGTCGTAGGCGCGCTGCCCGCCGGCGATCCCGGACGAGATGATGAACATGCCGAGCAGGATCGGTACCGCGCCCTTCAGCCCGGTCCACAGCAAGAACAGCCGCTCGCGCCAGGTGAGCCGGATCCGCCAGGTCACCAGCCCGACAAGCACCGGCCGGACCACCAGCACAAGCAGCACGGCCAGCAGTAGCCCGTCCGACCACGCCGAGCGGGCGGCCACGTCGCGCAGCTGGATGGTGAGGCCGAGCATGATGAACGCCACGATCTCGGCGAGGCTGGCCAGCGATCCGTGGAACCGCTGGATTTCCCGCTTGTACGGGGCCGGCTCGTCCCCGATCACGATGCCGGCCACGAATACGGCGAGGAAGCCGGACCCGTGCAGTACCGTGCTCACCCCGTAGATCGCCAGCACGCAGGCAAGCACACGCGGTGAGTACAGTCCCTCGCTGGGCAGCGGGAACCGGCGCATGATCAGCAGCAGCAGGCGGGCGGCGCCGAATCCGATGGCGCCGCCGACCAGCATCTCCAGCGCGAACGTGGTCAGCACGTGCAGCGTGATCTGGCCGGCCGAACCGGTCGCGCCCAGCAATGCGAGCATCAGCGCGATGCCGACCGGGTCGTTGGCGCCGGACTCGCCTTGCAGCAGCACTCCGGCCCGGCCGCCGATCTCGCGGCGGCCGAGCACGGAGAACACCACAGCCGGATCGGTGGGTGCCACCGCGGTGCCGAGCAGCAGCGCCATCCGCCAGCCGAAGCCGGCGATCTCGTGTGCGAGCACGGCCATCGCGCCCGCGGTCACCACGGTGCCCACGACACCGAGCCAGAGCGTGGCACCGATCTGCGTTATGAAGTTATTCAGGCCTATCTGCATGCCGCCGTCGAACAAGATGATCACCAGGGCTACGGTCACCACGTCCTCGACGGCGCTGGCCTTGGTGCCGCCGAGCCTGGTCCACAGCTCGGAGGCGATCGCGGCGCAGACCAGGAAGAACGCGGGTGCCGGGACGTTCAGCCGTTCGCTCAGCCGGTTCGACATGACCGCGGCCATGCCGGCCACGCCCGCCAGCAGCAGCGGGATCCCGAACGTCTCTACCCCTGACCCCGTCACGGGGTCAGGCTACTAGCCGCCGATCATCGACTTGACGTTGAACGCGGGGAAGCCGAGAAACTGGCTCATCACGTCCGCCACGCGCTGGAGCCGCACGTTATCGACGCCGCCGACTGGATAGACGTCGATCGCCATGATCGCCGCGGTCTCCTTGTTGACGCCAAGGCCGTCCGGCACGTGCTCCATGGCCTGCTCGAGGGTGGCACGGTCGGTGTCCGCGATCTTCTGTCCCTCCTGCAGGGCGGCGTTGAAGGCGGCCAGCGTGCGCGGGTACTGCGCGGCCCACTGCTTGGTCACCACATAGCCCTGGATCGGGAAGCTCGCGGTCGCGCCCTGGTTCAGGTCGGCCAGTGACACGACGCCGAACTGCTGTGCCGCCTGGCTCGCGAACGGCTCGGGAAGAACCGCGGCCTGGATCTTGCCAGCCTTGAGCGCGGCCGCCATCGCCGGCAGCGCATAGCTGGCGAAGTGGACCGAGTTCACCGGGATGTTGTGCTCGGCGAGGACGGACGCGACCAGCAGGTACAGGATGTTCTTCGGTGCGTTGATGCCGACCGTCTTGCCCTCAAGCTGGTTGAGCGTCTTGATCGGGGAGTCGGGCATCGTGTACAGGCCCTGGGCGCCGGGTTGCATGACCGACCCCTCGGCGAAGATGTCGAGGTTGGCCTGGCCCGCCTGCTCGGCCTGAATGTATGACACGTAGTTACCGCCGGAGATGTCGACGGTCCCCTTGACCTGGTCGGCGATCTCAGTTTCACTGCTGATCGCCGGCACGAAGTTAACGTTGAGGCCCTGGTCCTTGAACAGGCCGTCATGCAGTGCGATGAAGAATCCAGCCGAGTCCACCGCGGGCACCACCGCTACGGTCAGGTTCGGTTTCTCGACGCCTGCTGGTGCTTGAGCTGCGGCAGGACCACCGCCTCCGTTGGCACAGGCGGTCACGGTGAGGGTGAGGATCGCCGCGCTGGCCGCCGCGATCACCGGGAGCATCTTGCCTATACGTCGCATAACCATCTCCATCAGTCATCACGCAGCGTAATTCTGACGGAGAGTTACCAACAGCCATTCGGCCACAGATAAACAGAACGGACTAGAAGACCCCCGTCGCCTAGCCGGGACCCGGGTCACTTCGAGATAGCAAACGAGGATGATAAGCGCACTAATCACCAGACGCTTATAAGATCTTTTATCGGTATTTAACCGGGCAAATAGGGTGCAGGCGCCACGCGCCCTCCCCATTTGGCCAGCCCGCCGCCCCATTCCCCTCCCCCCGGTTCCGGCTCTGGTCCCGGCCCCGGCTTCGGCTTCGGTCCCATTCCGCCCCGGCCCGGCTTCGGCTGGTCCCGGCCCCGGCTGGTCCCGGCCCCGGCTGGCCCCCGGCCCCGGCTGGCCGCTGTGCGCAGGGTGCCCGTCAGCAACATTGGCCACTCAGTGAAAACTGGCAACTCATTAACGCGGAAGCTTTTCCCTTTGTGTCAGATTGCCCCTCGTTTTTGGGGGTCTAGCTACCACGAAGGGGAAATTCTCCACGTTGTTCGACGCGGGTCACGCGCCTTTGCGGCATTTGCGGCATTTGCGGTATTCCTCAATCGGTTCGCGAACCCCGAGGGTGAATCGTCAGGGAATATTTGTCCAACGCGGTAGAAAAACCTGCTCACAGCACGCTTTTCTACCGTGAAAAGTCAATGTTCCGCGTTGTTTCGGGCGCGCAGGGCGCGTGCCGGGGCTCATGTGCCCTGCATGGTGTGTGTGACCTGTGTGGTACACGGTGCGCATGGTGGGTGCCGCGTGGCGTCGGGCGGGCGCGCGGGGGTAAGCGGGGCGAGGGGCGCCGCGTGGTGTCGGGGGCGTGCGAAGGTGTGCGGGGCGTGGCGGGTGCGGCGTGGGCGGGCCGCGACACAAGCCGACGGCAGCAGACGAGGGCTTACGGGAGTGTCTGGGTGTCGCCCATCAGCGTCTGGGCCTTGAAGCTGTCGCCGGTGAGCAACTGGAACTGCTGCATGTCGTCGGCGACGCGCTCGATGCGGGTGCCGTCCACCTGGCCGATCGGGTAGTTCTCCAGCGTGACGAGCGCGGCGTCTCGCTGGGAGATGCCGGGGATTTCGGCGATCAGCGCCTTTTCCGCGACCGCCCGGTCGGTGTCCGCTATCGCCTGGCCTTGCTCCAGCGCGTGGGTGAACGCGGCCAGCGTGTTCGGGTACGACTGCGCCCACTGCTTGGTGACCGCGTAGCCCTCGATGGGGAAGTTGGTGGTCATGCCCTCATCGAGGTTGGTGAGTTCGGTGAGCCCGGCGGTTTCCTCGGCTTCGGATACGTACGGTTCGGCGAGGAACGCGACCTGGATCTGGTGATCCTGAAGGGCTTTCTGCATGTCCTGGAATGAGTAGTACTTGAACGTGACGTCTTTCGACGAAATGTCATTTTCCTCGAGGAACGCGGCCACCATCAAGTACGCGAAATTGTCGGGCGCGTTAATACCGATCGTCGTGCCCTTGAGATCGGAGATCGTCTGGATTGGCGAGTTGGGCAGCACGAACAGGCCAGCGTAGCCGGGATTCATGATCGAGGCCTCGGCGAAGACGTCCAGGTTGGAGGAAATCTGCTGCCAGGTGGGGTTTTGCAGGTTACCGCTCGGCATGAACCCGTTGTCGTAATTGCTCTGCGCCTCGATGTAGGAAACGTAATTGCCCGCGGTGACGTCGACGGTGTCCAGGGCCTGGTCGTTGAGCACCTGCTCGGTGTTCTGTGATGTCTCGATCTTGACGTGCAGGCCCTCTTTAGCGAATAGCCCCCTGTACTGGGCCACGAACAGGCCGGCTGAATCCACGGTCGGGACGGTGTTGACAATGATGCTGCTCTTTTCCAGCTTCCCCGTGGGCCCGGCCGGAATCGCGCTGGAGTCGGTGGCGCCATTGGTCGCGCCAGCGGCGCTGGTGCAGCCGGCTATGACGCTGCTGGCAGCCAGCACGGCTAGTGCCGCGGGTACCACACGCCGCCTCAGTACCATCGGTACCTTCCCTGTAAACCAGTCACAAATCCGCACATCCCCTAATGAGCCGGTAAGTAGCATAAATCAGGACAACTGGCAGGCGCAGGGATTTCACCGGACCCGCGGGCGAGCAGCCGGGTCAGCAGCACGACCTGGCGTGCCGGTGAGGTGTCCCCGTTGATCCTGGCGAACAGGAGCTGGGCGGCGGTGGCTCCGATCGCGGCCGGGTCCTGGGCGACCACGGTCACCGGCGGGCTGAGCTTGTCGGCGAGCGCCACTTCGTCGAACCCTACCAGGGCGACCGGCGTCACTCCGCCCGGGCCGTGCATGCTGTCGATGGCACCCATTGTGACCAGGTCATTGCTGGTGAACAGCGCGGTGGGCGGGTCCGGATGGCGGAGTATCTCCACGGCCGCCTCTGCCGCCTCGGCCCGGCCGCGCAGGCCGTGCCTGACCAGGGCGGGGTCGGCGGTGAGCCCGTCCTCGGCGAGCGCCTCGGTGAAACCGGCGAAGCGCTCACTGACCGCCCAGATGTCTTCGCGATCGCCGAGGTAGCCGATCCGCTGGTGGCCGTGCTGCATCAGGTGCCTGATCGCCCGGTACGCGCCACGCCGGTTGTCGACCAGGACGGTGTCCGCGTCCAGGTTCTCCGCGGGCCGGTCCACGCAGACCACCTTGACGCCCAGTTCCTGCTGGGCGCGCAGGAACCGGTGGCTGCCGGCCGAGGGGACCAGGATCACGCCGTCTACCCGGCGGGCCGAGAAGACCGAAAGCACCTCGCGCTCGCGGTCCAGGCTGTCGTTGGAACTTGCGATCAGGACCACGAACGCGTGCAGCCGGGCGGCGTCCTCTACGGCACGGGCCAGTGTGGCGAAGAACGGGTTGGCGATGTCGTCAACGAGCAGCCCGATCGTCTGCGTCGGCTTGCCCTTGCGCCTGAGCTGGCGGGCGGCGTCGTTGCGCTGGTAGCCGAGTTGCCTGATCGCGCGTTCCACCCGGGCGGCCGTCTCCGGCTGGACGCCAGGCTCGCCATTGACCACACGAGAGACCGTCATCAAGCTGACGTCGGCGGCCTGCGCGACATCGCGCATGGTCGCCCGGTTCATCACCATGGCCAGCCCTACCCCGGTTTGTTTGGGAACGTTATCAGTCAGGCCGTTTGTCAAGGATCTATATCAAAGGCCGTCCCGTAGGGCAATACCACTTGACATGCTCTCCAGTCACCTCAAGAATCTGGCCATCGGGATGTGAACGTTACCAAAGAGAGGCGGCCTGTGTCAGATACCCCGGCGGAACCTCCCTCAGCCCCCGAACCCTCGTCAGGAACGGCCGGAACGGCGCTGCTGGAGGCGCGTGGCCTGGTGAAGCGATACGGGCATGTGCAGGCGCTCGACGGGGCCGGCTTCACCGCCTACCGCGGGGAGGTGGTCGCGCTCGTCGGTGACAACGGCGCCGGCAAGAGCACGCTGGTCAAGGTGCTGTCCGGCGCGATCAAGCCGGATAACGGCGAGATCCTGGTCGAGGGCCGGCCGGTGGTACTGGGCAGCCCGCTCGACGCCCGCGGGTACGGCATCGAGACCGTCTACCAGGATCTGGCGCTGGCACCAGACCTGGACCCGGCCGCCAACTTGTACCTAGGTCGCGAGCTGTACCGGGTCAAGGCGCTCAGGGTGCTGAACAGGAGCGAGATGCGGAGGCGGTCAGAGACGGCCTTCGCCGCCCTCGGCATCCAGCTGCAGGACATCACCGCGCCGGTCGGCACGCTGTCCGGCGGTCAGCGCCAGTCGGTCGCGGTGGCCAGGGCGGTGGCGTTCGCCAGCAAGCTCATCTTCATGGACGAGCCCACGGCCGCGCTCGGCGTGATCCAGCGGCAGCGGGTGCTCGACACGATCAAGCGGATCAGAGACCAGGGCGTGACGGTGGTCTTGATCAGCCACAACATGCCTGAGGTGCTGGCCGTGGCGGACCGGGTCGAGGTGCTGCGCCTTGGCCGGCGGGTGGCCGCCTATTCCGCGTCCGCCACCTCCATCGAGGAACTGGTCGGTGCCATGACCGGCGCGCTCGAGCTAAACGGAACTGTCTCCGAGGGGGAGGGCGCATGACCACGACCCAGGCTCCGCCCGCCGAAAAGACGAGCCGGGACTACCGTGGCCAGCTGGAGCGGTTGCTGCGCGGCCAGGTTACCTGGACCTTCCTCGCGCTCGTGGTGCTGTGCGTCTGGTTCACGATCCAGGCGCCCGGCAAGTTCCTCACGCTGACCGCCTTCTCGCTGATCGCGCAGAACGCGTCCTGGTTCCTGGTCATGGCGGTCGGCCAGACGTTCGTCATCTTGACCGCGGGCATCGACCTGTCGGTGGGCACGGTGCTGGTGCTGTCCGGCGTGGTCGCCGCCGAGTTCTACTCGCATCACGGCGGGCAGCAAGCGAGCGTCCCCGTGGTCTTGCTCGGGATCGTGTTCGCCCTGGCTACCGGTGCGCTGGCGGGCGCGCTGCAGGGCTTCCTCGTGGCCAAGGGCAAGGTCCCGCCGCTAATCGTCACGCTGGCCGGCTTCGGTGCGGCCTACGGGGTCAGCTACCTGATCACCGGCGGCTCCGACATCAGCAGCGTGCCGAACCACCTATCGAGCTCGATCGGGCAGTCCGGCGTGCTCGGCATCCCGTGGCTGATCATCATCGCGTTTGCGGTGGCCCTCGTGTTCGGGCTGGTGCTGGCGTACACCAGATTCGGCCAGTACACGTACGCGATCGGGTCCAACCCCGAGGCCGCGATCCGGGCCGGGATCAACGCGGACAGGCACCTCATGAAGGTGTACGCGCTGGCCGGCCTGCTGTCCGGCACGGCCGGCGTCATGTCGCTGGCATTCTTCAGCAACACCACGATCACCGGTCACCAGACCGACAACCTCACGGTCATCACCGGGGTGGTGCTCGGCGGCGCCAGCCTGTTCGGCGGCCGGGGGACGATGCTCGGCACGTTCATCGGGATCTTCATCCCCGCGTTCCTGCAGAACGGACTGAACATCATCGGCGTCAACGAGTACTGGCAGTACGTGGCCACCGCCGCCGTCCTCGTGGCCGCCGTGTACCTCGATCAGCTGCGTATCCGGTTGCGAAACAGAGCGTTATCACCGACCGAAGCCCCCCCAAGGAGAACCGTATGCCGCGAACTCATTCCACACGAATAGTGGCCGTGTCGGCTCTGGCCGTGCTCGGCGCGAGCCTGACCGCCTGTTCCAGCTCAAGCTCGAGCAGCGCCCCCACCTCGACGTCGAGCGCAAGTTCCAGTTCCGGTTCCAGCAGCGCCGCGGGGAAGAGCATGGAGCTGATCGTCGGCACCAAGAGCGACGACTTCTACGTGACGATGGAGTGTGGCGCCGAGGCCGAGGCCACCAAGCTGGGTGTCCACCTCACCGTTAACGGCCCGTCCGAATTCAGCGTCCCCGAGCAGGAGCCGCTGATCGCCGATGCCGAGGTCACCAAGCCGGATGCGCTCCTGGTCGCGCCGACCGACTCCTCCGCCCTCGACCCCGAACTGGAGAAGGTGCAGGGCGCCGGCACCAAGCTCGTTTTCGTGGACACCTCGTCCAGTAACACGTCACTGGGCATCTCCCGCATCTCCTCGGACAACGCGGCGGGCGGCAAGCTGGCGGCCGACACCCTGGGCAAGATGCTCGGCGGCAAGGGCACTGTCGCGGTGATCAGCGTCGCCAAGGGCGTGTCCACCACGGACGCGCGGGTGACCGGCTTCCAGCAGGAGATGGCCGCCAAGTTTCCCGGCATCAAGCTGCTGGGCGAACAGAACGACGACGCGGACAGCGTCACCACCGCCACCACGTTCATCGAGGATGACATCACCGCCAACCCGGGCCTGAACGGCGCCTTCGCCGCGAACGTGGTCACCGCCGAAGGCGTGGCCGCCGGCGTGCAGCACGCCGGCAAGACCGGGAAGGTCAAGCTGGCCACGTTCGACGCGGACGCGACTCAGATGACGATGATGAAGCAGGGCACGATCCAGCTCGCCATCGCCCAGGAGCCGGCGCTGGAGGGCCAGGACGCCGTTCAGCAGGCGGTCAACGCGCTGACCGGCAAGCCGGTGCAGGCGAATATCGCCACCCCGCTGATCGCCGTCACCCCGCAGAACATGAACGACGCGAACGTCAAGCCGTATATCTACGTGGGCAACTGCCCCTCCTAGTCCACACGTGACAGGGGCGCGCGCGGGCCCGGGTTTCCCGGGCCCGCGCGCACATATGCCTAGGTTCGGTTCCGCTGGGTACGTCCAGAGGCTGTGTGGTCCGTGGACCTGACACAATGAACGCACGTATCAGCCAGACCGGAACGGAGCACGCGATGCCCGGCGCGGAGATCGAGCCGAAGCAAGAGTCTAAGCAGCTGACCCAGGACGAACTGGTCTCCGACATCGAGCAGACCCGGGAGAGCCTGGCCCGCACGATCGACGCGATCTCGGACCGGGTGAGCCCCGCCAACATCGCCCGCCGCGCGGGGGACCGGGTACGCGAGCGCATCGCCGCGGTAGACCCGGTGATGGCGGGCGGCGCTGTCGTGGTCGTGGCCGGCGTGACGGTGGCGTGGTTCCTGCTCCGCCGCCGGCGCTCGTGATGCGGGAGAGCTAGCCCGCGCTCTTGGTCAGGTTGTCATACTCGCCGCTGGACAGCAGGTCCGACGGCAGGTCCCCGCCGAGCCGGACCTTGAACATCCAGGTGCCGTACGGATCCGCGTTGACCAGCGCCGGATCGCCGTCGAGGTCCTCGTTGACCTCGGTGACCTCACCGGTCACGGGGGAGTACAGGTCGCTGACCGACTTGACCGACTCAACCTCGCCGCACGGCTCGCCCGCGGTCACAGCCGCGCCCACCGAGGGCAATGAGACGTAGACCACGTCACCGAGTTGCTGGGCGGCGTAGTCGGTGATGCCGATCGTGGCTACCGTCCCGTCCGTCGACAGCCACTCGTGCTCAGGGGTGTAGTGCAGCTCAGCTGGAACGCTCATCGTTAGTGTCTCCTCCGGTAAAACGGCAACTCGGTGACGATCGCCGGAACGGCCTCGCCCCTGATATCAACGGCAGTCGCGACCATGTCGGGCAGCACGTACGCCATCGCGATCGGCACGCCGAGCGTGGGGGACGGAGCCCCGCTGGTGACTGATCCCACCGGAAGCTCGCGGCCGTCGGCGAGCACCGGGTACCCGTGCCTGGCCACCCGGCGGGACGCGATGGTGAGTCCGGTCAGCACATGCCGCGGCCCGGTCGCCGCGCGCTCCTCAAGCGCCGAACGCCCCACGAAGTCCCCCGGCTTACCGAACTTCACCAGCCGCCCTAGGTTCGCCTCAAACGGTGTCACGTCGGGGCCTAGCTCGTTGCCGTACAGCGGCATGCCGGCCTCCAGCCGGAGAGTATCGCGGGCGGCCAGCCCGGCCGGAACCAGGCCGGCCGGGGCGCCCCGCTCGAGCATCGTGTCCCACACGTGCGGCGCGTCGGCTGGCGCGCAGTACACCTCGAAGCCGTCCTCGCCGGTATAGCCGGTCCTGGCCACCCACGCCTCCCGCCCGGCGACCTCGCCGGCCGCGCCCGCGTAGTACTTGATCGCGTCCAGGTCGAGACCGGTGAGCGGCGCGAGGATCGCGGCCGCCGCCGGGCCCTGCAGCGCGATCAGCGCGTAGTCATCGGTCGCGTCCCGCACCTGGCAGTCGTACCCGCCGGCCCGCGCGGTCAGCTCGGAAACCACCCGCGCGGTGTTGGACGCGTTGGCGATGACCAGGTACTCCTGCCCGGACCTGCGGTAGACGACCAGGTCGTCGAGCACGCCGCCGTCCTCGGCGCAGATCATCGTGTACCGCGCCCGGCCCGGCTTCACCGTGGACAGCTCGCCGATGAGCGCGTAGTCGAGTGCGGCCTCGACGTCGGGGCCGCGCAGGACGATCTCTCCCATATGGGACAGGTCGAACAGGCCGGCCGCCTGGCGGACCGCCTTGTGCTCCGCGGTCTCGCCTGAATACCGCAGCGGCATCCAGAAACCCGCGAAACCGGTCATAGCGGCGCCGAGCCGCTCGTGTTCTGCCCGCAGCGGAGTCTGCCGGTAACCATCTGACGAGATCACGAAACGAATGGTATGCCGTAACCATGGAACTTCTCACTGAGGCCCAGCTAGCCGGCGAACTGGCCGCCGTTCCCGCGTGGTCCCGCCAGGGGAACGAGCTAACCCGCCAGGTCACCCGCACCGACTTCGGTGACGCGCTGCGCTACGTGAACGCCGTCGGCTACCTCGCCGAGCGGGCCGGGCACCACCCGGATATCGCGATCGCGTGGAACACGGTCACGCTGTCCCTGTCCACCCACTCGGCGGGCGGACTGACCGCCGCCGATCTGTCCCTGGCCCGCGAGATCGACTCCCTGTTACCCCACTCGCCTCCGGGCGCCTTTTAGCTGTCGCCTTCCCGCGTCCAGGCAACAGCGGCGCCCTTTGGCTCGCGGGGAGTTAACTGCGTTCGGCGTGGGTGTAGAGGCTCTGCGCGACCGTGCCCAGATTGGCCGAATACACCACCCGGGCCGCGCCCGCGTACTTGAAGCTGGTGACGCCGGTGACGAAGCCGGCGCCGGACGCGGGGGCGAAGTCGGACAGCCACGGTCCTCCGCTGTCGCCCTCGGTCATCGCGCAGCGCACGCCGGAATCGGCCGCACCGTACGGGTCCGAGACCACCTTGCCGGAGCAGTAATCCAGCTTTGCCCCGTTGAACGGCGGCTCGGCCGGATACCCGAACACCGACGTCCGCGGGCTGCGGTACCCGAAAACGATCGGCTCGCTTCCGGTGACGGTGGCGACGTCTTTGGCCGGTGTGCCGGAGGCGGGCCGCACGACCACGAACGCCACGTCGTCGTTCTCGTCCGAGCCGTTCGCCCACCGGCCGGCCACGTAGAACGTCTTCGCCACATAACGGCCGTGGGGCGCCTTCCCCGCCGAGTACCCGGGGACGAACGTCCAGTTCTGTGCCCACCCGCCGGATCCGTCGGACACGCAGTGCGCCGCGGTCATCACCACGTCCGCGCGTACCCCGCCGACCACCACGGCCGAACACGCGTACTCGACGCCATCCAGCTCGAAGAACACCCGTCCGGTGGCATGTGAGACGAGCCCGCCGCGCGTCCAGGCCGCGCCGCGGGCGCCAGCGCTCGCGGCGCCGGCGGGCTTGGCCGGCCCAAGACCGCTGGAATTGGTCACAACGGCACTTTCAGCCACAATCACGGAATTCGGCCTAGAAGCGGCGTGCAATGCCGCGAATGGCACAAAGGCTGGTATAAGAAAAGCTAGAATACGCGGTGTCACACCTTTACCAGTTTCCACACGCGGCGCCGGTGAACCCTGGGTAAGGGTGAAATGGCCAGGCCCGGCCGGCGGCCCCGGTCGTGCGCCAGGCGGCCGCATCCCGGACAATGGTCCGGTGACAGCTCCCCGCGATGTAGTCATCCTCGGCTCTACCGGCTCGATCGGGACGCAGGCTCTCGACATCATCCGGCGCAACCCCGGCCTGTTCCGCGTGGTCGGGCTCGCCTCGGGCGGCGGCAACCTCGGACTGCTGGCCGATCAAGTGGCCGAGTTCCGCCCGGCCGCTGTCGCCGTCTCCCGCCCAGTTCCAGACACTGATCTCATAACAAGCGGTGGTGCTTGCGCCCCGGCCGTCTTGACCGGGTTCGAAGGAGTGGCCGAACTGGCCGGGTGGCCGTGCGACGTCGTGCTGAACGGCATCACCGGGGCCGCCGGGCTGCACGCCACGCTAGCCGCGCTGGACGCTGGCCGGTTGCTCGCCCTGGCCAACAAGGAGTCGCTGATCATCGGCGGCTCGCTGGTCACCTCGCGGGCCAAGCCCGGGCAGATCGTGCCGGTCGACTCCGAGCACTCGACCCTCGCCCAGTGCCTGCGTGCGGGGTCCCGTGACGAGGTGAGGCGGCTCATCCTGACCGCGAGCGGCGGGCCGTTCCGCGGCTGGCCAAAGGAACGGCTTGAGTCAGTGACGCCGGAACAGGCGCTGGCGCACCCGACCTGGACCATGGGGCCACTGGTCACGGTCAACTCGGCCACGCTGGTGAACAAGGGCCTTGAGGTGATCGAGGCCCACCTGCTATTCGGCTTCGGCCTGGACAAGATCGACGTGGTGGTGCACCCGCAGTCGATCGTGCACTCCATGGTGGAGTTTTTCGACGCGGCCACGATCATCCAGGCCTCACCGCCGGACATGCGGCTGCCGATCTCGCTGGCCCTTAACTGGCCGTCACGAGTTTCGGACGCTGCGTTGCGGCTGGATTGGTCCACCGCCGCCTCGTGGACGTTCGAGCCACTCGACAATGAGGCCTTCCCCGCCGTCGCGCTGGCCCGTGCGGCGGCCACGGCCGGCGGGACCATGCCGGCCGTGTACAACGCGGCTAATGAAGCATGTGTGGCGGATTTTCTCGCGGGCAGGATCAGCTTCACGCGGATCGTTGACACCGTGACGCGGATAGTCTCAGAGCATGACGGCGCGCACTCACCGGTGACTTCGGCCGAGGAAGTGCTCGCCATCGACGACTGGGCCCGGCGACGGGCACGCGAGCTTAGTGCCTTAGCGGCGCGGTTACGGAGGACGACAGGATGGACCTGGTCGGCTGGGTCATCTTCCTCGTCGCCCTGATGTTCTCGGTGATGCTGCACGAGACCGGGCACTTCATCATGGCGAAGAAGTTCGGCATGAAGTGCACCAGGTACTTCATCGGCTTCGGACCCACAATCTGGTCCACCTGGCGGGGTGAGACCGAATACGGCATCAAGGCGCTCCCGCTCGGCGGCTTCGTCAAGATCATCGGAATGCACTCGCTCGATGAGGTGGACGACCCGGAGGACGAGCCGAGGACGTTCCGCCGCCAGCCCGCCTGGCAGCGGATCATCGTGCTGTGCGCCGGGTCGTTCATGCATTTCCTGCTCGCCTTCGTGCTGGTCGCTGGCCTGGCACTGACGATCGGCATCGAGAACCAGAACACCACTCAGCTCGGCACGGTGACGACCTGCGTGCCTCCTACCAAGGCGGACCTCAACAATGACGTCTGCGGTGGTTCCAAGGAGAAGGCGCCCGCCCTGCTGGCCGGGCTGCGGGTCGGCGACACCGTTGTCGCCTTCAACGGCACGCCGGTGAGTAGCTTCACCCAGCTCAGCGACTTGGTCGAGGCAGCCGGCGGCCAGGCGGCCGCGATCACCGTGCTCCGGCCGGTCAAGGGGAGCCAGCCGGAACGGCTGACCCTGCACACCAAGCTGGCCGATATCCCTGGGCACGGCGGATACCTAGGCGTCGCGCCGACCACGGTCTTCCAGGTGGCTAGCCCGCTGCGCGCCGTCACCTGGGCCGGGTCGGCCTTCGACCAGGTGCTGGTCGGCTCGGCGAAGGCGCTCGGCGATCTGCCGGCCGCGGTGCCGAAGCTGTTCAGCAAGGACCGGGCGGATACCGCCGGCGGTCAGGTCAGCAGCGTGGTCGGAGCCGCTGAGGCGACCGGACAGGCCGTAGCGGCCAATGTAGGCTGGCAGTACAAAGTTGAATACGTTCTGTTGCTGATCGCGTCTCTCAACATCTTTATCGGGGCTTTCAACCTGTTGCCGCTGCTACCGCTGGACGGCGGGCACGTGGCGATGGTCGTATGGGAGCGGATCCGGGCCTGGTTCGCCCGGCTCCGCGGCAGGCCCGACCCGGGGCTGGTCGACATGCGTAAGGTCCTGCCGGTGAGCTTCAGCATCTTTATGATCTTGGTGTTCTTCAGCATGATGCTGATCCTGGCCGACATCGTGAATCCGGTGAGCCAGATCGGCTAGTGAGTGCTGTTTAGTGACGGGCCTGTCAGCGTGTGCCCGTGAGCTGACTGCGCGGGATGCGACAATGGGCGTGTACAGGGAATCAGATGGGGGTTTCATGAGCATTGATCTCGGTATGCCCGCCGCGCCCGCGGCTCTGCTGGCGCCGCGACGGGTGTCACGGCAGATCAAGGTCGGCAACGTGCTCGTCGGCGGCGGTGCGCCAGTTTCGGTGCAGTCGATGGCGACCACGCTGACCGCGAACGTGAACGCCACGCTGCAGCAGATCGCTGAGCTGACCGCGTCCGGCTGTCAGATCGTCCGGGTAGCGGTGCCGTCGCAGGATGACGCCGACGCCCTGCCGGAGATCGCGCGCAAGTCGCAGATCCCGGTGATCGCCGACATCCACTTCCAGCCCAAGTACGTGTTCGCCGCCATCGACGCCGGCTGCGCCGCGGTCCGGGTCAACCCGGGCAACATCAAGCAGTTCGACGACAAGGTGGCCGAGATCGCCAAGGCCGCTTCCGCCGCGGGCATTCCCATCCGCATCGGCGTCAACGCCGGGTCGCTGGATAAGCGGCTGCTTGAGAAGTACGGCAAGGCCACCCCGGAGGCGCTGGTCGAGTCGGCGCTGTGGGAGTGCTCGCTGTTCGAGGAGCACGGTTTCCGCGACATCAAGATCTCGGTCAAGCACCACGACCCGGTCGTGATGATCCAGGCCTACCGCCAGCTGGCCGCCGCCTGTGAGTACCCGCTGCACCTGGGCGTCACCGAGGCCGGGCCCACCTTCCAGGGCACGGTGAAGTCCGCCGTCGCGTTCGGCGCCCTGCTCGCCGAGGGAATCGGCGACACGATCCGCGTTTCACTGTCCGCCCCGCCAGTGGAGGAGGTCAAGGTCGGCGCCGCGATCCTGGAATCGCTCGGCATGCGGCCACGCCACCTCGAGATCGTGTCCTGCCCATCCTGCGGCCGGGCCCAGGTTGACGTCTACAAGCTGGCCGAAGAGGTCACCGCTGGCCTGGAAGGCATGGAGGTTCCGCTCCGGGTCGCGGTCATGGGCTGTGTGGTGAACGGCCCGGGCGAGGCCCGCGAGGCCGACCTCGGCGTCGCCTCCGGCAACGGCAAGGGCCAGATCTTCGTGAAGGGCAAGGTCATCGCGACCGTCCCCGAATCCCAGATCGTCGCCACCCTCATCGAGGAGGCCATGCGCCTAGCCGAGTCCATCGGCCCCGACGCCGAAGGCGCCCCCACCGTCACCGTCAGCTAGCCCCCCCGGCCCCGCCCCGCCCCCGCCTCAACGGGTCACGGGTCCCCGCCCCGGCCTCAACGGGTCACGGGTCCCCGACGGGTCAAGCGGTTCTCGCCAGGTCCGGGTCACGTCCGGCCGGGTCACGTCCGGCCGGGTCACGTCGGGCCGGGTCACGTCGGGCCGGGTCACGTCGGGTGAGGTCGGGTCCGGTCCGGGTCAGGTCGGGTCAGGCCCACCCGAGGGGCGTGCGCACCTGTCACGGCCGCACCGGACACATCATCCGCACCATTTGACATCGC
>DASXDG010000288.1:0-34046 GCA_036490795.1 Streptosporangiaceae bacterium
AAAATCGTCCCAGCCTACCAAAACATCAGTAGCGCTACTGGTGTTGTGTGACAAGTGTGACATATGTGTCGAGGTGGCACTCCTGTGTCCGCGACCATGCTTAGCCGCCGACCTGACGATCGGCCTCCCGGATTTAGCGCGGTAATTGGCTCTTTCACGGAGGAAAAGGTTGCTGTAAGCATGGTTTTTTACCGCGTTGGACTTAATTACCGCGCTAATCGGCGGTGTGGCGGCGCAACCAGCCGGCGGCGGCGCGTAGGCAGGGGGCGGCGCACCAGCCGGCGGCGGCGCTGAGGCTAGGCGCCGTGACGTACGGAACCAATGTTGCCAATGGTGTGGCAGAGCATGCACGTGATGACCCATGGAGCAAGGACGAGCAAGCTGCGAGGCGACACGTTCACTGGATCGCACGAAAATGTCGGTGGCTTCTGATGGAATGCCGTACTGATGGAGTCCGCTTACCGTCTCGTACGGCGTCCCGGGCCGGCCAGTGGCGCCGGCCGGCCGCTTCTGGACGACACGCAGCGCACGGTGGTCGAGCACGAGGGCGGTCCGCTGCTCGTGCTGGCCGGGCCCGGCACGGGTAAGACCACGACGATCGTGGAGGCGGTCGCCCACCGCATAGAGCATCGCGGCGTCGATCCCGAACGCGTCCTTGTCCTCACCTTCAGCCGCAAGGCAGCCGCCGAGCTTCGCCAGCGGATCACCGCCAGACTGCACCGCACCACCAGGGAACCGCTGGCGATGACGTTCCACAGCTACGCGTACGCCCTGGTGCGCCGGGAGTTCGTGCTGGCCGGTGACGAGCCGCCGCGCCTGCTGTCCGCGCCCGAGCAACTCCTTGAGATCCGCCGCATGCTCAAGGGCGAGGCCCAGGACGACCTGGCCAAATGGCCGGAGCCGCTGCGCGCGGCCCTCGGTACCAGAGGCTTCGCCGAGGAACTGCGCGACCTTATCTTGCGCGCCGCGGAACGCGGTCTCGACGGCGCGGGCCTGCGCCGCCTCGGGAAGCAGAGGGGCCGCGACGACTGGGTGGCGGCCGGCGGGTTCCTTGACAGGTACGCGGCCCGGTTCGACCTGGCTCCCGTGCCCGCCTACGACTACGCGGAGATCGTCCGCATCGCCGCGGCGCTGCTTGGCCGCGAGGCGACCAGGCAACGGGAGCGTGACGCGTACGACGTCGTCCTCGCCGACGAATACCAGGACAGTGACCCCGCGCAGGAGGCGCTGCTCAAGGCGCTCGCCGGCGACGGGCGCGAGCTGATCGCGGTCGGCGATCCCGACCAGTCCATTTACGCGTTCCGTGGTGCCGACGTGTCGGCGCTCACCGAGTTTCCCGAACGATTCCGCACCGCGCGAGGCCAGCCGGCTCCCGTCGTCGCGCTCGGGACCTGCAGGCGCAGCGGCCCGGTCCTGCTCGCCGCGTCCAGGCGTGTCGCCCGCCGGCTGCCGAGGTCGCCCGAGGTCGCGCACCGGGACCTGCGGGCCCCCGCCGATTTCAATCCCGGCGAGGTGCACATCCTGGTCGCGGACAGCTCGAACCAGGAAGCCGCGCTGGTGGCCGACACACTCCGACGTGCCCACCTCGCCGATGGGGTGCCATGGCAGTCGATGGCGATCCTGGTCAGGTCCGCGACCGCTCAGGTTCCGCTGCTCAGGAGGGCGCTGACCGCGGCCGGAGTGCCGGTCACCGTGTCCGGCGACGAGCTGCCGCTGGCCGACGAGCCGGGTACCAGGCCGCTGCTCATGTTGCTGCGCTGTGCGCTGAACCCCAGGTCGCTCGACGAGCAGATCGCCGCCGAACTGCTCACTGGCCCGTTCGGCGGTACCGATGCACTCGGTCTGCGCCGTCTGCGTCGTGCCCTCCAGCTCGCCGGCCTGGATGTCGGCGGCCTGGCCGGCGTGCTGCGCGACCCAAGGGACCTGAACCTGGTCCCGGATTCGATCGCGGGACCGGCGCGACGCGTCGCGGGCCTGTTGGCGACCGCGCAGAAGGCCATCGCGGACAACGGTAACGCCGAGGACGTGCTGTGGGCGATCTGGGATGCGTCCGGCCTCGCCGTGCGGTGGCAGGACGCGTCCGAGCAGGGCGGCCAGTCCGGCGCGGCCGCCGACCGTGACCTGGACGCGGTGCTTGCCCTGTTCGACCGGGCTGCCCACTTCACCGACACGATGCCGCCCGGCTCGCCCGCGCTGTTCGCGGACAGCCTGTCCAGCCAGGAGATCGCCTCCACCACGCTCGCCGAGCACGCCGCCCGCGACGACTGCGTCCGCATCCTGACCGCGCACCGGTCCAAGGGACTGGAGTGGGACGTCGTGGTGGTGGCGGGAGTGCAGGAGGGCAACTGGCCCGACCTGCGACTGCGTGACTCGCTGCTGGGTGCGGGTGAACTCACCGGGGTGGGCACGGGGGCGCGCGATGTCGATCTCGCGATGATGGCCGCCGGGCTCCTCGCCGAGGAACGCCGGCTCTTCTACGTCGCGGTCACCCGCGCCCGCCGCCTGCTGGTGGTCACCGCGGCGGGAGGCGAGGACACCGATCTGCGCCCGTCCCGCTTCCTCACCGAGCTGGCCGGAGATGAGATAGCGGTCGAGCGGGTCGCCGAGGGCGGGCACCACTGGCTGTCCATGCCGGTGCTGGTCGCCGACCTGCGTCGCACCGCCGCCGATGCGGGCCGCCCGCTGACACTGCGCAAGGCCGCCGCCGCCCAGCTCGCCCGCCTAGCCGACTCCGGCGTGCGCGGCGCGAGCCCGCAGGACTGGTACGCGCTCACCGAACTGTCCGACACCGGACCGATTGTCGCGCCCGGCCAGGCCGTCCGCCTGTCACCGTCCCAGGTGGAGAGCTTCACCAAGTGCGGCCTGCGCTGGCTGCTTGAGGCCGCGGTCGGCGCGGGACGATCTGACGTCCTGCGCCACCTCGGCACCGTCATCCACGCCGCGGCCCAGCTCACCGCCATTGGGGAATCAGAACAGGCAGTGGCTGATCGCATCGATGACATATGGCACCACCTGGATTTCGGGAGTGTCTGGTACAGCGGGAAGCAGCGGGCTCTAGCCGAGAAGATGGTCCGCAAGTTCCTTGACTGGCACGCGTCGAACCCTCGCGAGCTGATTGCCGTGGAGCAGGCGCTCAAGGTCAGGATCGGCCAGGTGGAGATCACCGGCCGGGTGGACCGGCTGGAGGAGGACGATAAGGGCCGCGCGGTGGTCGTCGACCTCAAGACCGGGTCGAGCGCTCCGCGCGAGGATGATCTCGACCGGCACCCCCAGCTCGGTGTGTACCAGCTCGCCGTGCTGCTCGGCGCCTTCGAGCGGTTCGGCCTGGCCGAGCCGGGCGGCGCCGAACTCGTCCAGGTCGGCAAGGCGGGCCTGACCGCCCGCGCCAAGGTTCAGCGCCAGCGCGCACTCGCCGACGACCCCGATCCCTCGTGGGCCAAAGACCTCGTGGAAACCGTGGCGGCCGGCATGGCGGGCCCGGTCTTCGAGGCCAGGGTGAACCCTGGCTGCCGCACCTGCCCGGTAGCGTCGTGCTGCCCCGTCCACCCCGACGGCGAGCAGCTCACCTAGCAGCCGGCGCCCCGCTCACCCAGCAGCCGGTGCTCCAGCTCACCCAGCAGGCGGGTGTCCCAGCTCATCCAGCAGGCGGGTGTCTCAGCTCACCCAGCAGCCGGTCCCTGCGGGGGCAAATGCCTCAAACCGGCGGCCGGGTGCGCGGTCGTTATGATCGTGCGCGTGGCGTTCCGGCTTTCCGGACTCTAGCGCGCACGCAAATCGAAGCGGGTCACTCTATGACCGGTTTGTGCCGTTATGGGGTGCGGTGAGCGGCCGGCACGGCTCGGTGTAGCTAGCCGGCGGCTATCTCGGCGTGGCCGCCGGCCAGGTCGGCTCGGCGGACGCGGATCATGGCGACGGCGACCACCGGGATGAGCACCGCGACCGCGGCGGCGACCAGGAAGGCGCGGTCGAAGCCGGTCGCCAGCGCGTGTTTGTAAGCCGCCGCGCGCAACGTCGCCGAGACCGCCCCTGAGGCCTCGGTGGCGTGAGCGCGGGCGCTGTTGGAGACCACCGTCCAGGCAACGGTGCCGAGGACCGCGAGGCCGATGGACCCGCCTACCTGACGACCGGTGTTGAGCAGGCTCGCGGCGGCCCCGGAATCCGCCTCGCGGACGCCGGCCAGGCCGACCAGCGTCAGCGGGACGATCAGCAGGCCGAACCCGGTCCCGAGGACCAGGCCAGGACCGAGCAGTCCGCCCGCGTACGAGCTGTGTTCGGTCACCCGGGACAGCCAGTACAGACCGCCGATAGCGAAGGCGCCGCCGGCCAGCAGCAGCGGGCGCGCGCCAATCCGCGGCACGAGCGTGGCGGCGGCAAGGGAACCGGCCAGCATTACCACCGTAACCGGCAGGAACGACATTCCTGTCTTGAGCGCGGAGTAACCCCAGACCTCCTGCACGAACAGGGACAGGAAGACGAACATGCCGAAGATCGCGGTCCCCATCACCAGCGTGATGAGGTTCGCGCCGACCCGGTCCCGGCTGCGCAGCAGCCGCATGGGGAGCAGCGCGTAACGGCTGCGCATCTCGATCACCACGAACGCCGCGAGCAGCACCGCGCCGGCCGCCAGCGAGGCCACCACCTTGGCGTCGCCCCAGTGTGAGACCCCGTTCTGGCTGGTAGCAGCGTTGGTCAGGCCGTAGACGAGCGCGGTCACGCCCGCGGTTCCGGTGATGGCGCCCGGCAGGTCGAACCGGCCCCCGGGGCGGCCGGTTGCGAACGGCAGCACGGCTGGCGCGGCGAGCGCGGTGGCGATGCCGATCGGCACGTTGACGAACATCACCCACCGCCACGAGGCATAGGTGACGAGCAGACCCCCGGCGATCAGCCCGAGTACGGTGCCGGCCACGCTCATCGCGGAGTACACGCCCATCGCCCGGCTGCGGGGCCCGCCTTCGGGGAACGTGGTGGCGATCAGCGCCAGCGCGGCGGGCGCGACGATCGCGCCGCCGGCGCCCTGTACGGCCCGTGCCGCCAGCAGCCACGCTTGGGAGGTGGCGAGTCCTCCGGCGAGGGACGCGGCCGAGAACAGCAGCAGGCCTGCCACGAACATGCGGCGCCTGCCGAGCAGGTCACCGACGCGGCCGCCGAGCAGCAGCAGCCCGCCAAACGTCAGCGCGTACGCGTTGACCACCCACTCCAGGCCGCTGCCGGAGAATCCGAGCGCCGCCTGGATGTGCGGAAGCGCGACGGTGACGATGGTCACGTCCAGGACGACCATGAGCTGTGCGGTCGCGATGACGAACAGCGCCATGCCTAGGTGGCGGCCGCCGCTCCTGGTGCCGGTCTCGCCGGCTGCGGTAAATGTCGTTGCCATGACATCGATGCTGTCGGCCAGGCCGCCCGCGGACATCGTGCGAGGGAGGCGTCTTTTACCTGGTCCGCTGGCACGCGGTGGCCAGGCCGGCTACTCCCTGGGGAGTAGGCGAAAGTGCGTCCCGCGGGCGGACGCGGCCCCCGGGAGGGTCCGCGTACCCTCGGAGGATGCGCACCAATCGGAGACGGCGGACACTCAACGTGGCCGGCTGGGTCATCTCGGCGGTCGGTATGTCCGCGGCGGTCGGCTTGTGGCAGGTACACCTGCGTGATGCCGAACGACGCGCGGATGAGGCGGAGCGGACCAGGGACGAGGCCGCCCGGCGGATGGCTATGGAGGAGCGGCTGCGGATCGCCCGCGACCTGCACGATTCCCTGACGCACAGCATCTCGGTGATCAGCGTTCAGACGGGCGTGGCTGTGCATCTGGCCAGAAAACGCGGCGAGGAGGTGCCCCCGTCGCTGCTGGCGATCCAGGAGGCGGGCGCCGACGCCGCACGGGAGCTGCGCACGACGCTGAGCGTCCTGCGCAGCGAGGAGGACAGCGATCACTGCGGCCTCGGCCACCTGGACCATCTGGTGGGACGCGCGCTGTCCTCCGGGCTGGCTGTGACGGTGACCGTGGCCGGTACCGAGCGGGCGCTTCCGCCAGAGGTGGACCAGGCCGCCTACCGGATCGTGCAGGAGGCACTCACCAACGTGAGCCGTCACGCCGGCCGGGTCCAGACGTCGGTTCACCTGGACTACCTGCCGGACGCCCTCTCGATCCAGGTCGATGACGACGGACCCGGCGACGGCGACGGCCCCGGCCCGCGCCCGGCCGGCCCCGGGCTCGGCCTGATCGGCATGCGGGAACGGGTGACCGCGCTCGGCGGCCGGCTCAATGCCGGACCGCGCAACGGCGGCGGCTTCCGGGTTCGCGCCGAATTCCCCTCACGGATGCGGCATTGATCAGGATCTTGCTGGCCGATGACCAGGCGCTGATCCGCAGCGGCATCCGGTCGCTGCTCGATGCCGAGGACGACATCGAGGTGGTGGCCGAGGCGGCGGACGGACAGCAGGCGGTGACGCTGGCCGCCGAGCACCGCCCGGACATCGTGCTCATGGACATCCAGATGCCTGTGCTCGACGGTCTGGAGGCCACCAGGCAGATCATCGCGGACGAACGGCTGAACGCGGTCCGCGTGGTGATCCTCACCAACTTCGGGCTCGACGAGTACATCTTCCGCGCGCTGCGGGCCGGGGCGACCGGGTTCCTGCTGAAGGAGACCGAGCCGGCCGAACTGCTGCAGGCGTTGCGCGTCGCCATGCGCGGGGACGCGCTGCTGTCGCCTTCCATCACTCGCCGCCTGATCAGTGAGTTCGTTGCCAGGCCGCCGGACGCGGTCGCCGCGACCGGGATGGAAAGCCTCACTAACAGAGAACGGGAAGTGGTGGCCCTGGTCGCGCACGGCCTGTCCAACGACGAGATCGCCGAGGCCATGGTGCTCAGCCCCGCCACCGCCAAGAGCCACGTCAGCCGGGCGATGATCAAGCTCGCCGCTCGTGACCGGGCACAGCTCGTGGTCTTCGCCTACCAGGCCGGCCTGGTCACCCCGCGTGCGGCGGGGTGACCAGGACCCGGGCTTAGGGGATGTTGAAGTAGGCCAGCAACGGGTCGTGGTCGCTGGTCTGGCCGTAGAAGTCGGCGTTGAAGTGCACCGGGCCGGCGAACGTGACGTACCGGTACAGCGCCGGGCTGGCGAGCAGGCCGGACAGTTCCTCGCTGTCGCCGTCGAAGACGTAGTCATACTGCTGGGTCTTAGGCAGCGAGCGCTCGGTGTCGATCAGCGCGCCGTGCGCCGCCATGGCCTGGAAGGCCGGCGAGAACCCGTCGTCGTTCATGTCGCCGAGCACGATGACGTCCGCGGCCGGGTTGGCCTTCTCGATCGAGGTCACGTAGCCGTTGAGTATCTGGCCCTGCTGTACCCGCTGAATCTCCGACCACTGCACGGGACTGCGATACCTGCCGAAGTCGGCGTCGTCGGCGAGCTTCGCGGTCAGGTGGTTGTTGATCACGAAGACCGTGTGGCCCTTCCAGGTGAACTGCGCCGCGAGCGGCTTACGGCTGGCGCTGGACAGCTCGGTCCTGGTGGTCGCGGGCGAGGTGAGGGTCTCGGTGTCAGCCCACGCCGGGTTGTCCGGGTCGACCCGGCCCGGGCTCTGCGCGAGAGCGGTGCTCGATCCGTGTCCGGTGACGGAGTCCGCGATGGCGGAACCGCCGCCAGGGATCGAATCGAAGGTCAGTCCGGTGTCGGTCCGGTACAGGATGACCTGCCGGATGTTGCCGCCAGGCGCGCCGCCGTCCTGGTCGTTCACCGGGTCGATCTCGGTCCATGAATAGGTCGGGCCGCCCGCGGCCTTGATGGCGTTGACCAGGTCGTTCAAGGTGACGGTGGCGTCCACCACGCCGTCATCGGTCTCCCCGTCGTTGTCCTGGATCTCCTGCACGGAAAGGATGTCGGGTGCGCCGAGGTTGGTGGTGATCTCGCTGCCCAGGGCGGCCCATTTGGCCGCGCTCGCGGTTGGCGCGAGGTTGTCCAGGTTGTAGGTGGCGACGGTGAGCTCGCCGGGCTGGGCTGGCTTGGCGACCTGCCTGGTGAGCCCGCTCGAGACCACGCCCGGGGTCTGGGTCAGGTCAAGCTCGGGGTTGCCCTCGTACTCCTCCATGATGCCGGCGACCGGGCTGGAGAAGTGGTCACCGGTGTCCACGTCCGGCGCGTTGACACCGTCCGGGGCGTAGACCTCGAGCCGGCGCGAGTTGACCGTGGCGTCGCTGATGTCGGCGAGCCCTCCGGCCGCGGTGCGCAGCGCGCCCGCGCCGTTGTCGGGCGCGACCGCGAACGCGTAGTCGTTGGCCGGTTCCACCGCGACCGGATCCTGCACCCCGACGTACTCGCTGTACAGGCCGAAGTAGAAGTCAAGCGCCGATGAGTGCGGGTTGAACGAGTTCACCGTGGTGACGTCGACGCTCTGCGACCCGTGCACCGGGTAGATGTCCTGCGCCGGCGGCGTGACGCCTGGCGAGCCGATCATGATGGGCGCGGGCATCGGGTTGCCCGTCGATACCACGGACACCGTCGGATCCTCGATCTCGGCCGTGGGCAGGGCGGAAGGGGTGTCCGACTGGTCCGGGTAGTACTCGGTGACCTCGCCGGCCACGGTGACGTCGTCGCCCGCGACGACCGCGGGTTTCTTGCCGGTGTAGACGATGATGGCCTGCTTGAACGGAGTGCCGCCGACGTTCGTCGGGTCCTGCAGGTAGAACTCGTTCGAGGTCACGTCGGTGACCACGCCGGCGATGCCCGACACCTGCTGGCCAGCGTAAGGCGAGAGGTGGCCGGGGCCGAGCAGCGCGTGGATGGTGAGCGTGCCCGTGCTGCCGGGGGTCGTGGCGCGAGCCGCGACGGCCAGGGACCCGGTCCCCGCGACCGTCGCGATCGCGGCTGCGATAACAGCGGAACGGCGAAATGTCATGGTGCCGAAGCTAGCCGAGTAAATGGTTTACCGCATGGAAGTAACTGAGAACCGTGCGTAACGGGAAGGCGAAATCTAAGCGTCGCGTTCGTCCTCAGCGCGCCGCTGTCACTGGTATCGGCTGGTGACAGAACTGGCACACAGCGGATCGCGGTCCGTCGACGCCTTCGCCTGGTCGACAGGCGCGCCGCGGCTCGTTGCGGACAACCATCTCCATGATGGTGAAGCAACTGGCAGAACTCCCTCGGCTGGATCCTGAGCAGGAGTATGGCGCATCGGGGGCGTCAAAAGGCCACGATCCCGGCCCGGATCCCATGCAAGGCATTGACTGCCCAGACCTGTGCGTCGCGTAGTTCCGCGGGCGTCACTAGTTCGAACCGGACCGCGATGTCCTGCGCCGCTGCCGCATCGAGCAGAACCGCGCGCGTCACGCTGGGCAGCACGGCCGCCTCGGCTGGCGGCGCGCACAGTGTGTTCCCTCGCCACCACAGCAGGCTGGTCGTGGCGCCCTCGAGCACGTAACCGTCCGCCGACACCAGCATCGCCTCGTCGGCATTCGCCTTGACCGCGGCGTCCCGCAGCCTGTTCAGGTACGCGAGGTCGGGTCCCTTCACCCGCGGATGCAGACGCTGGTCCGGTTCGGGCGGCAGCCACAGCCGGACCGCGGACCCGAGCGCTGGCGCGCGCCGCAGCCAGAGCTGGAAGCACACAAGGCCATCGGCCGCCGCCAGCTCCAGCCGCGGGAACCAGCGGCCGGCCGCCGGTATCCGGGTCATCGCCGCGCACGCGAACCGTTCCGCCTGGACCCCGTACTGTTCCGCGCACGCCTCGGCGAATCGCCGCAGGTGGGCGTCCGCCGCCCGCGCCCTTCCCTCCGTCACCAGCCAGGAGTCGATGATCTTCACCTCGCCCTGGTCCTGGCACGGCGCGAAGCCGTCGCCGGTCCAGCGCAGCCGGGTCACCGGCGGTAGGCCCTGAGCGGTGCGGCCGCCTTGAGCAGCATCTCCTCGTACTCCTCCGCGGGCGTGGAGTCGAGCACCACCGCGCCGCCCGCGCCGATGGTGAGCGTGCCGTCGTGCCGGACGGCGGTGCGGATCACGATGCTCAGGTCGGCGCTACCGGACAGCGAGAAATAGCCGAGCGCGCCGGAGTAGACGCCGCGTGCCTCCGGCTCCAGCCGGTCGATGATCTGCATCGTGCGAAGCTTGGGCGCGCCGGTCATCGACCCGCCTGGGAAGCAGCGGCGCACGCATTCCACGGCGCTGACCTCCGGCCGCAGCGCCCCGCTGATCGTGGACACGAGGTGGTGCACGGTGGCGTAGGACTCCACCGCCATGTACCTGTCGACCCGCACGCTGCCGATCTCGCACACCCGGCCGAGGTCGTTCCGCAGCAGGTCGACGATCATCAGGTTCTCCGCGCGGTTCTTCGCCGAGCGGGCGAGTCCGGCCGCCAGCCGCGCGTCGGTAACCGGATCGGGGTCCCGTGCCGCCGTTCCCTTGATCGGGCTGCTCTCCACCCGCCGGTCCGGCCCGATGCGAAGGAAGCGCTCGGGCGAGGAGCTGAACACAGTGATGCCGGCGATCCGCAGGAATGCCCCGTACGGAGCGGGGTTGATCCGCCGCAGCCGCCGGTAGAACGCGAAATCGTCGTCATCGAAGGGCAGGTGCAGCCGGTTGGTGAGGGTGATCTCGTAACTCTCTCCCGCGGCCAGCTGCCGCTGGCACTCAGCCACGTCGGCCAGGTAGCCATCCCTGTCCCTGACCAGGAACGGTGCCGGATCAACGGCCGCCGGACCGGCGGCTGGGGCGGACCCCAGGGCGGATAGCTCACCGATGCGAGCGGTCGTGCTGTCGACCCAGTCGCCGTCGTCGAGCGCGGCGACATATGCCCGCTCCTGCTCGTGGTCAATCGCGATGAAACGGTCGGCGAGCATCCACGCGGAGTCGGGGGTTACCGCCGTGTGAGCCTGGTCCGCTCCGCACTCCGCCTTCATCTCGTAGCCGAAATAGCCGACGTATCCGCCGGCGAAGCTGAACGGCAGCCCGGTCTCGTCGGCCCGCGACCGCCGCAGTTCGCCGGCCAGCGCGTCGAAACCGCCCGCGCCGGCCCGGTGCACGAGCGTGCGCGTGCCGGTACCGAGATACGAGAACCGGGACAGCCCGTTGCTGTCCAGCCAGAAGCACGTGTCCGATGACGCGAAGAACTCCGCGAACAGGGTCTCCGCGTCGGGAGGTGCCGCCACCTCGCGGTAGGTCAGCGGGCGCCGCGCCCGGGTCAGGTCACGGAAGTTCGCGAGCAAAAGCCTGCCGTGTTCCGAGGCGATCGACTCCGGGTGGAACTGCACCCCCCAGCGGGGTAGCTCTCGGTGCCGGATCGCCATGATCACGCCATCCTCGGCGCGCGCGGTAACGGTCAGCGAGGCGGGCAGCGGGTCGGCCACGCACAGCGAGTGGTACCTGACCGCGGTGAACTGCGCCGGCATCCCGTCGAACAGGTCGTCACCGTGCTGCGTGATCGTGCTCAGGTGGCCATGCCGTGGCCGCGGCGCGGGACCGACGCGGGCCCCTTCCGCCAGCGCGATCGCCTGGTGGCCCAGGCACACGCCGAGTACCGGAAGCTCGCAGCCGGCCAGCAGGTCGGGCACGTACCCGGTGTCCCGTGGACATCCCGGGTGGCCAGGGCCGGGGGAGATCACCACGTTGTCGAACGCACCAGGCGGGAGCGCCTTGAGTACCGGGTCGTCGTTGACCACGACGACCGGTTCGGCGCCGTTCACGTCGGCGATGAGCTGGAACAGGTTGAACGTGTAGGAGTCGCGGTTGTCGACAAGCAGCGTCCGCACGCTAATCGCGGGACGGATCATGGAGCCGGATCGTAGAAGTGCGCGTACTCGCACGCGCCCTGCGCGCAGTGCGGCGCCACGCTCAGCCCGAACGTCCTCGCCCCGATAACCGCCACATCGACCCTGACCGTCATGCTGGGCAGGCTACCTGGTCCGATCCGGTTTGGTCGCGGTCCGCACGCCCGATCATGGCGGGGCGGAACCGCTGGTTGACCACATGGTCGATAGACCGCGCCACTTGTTCCGCACCTGGCTAACGCCAACGGCGAGGGCGCCGTTGCGGCACAATGGTCGGCGTGGCAGAAAGGGTGGGGCCTGCCCAGCTCGCGCGGCTGCTGAGGCTGCCCGAGCCGACGTCTGAGCAGGCGGCGGTCATCGCGGCACCGCTCGGCCCGCTGGCGGTGATCGCCGGCGCGGGTTCCGGCAAGAGCGAGACGATGGCGGCGCGGCTGGTCTGGCTGGTCGCCAACGGCATGGTCAGGCCCGAACGCGTGCTCGGGCTCACCTTCACTCGCAAGGCCGCCGCCGAGTTCGGCGACCGGGTCCGCTCGCGCCTGGACCGGCTCAGAAGGGCCGGGCTCGACGGCCTGGCCGGCGCCGATCAGCAGAGCCTGGACGGCGATCCGGTGATCGGCACCTACCACGCCTACGCGGGGCGTCTGGTCAGCGACAACGCGCTGCGTGAGGGGCTCGAGCCGTCCATGCGGCTAATCACGCCCGCCCTGTCCTGGCAGCTCGCCGCGTCCATCGTCGCGGCCTACGACGGACCGATGGACGAGATCGGCTGGACACCGCAGACGGTTACCGCGGCCGTGCTCGAGCTGGCGGGCGACCTCGCCGAGCACCTGCGCAGCACCGGGGATGTGTATCAGACCGGCGCGTGGCTCGACGGCCAGCGAGAAAGCCTGCCGGGCCGGGTACCACAGTCGGTTATGAAAATAATAGGGACGCAGCGGGCACGGGAGCAGCTGCTGCCCCTGGTCGAGCTGTACTCGGCGGCGAAGCGGACCAGGGAGGTTCTCGACCACGGAGACCAGATGGCGCTGGCCGCGCGGATCGCGGCGCGGCACCCGGAGACCGGCGCGGGGGAGCGGTCGCGGTACCAGGTCGTCCTGCTCGACGAATACCAGGACACCAGCCACGCGCAGCTCGTCCTGCTCAGGTCGCTGTTCGGCGGCGGGCACCCGGTAACCGCCGTCGGCGACCCCTGCCAGTCCATCTACGGCTGGCGCGGGGCGAGCGCGGGTAACCTGCGCCGGTTCCGCACCGACTTCCCGGTCCGCGGCGGTCCAGCGCCAGTGCTGCAGTTGTCCACCAGCTTCCGCAACGCGGGACGGGTGCTCGACGCCGCCGCCGTCGTGCAGAACGACCTGCGCGCCGAGGCGCCGGATGTGCCCCGGCTGGTTTCCTCGCCCGACCGGGGCACGCGCGGCATGGTCACCTGCGCGTTGCTTGACACCGTCTTCGACGAGGCCGAATGGGTCGCGTCGCAGGTCGACGCGCTGCTGGCGGTGGAACCTGGGATCGCGCCCGACGGGGAGCCCTGGAAAGACAAGCAGGTGGTCCGTCCATCGGACATCGCCGTGCTGTGCCGCAAGCGGGCACAGTTCGTGCCGTTGCGGCGCGCGCTCGAGGACCGCGGCATCCCGGTCGAGGTGGTCGGGCTCGGCGGGCTGCTCGTCGTGCCCGAGGTGCAGGACGTGGTCGCCACGCTCCGCGTGCTGCACGACGCCGGCGCGTCCGACGCGCTCGCCCGGCTGCTCACCGGACCACGCTGGCGGATCGGCCCGCGCGACCTGGTCGCCCTGGGCCGGCGTGCTCGCGAGCTGGTCAGGGGCGAGTCACCAGGCAAAGAAGACGACGTGGACCCGCTCGCCGAGGCGGTCACCGACCTCACCGCCGAGAGCGGATCACTGGTCGAGGCGCTGGACGATCTCGGCGACGAATCGCAGTATTCCGCGGTCGGCTACCAGCGGCTGCACGCACTGGCCGCCGAGTTGCGGCGGCTGCGCGTGCACGTAGGTCGCCCGCTGGCCGACCTGGCCGCGGAAGCCGAACGCGTGCTCGGCCTCGACATAGAGGTGGCCGCCAGGCCAGGCGCCGACCCCGTTGCCGCGCGCGCGGACCTGGACGCGTTCACCGACGTCGCCGCCGCGTTCACCGGCGACGGTGCCGAACCCACGCTCGGCGCGTTCCTCGCCTACCTGACCGCGGCACAGCAGGAGGAGTTCGGCCTGGAAACCGGGCGGGTCGGCGAGTCGGATTCGGTCAAGCTGCTGACCGTGCACGCGGCCAAGGGGCTGCAGTGGCCCGCCGTGTTCGTGCCCGGGCTGTCCATGGGCGACCGCTCGCAGGTGTTCCCCGCCCGTCCCCGCGTGTCCACGCGATGGACGGACAACGCGCGGCTGATCCCGTTCAGCCTGCGCGGCGACGCGGCGGACCTGCCCGCTCTGCGCGGGCTCGCGCCGGAGGACCTGGAGGCCTTCACCGAGGCCAACGCCGTGCGCGACCTCGCCGAGGAACGGCGGCTGATGTACGTGGCGGCGACGCGAGCGGCGTTCTGGCTCGGGTGCTCGGGGTACTGGTGGGGGGATGGAAGTACCTCCCGGCTCGGACCCTCCCCGTTCCTGACCGAAGTACGGGCCGGCGGCGGCGGCATCTCCCAGTGGGCCGAAGAACCCGCGGAAGACACGGAGAACCCGCTGCTGGCGGCCATTGACGCCGCCGCGTGGCCGGCCACCGCGGCCGGGCGCTACTACGACGCGGTCCGTGAGGCGGCCGCGATGGTGCGCGAAGCCGCCGTTGAGGACCCGCTGGCGATCCTCGGGGACATCGGCGCGCTGAGCCAGCCGGAGGTGGCACTGATCACCGCGTGGGAGCGGGATGCCGAACTGCTCCTCGCCGAGCGAGCGGCCCGCGCCGCGGCTCGCGCGGACGGGATCAGCGTGCAGTTGCCCGCGCAGCTGTCGGTGTCGTCGCTGGTGTCGCTGGCCCGCGACCCGGCCGAACTGGCCCGCCAGGTGCGCCGGCCCATGCCGCGGCCCCCGGCCAGGCAGGCGCGCCGGGGCACCGCCTTCCACCACTGGCTGGAAGAGCGCTACGGACAGCAGCGGCTCATCGACGACGAGGACCTGTTCAGCGACGACCCCTCTGCCGACGCGGGGGAACTCGCCGAGCTCAGGGACAAGTTCGAGCGGAGCGAGTGGGCGGACCGCTGGCCGGCCGCCGTCGAGGTGCCGTTCGAGACCTTGATCGGCGACCGGCAGGTGCGCGGCAGGATCGACGCAGTGTTTGCCGGAGGCGAAAAGGACAGCAGAGCTGCCGGAGGCGACCCGAACGGCGCGATCACGTACGACGTGGTGGACTGGAAGACCGGCGGGCCGCCGCGCTCGGATGAGGACAAGCGGGCCGTGGCGGTCCAGCTGGCCGCGTACCGGCTCGCCTGGGCCAGGCTCGCCGAGGTCCCGGTCAGCAGCGTTCGCGCCGCCTTCTACTACGTCGCGCACGACACCACGGTGCGGCCCGCCGACCTGCTCGACGAGGCGGGCCTGGTCGCGCTGATCGACCAGGTTCCCGAGCAGCGCTAGACGTACTCGTTCAGCAGCACGGCCTCGGTGCCCGGTTCCAGTGCCTGGAACGTGTGCGGCACGTCGGCCGGGTAACAGATGTAGTCCCCTGGCCCGAGTTCGACCGGGGTGTCGACCAGACCGACCAGCGCGCGGCCCGCGCAGATGACCACGTACTCGACCGTGCCGGGCAGGTGGGCTTGCGAAGCCTTGGCCGGACCGGGTTCGGCGACGACCCGGAACATGTCGCGGCGTGCGCCGGGCGGGCAGGCGGACAGCAGCGTGGCCTGGTAGCTGGCCTTGGCGGCGAAGAACGTCGGTCCGTCCCCGGCCCTGATCACCGTGACGCTCGGCCGCGGCGGGTCGAGCAGCCGGGAGAACGGGACCTCGAGCGCGACGCAGATCGCCCACAGCGTCTCCACCGACGGGTTCCCTGAACCGCTTTCCAGCTGGGAGAGCGTCGACTTCGCGATGCCCGCCCGGCGGGCCACCTCGGTGAGCGACAGGCCGGCTCGCTGACGTTCGCGGCGCAAAGAGGCAGCAATGAGGTCGTGGGGCGCCTGGGACTGCATGCGAGACCACCTTGCCGGAGGATGAGCCTGTGATGTTCTGAAATAATAGTCTTTTGTTCTCTGTATCGAACGTTCATAATAACAGTCATGCGTTCGATAGACCGAACACTCGCCAGGGACATCACGCTCGTCTGCCTGGCCGTCGGGCTGGTCGCGGTGTCCTACGGCGCGATCGCGGTCGCGTCCGGCTTCCCGCTCTGGCTGCCCATGGCGCAGAGCGTGCTCGTGCTCGCCGGTTCCTCAGAGCTCTTGTTCGTCGGCCTGGTCGCGGCCGGCGGCAACCCGGTCGCGGTGGCTCTCGCCGGCCTGCTGGTCAACGCGCGGCATGTGCCGTACGGCCTGGCGCTGCCGCCCGGGGTGACCGGCAGGGGATGGCGGCGGCTGCTCGGCACGCACGTGATGAACGACGAGTCGGTAGTGTTCGCACTGGGCAACGGCGCGGCCGCCTACTGGACCTGCGGGATCGGCGTGCTCATCGCCTGGCCGGCCGGCGCGGCCATCGGGGCGCTGATCGGCAGCGTGGTCCGTGACACGAACGCGTTCGGACTTGACGCGATGTTCCCCGCGGTGATCCTCGCCCTCATCCTGCCCAAGCTGCGCGACCGCGGCACGCTGTTCGCCGCGCTGGCCGCCGCGGCGATAGCGCTGGCCACCACCCCGTTCCTGCCGTCAGGGGCGCCGGTGCTGCTGGCCCTGGTCGCGGTGGCGGTCGTCCTGCCGAGCAGGCACCGTGAAGAACAATGACCTGCTGGTGGCCGGCGTGCTGATCCTGACCGCCGGCACCTACGGGTTCCGGTGGGCCGGTCAGCTGCTGCGCACGCGGGTGCGTTTCCCGCCGCGCGCCGTCGAACTGCTCGAGGTCGCCGCCGTGGTTCTGCTGACGGCGCTGGTCGCCGTCACCGCGTTCACCCAGGGTCACGGATCCGCCGGGTACGCCCGGCCGGCCGGGGTCGCGGTGGCCGGCCTGCTCGCCTGGCGCAAGGCCCCGTTCATCGTCGTCGTGCTGGCCGCCGCGGTAACGACAGCGCTGCTCAGATTCGTTAAACTGTAACCAATCATGACGTGGCGCCCCGGTAACCCTAAGGTTGCCGTCAGCGTCGTTTATGTCGCCACGTTCTTCATGTTCATCCTCGATTCCACGGTCGTGACCGTCGCGCTGCCCACGCTCCGTAATGACTTTCATACGTCCACCGCGGCGGTCAGCTCGGTCGTCACCGCGTATCTGGTGACGCTCGCCGTGGCCATGCCCGCCGCGGCGTGGCTCGGTGACCGGTGCGGCAGCAAGCGGGTGCTGCTCACCGCGCTGGCCATGTTCACCGCCATGCTGTACCGGGTCTTCCCGACCGCCGAGCGCATCCGCGCGACCAGGCTGCTCACCGCGCCCACGCTGGTCGCTCCCGCGCTCGGCCCGGTGCTCGGCGGGCTGCTGGTAGACGAGCTGTCCTGGCGCTGGATCTTCTACGTGAACCTGCCGATCGGGTTCGCCGCGCTGGCGTTCGGGCTCAGGTACCTGCCATCGTCGTCGGGGGAGATGCCGCCCGGGCGGTTCGACATCCTCGGCTTCATGCTGGTCAGCACGGGATTCCCGCTCGCCATGTACGCGCTCGCCAACGGGCCTGACGATGGCTGGGGCACGCCTGCCGTGTACCTGTCCGCGGCGGCGGCCGTCGTCCTGCTCACCGCGTTCGCCGTACTCGAACCGCGGATCCGTAGCCCGCTGCTGCAACTGCGGCTGCTGGCCAACCGCGCGTACCGGATAGCCAGCGCGGTGGTGGTCGTCGGTGGGGCAGGCTTTCTGGGCCTGCTGTTCCTAGCCCCTGTTTTCCTTCAGAACGGACTGGGCTATTCAGCCCTGCACTCTGGCTTGTCCACGTTCACCGAAGCGGTCGGCGGGATCATCGGCATCCAGGTATCCACCCGGCTGTTCCGTATTGTCGGGCCGCGCCCGCTGATGGCGGGCGGTCTCGGTTCGTCCGCCGTCTTCGTCGGCCTGGCGGCACTTGCCGGCCCGTCGACCGCCGCGTGGGCGATGCCGGTGCTCATCTTCTTCATCGGCATGGCGTTCGGGTTCGCGATGGCACCGAGCCAGGCGACCGCGCTAGCCACGATCTCGGTGGCGGAGACGGCTCAGGCAGCCACCCTGTTCTCGGTCAACCGCCAGGCAGGCAGCGCGCTCGGCGTCGCGCTGATCGCGACCTGCCTCGCGTTGCTGCACGACTACCACTGGTGTTTCGTGGTGGCCGCCGTGATACTCGTGGCCGGCTCGTTTACCGGCCTGGTCATCCGCAAGTCCGACGCGCTTCCCGCCATGGCCGCGCCGGAGCCCGCCGTCGTTGTTGTCGCGGACCAGTCCTCGTTAATCCTCGTCAGTCCTCGAGGAAGTGCTCGATCGCTTCCACCTTGGCGGTGAGAGCACCGGTCACGCCCGGCCGAAGGTCGGCCTTGAGTACCAGGCTGACCCGCGGTGCCCTGGCCGCGACGGCCTCCACCGCCTGCTTCACCACGGCCATCGTCTCGTCCCAGTCGCCCTCGATGGTGGTGAACATCGCATCGGTCCGGTTTGGCAGCCCGCTCGCGCGCACCACCCGTACCGCCTCCGCCACCGTCTCGCCGACCGCCTCGCCGATTCCGAGCGGCGTCACAGAAAACGCGACAAGCACCTGACTCACGCTCCTCTCACTGCGAGCCTAGCCCGCGCCGAACCCGCGCCGCGGCAGCGGCATATGAACTGGGCCGCCGGGACGGGGTCCTCCCGGACGAGCATTTAAATTCCGTGAAAATGCCTGGTCACGTTGGGCCCCGGTAGCCAACACGCCGTACAAGCCGGACAATGACGGAATGACCGCCTTGTCCGAACCCGCAACGAGGGCGCCGCAGGCGTCGTTCTCGAGCGCGGTTCGGCCGGCCAAGCACCACGAGCCGCTGCTGACCGTGTCCAGCGTGAGCGCGCGATTCGGCCCGGTGCACGCCCTGAACAAGATCAACCTCACGGTCTATCCGGGTGAGCTTGTCGCGCTGGCCGGAGAGAACGGCGCGGGCAAGACGACCCTGGTCCGCTGCATCGCCGGCGACGTGGCTCCGGCCAGCGGCGAGATCCACCTGGGCGGCCGGCGCGTGCACGCGGACCCGGCGGCATCGGCCAAGCACGGCATCGCCGTGGTCTGGCAGGACCTTGCCCTGTGCGACAACCTGGACATCGCCGCCAACATCATGCTTGGCCAGGAGACCCGCAGGCTGCTGTGGTCGGAGACCAAGCTGCACCAGGCCGCCGCCGCGCTGCTGGCCGATCTCAAGATCCCGCTCAAGGACACCACGCGCAGCCTGTGGTCGCTGTCCGGCGGGCAGCGCCAGCTAGTCGCGGTGGCCAGGGCGATGGGCCGCCGGCCCAGGCTGCTGGCGCTCGACGAGCCCACAGCTGCCCTCGGCGTGATGGAGTCGCGGCAGGTCGAGGAGCTGATCATAGGCCTGCGCGAGCAGGGCACCACGATCCTGCTCGCCTGCCATGACATCGATCAGATGTTCCGGTTGTCGGACCGCATCGTCATCTTGCGGCAGGGCCGGATCGTCGCCGACCTGCAGACCTCAGACACGCACCCTGACGATGTGGTCGCGTTGCTGTCCGGCCAGCAGGTCGACACGTCCGCCAGGACCCAGCTCACCCGGTTGCACGGCCTGACCGACCGGCTGGTCTCCGCGGACCCGTCGTCGAGCCTGTCGCTCATCTTGTCCGCGCTCGGCGCCGCGCTCAACACCGAACGCCTCTGCATCCACCTGACCACGGAGTCCAACGGCGAACAGTTCCTCCAGTGCGCGGCGTCCCTTGGTTTCCCTCCTGGACAGCTGGACCGCCTGGCCCGGATCCCGTTCGGCCCGGCGGGCGGTCCGGTGGGCATGGCGGCGGCCGATGAGCGGCCGGTCATCGCCGAGAACGTGCGGGCGTGGCGGAGCTTCCGCGACCTGGCCAAGGAAGCGAAGGTGGCCTGCGCCTGGTCGGTGCCGGTCCGCGGTCAGGCAGGCCTGACCGGCGTCATCACCGTCTTCGGTGACCAGCACAGCTCGCCGCTGCGCGACCAGATGGAGATCGTCACCGTTTACGCGGGCTACGCGGCCAGCGCCATCGAACGTGACCGGCTGCTCGAGCAGGTGACCACGAGAAACCGCGTCCTGGAGACGATCAGGGAGATGCTGGAGACGCTGGCCGGCCCGGTCGAGGTCGCCGACGGCCTGGCCATCGCGTTGCAGAGCCTGTACCACGGCCTCCAGGCCGAGGAGGTGGCACTGGTCACCATGACAGCTGACGGCTCGTATCTGTGGCGCGGCCACGTCGGCCCGCAGCGCGGCGACACGCAGGTCATGGCCGAGGAAGCCCTGGCAGAGGCGAGCGCGCCGGACGGGGTGGCCAGGCAACTGCACAGCAGCCGCAGGCGGCGGGCCCGTGCGGTCACGTTCGGCGCGGCCGGCGGCAGGACCGTGCTGCTGGCGAGCTGGCGGGCCCAGCCAGGAGACCGTCCGCTGCCCGGCAGGCAGACGGCCAAGGAAGAGACCGCGCTGATGGAGGACGCGGCGCACTCGCTGCGGCTCGCGCTGGAACGTGAGGAGGCGGCCAGCGCGCACCAGGAGGCAGCCGCCCTGCGCCGGTCAAGAGAACTGCAGCGGGGCTTCCTGTCCAGGCTCAGTCATGAGCTGCGCACACCGCTGACCGCGATCAGGGGCTACGCGTCCAGCCTGATGCAGAAGGACGTCACCTGGGACGGCGACTCCCAGCAGCGTTTCCTCGACCGGATCGCTGCCGAGTCCGCCCGGCTGGGCCGGCTGGTCGACGACCTGCTCGACTTCTCCGCCATCGAGTCCGGCATCATGCGGTTGCAGCGGGACTGGTGCGACATCCGCCTGGTGATCGACGCCGCCGTCGCCTGCCTGCCGCCGGAGAACGCGAAGCGGGTCACGATCACGGCCGACAAGCCGGTCCCCGCGATCTGGGCCGACCATGACCGGATGGAGCAGGTGCTCGTGAACCTGCTGACCAACGCGTTCGGGCACAACCCGCCGGGCACGACGGTGCAGATCACGGTCAGTCAGCAGGCAACGGCCCAGGTAGTGATCGCCGTGCGGGACACCGGGTCAGGCATGCCCCCGCCGGGCAGCCGCAGCGGCAGCGCGGGGGCTGGCCTCGGGCTGTCCATCGCGCGCGGCATCGTGCAGGCGCACGCCGGCCTGATGATCTGCGAGAGCGAGAAAGACAAAGGCACCTGTTTCGGTGTTCACCTACCGATAGAAGGACCAGGCCGTGATGAGTGATACCAGCACCCGCGCCCTCGTCGTCGAGGACGACCCCAACATCGTGGACCTGATCCGGGCCAACCTCGCGGTCCGCGGCTTCGACACCGTCGTTTCCGTCGATGGCGGCAAGGCGCTGCAGTTGCTGGAGACCGAGGAGCCGGACATCGTGCTGCTCGACCTCATGCTGCCCGAGGTGGATGGCTTCGACCTGTGCCGGCAGATCAGGGAGCGATCCCCGGTGGCGATCATCGTGGTGTCGGCAAGGGGCGGCGAGCGGGACAAGGTGACCGCGCTGCACATGGGCGCGGATGACTACATGACTAAGCCGTTCAGCATCGAGGAACTGCTCGCGCGCATCACGGCCACGCTCAGGAGGACACGGCCGCAGGCTCCCCAGGAGCAGGCGGCTCAGGTGATAGCGATCGGCGACATCACCATCGACCTGGCTGGCCAGCAGGTGCGCAGGAGGAACCAGCCAGTGCACCTCACGCCGACCGAGTTCGCGCTGCTGCGTGAGCTGGCGGTGAACCGGGGCAAACTGCTCACCCACGCGCATCTGCTCCGGCGCGTCTGGGGCCACGGTTACGAGACCGAGACCGAGTACCTGCGCGTCTACGTGCGGCGACTGCGCGCCAAGCTAGAGGACGAGGGAGGCGCCGCGCTGATCTTTACCCAGCCGAGGGCCGGTTACCGGCTAGCTCCCGAATGAGTAGTCAAATCGAGACCTCGTTAACGGTATCTTCACGGACCTCCGTCGATGTTAAGGCCACGTTAACCGCAACCGTCCTAGGGTCGTGGCAAGACGCCTACCGAAAACATGAGGTGGTTTATGAGAGCCAGGAAAGGCGCCATTGCCGCGCTGCCCGTGGCAGCTTGTCTCGCCGTGGCAGCATGCAGCAGCTCTTCCTCCAGCACGCCCGCAAGCAGCAACACCAGCAGCAGTTCCAGCAG
Organism: Streptosporangiaceae bacterium; assembly: GCA_036490795.1. GTDB lineage: Bacteria > Actinomycetota > Actinomycetes > Streptosporangiales > Streptosporangiaceae > JAFARZ01. The sequence continues at coordinate 22,104 of DASXDG010000288.1, forward strand.
TTCAACGGCCTCCGTACCGTCGCTCTCCATCAGCAGCCTGACGAACAACTTCGCCGCGATGGCCACCCTCAAGCCGCTCGCGACCGCGGGTAAGGGCAATGTGGCGGTCATCTTGCCGGACACCGTATCGTCGGCCCGTTACACTGAATTCGACGCGCCGTATCTCTCGGAGGCTCTCGCGGCGGCGGGGCTTTCGCCGACGCAGTTTACTGTGCAGAATGCGCAGGGCAGTGATGCCACTGAGCTTGCCGATGCACAGGACGCCATTACAAAGGGCGCGAGCGTCATTATCATGGACCCGCTCGACTCCGGTGTCGGCGCGCAGATCGAGTCGTATGCCAAGTCGCACGGCGTCGGCGTCGTCGACTATGACCGCCTTACCCTCGGCGGCAGCCGTGCGTACTACGTCAGCTTCAACAACGTCGAGGTCGGCACGCTGCTCGGTAACGGGCTCGTGTCGTGCATCAACAACTGGCATGTCAGCAAGCCGAACGTGCTGGTCATGCGCGGCGCTCCGACCGACAACAACGCCACGCTGTTCGCCCAGGGGTACGACGCCGTCCTCGCGTCTGACTTCTCCAACAAGACCTACGTGGACGTCGGCACCCCGGCCGGCACCTGGACGCCGGACGTCGCCGAAACCGAATTCCAGCAGGAATTCACCGCGCACAAGAACATCAACGCTCTGCTGTCCCCGAACGACGAGAACGCCGCACCGATCATCCAGTACCTGCAGCGTGAGGGCATCAAGCCGCACACGTTCCCGGTGACCGGCCAGGACGCGACGCTCGTCGGCCTGCAGAACATCCTGGCTGGCTTCCAGTGCGGCACCGTGTACAAGCCGATCTACGAAGAGGCCCAGGCCGCCGCGGCCGTGGCGATGTACATGCGGGCCGGCAAGACCCCGCCGTCCGGGCTGGTCAACGGCCAGACCGAGGACAGCACCTCCAGTGTGCAGGTTCCGTCCGTCCTGCTCAAGCCGGAATGGGTTACCCCGTCCAACATGTCCAGCACGGTCATCGCGGACAACTTCGTGCCCGCGCAGCAGCTGTGCGTTGGCCAGTACGCCGCCGATTGCAAGGCGGCAGGGATCAGCGTATGAACCTGATCGGAGGCAACGTATGACAGCCGCCCCGGCCGAGCCGCAGCACGAGCAGTCGCTGGATGCACAGCCCCTGCTGCGGCTGGCCGGGATCGGCAAGAACTTCGGTCCGGTGCGGGCGCTGTACGGCATCGACCTGGACATCCCGGTCGGCAAGGTCACCGCTGTCCTCGGTGACAACGGCGCGGGCAAGTCCACGCTGATCAAGTGCATCTCCGGCATCTGGCAGCCCGATCACGGCGAGATCTTCTGGCAGGGCAAGCAGGTGCACATGCACACGCCACGCGACGCCACCGACCTGGGTATCGCCACGGTCTACCAGGACCTGGCGCTGTGCGACAACCTCGACATCGTGCAGAACATGTTCCTCGGCCGCGAGCTGGAGAAGCGCTGGCAGCTGGACGAGATCACCATGGAGATCACGGCCAAGCAGACGTTGCAGGACCTCAAGGTCGTCTCGGTCCGCTCGATCCGCCAGCCGGTCGGTTCGCTGTCCGGCGGCCAGCGCCAGGCGGTCGCCGTGGCCAAGGCGATCATGCGTGACGCCAAGCTGGTGATCATGGACGAGCCGACCGCGGCCCTCGGCGTCACCCAGACCCGCAACGTGCTCGACCTGATCGGCAATCTGGCCAGCCGGGGCATCGCGGTGATCGTGATCTCGCACAACCTGAACGACGTCATGTCCGTCGCCGACCGCATCGCCGTGCTGTACCTGGGCAGCCTGGCCGCCGTCGGGCCGAAGGACCAGTTCGACGCGCAGTCGGTCGTCGACTTGATGACGACCGGCACCACTCAGCGTCAAGGGGCAGCTAAGTGAGCACTGAGATTCAAGAACCCCAGGACGAGATCGAGAGCCACGCCGCGGAGCTGGCGGCACCGGACGTCATCGCGGGCTCGCTTGGCGAGTACGCCAGGATCTGGTGGACCAGGGTCCGCGGCGGCGAGAGCGGTGCGCTGCCGGTCATCCTCGGCCTGATCGCGATCGTTGCCTACTTCGACATCAGGACCCACCTGTTCCTGTCGGCGGGCAACCTGGTCAACTTGATCGACCAGGCGGCGTGGATAGTGACGCTCGGCATGGCCGAGGTGTTCGTGCTGCTGCTCGGCGAGATCGACCTGTCCATCGGCTATTCCGCCATCTGCGGCGCGGTGATAGCCGTCTGGATGGTGTCGCCGGGAGAGGGCTTCCCCTGGTGGGTAGCGGCCCTTGCCGGGATCGCGATGCCGGCGGCGTACAGCGGGCTGCAAGCGGTGATCATCACCTGGCTGCGATTGCCCTCGTTCGTGGTGACACTGGCAGGTTTGCTGATGGGGCAGGGCCTGCTGCTGTTCCTGGTCAACGTCGCCGCGCCGAACTCGGGCGGCACGATCAGGCTGCCGGACACCAACATCTTGTCCTACATCGAGGGCGGGGAGATGAGCCCGGTGGCCGGCTGGATCGTGATGGCGGCCGCGGTCATCTTGGCCGGCGCGATCTTCGTGGTGCGGGACAGCCGCAGGCGGGCGAGCAACCTCGCCGCGCCCCCGATGAGCGTCACCGCGCTGAAGGTCGCGGTGATGGCCGTGGCCGGCGTGGTCGTGGTGCTGATAGGCAACACGAACCGGGGAGTGACCAACGTCCTGCGCGGCGTGCCGTGGGTGGTCCTGGTGGTGCTGGTGGTGCTCGTGCTTTGGAGCACGCTGCTCGGCCGGACCAAATTCGGCCGGTACGTGTACGCGATCGGCGGAAACGCCGAGGCGGCTCGCCGGGCCGGCATCAGCCTGAGCCGGGTGCGCATCATCGCGTTCGCCTTGGCCGGCGCGACGGCCGGCATCATGGGCATCATCCTGGCCTCCCAGCTGGGATCGATCTCCAACAACATCGACGGCGGCCAGAACGTGCTGTACGCGGTCGCCGCCGCGGTCATCGGCGGCACCAGCCTGTTCGGCGGACGTGGCCGGATGCTCGGCGCGGTGCTCGGCGGCCTGATCGTCGCGGTCATCTACAACGGCCTGGAACTGCTCGGTCTCGGCGCCGCCGCCCAGGACATGTGGACAGCCGCCGTCCTGCTCGCAGCGGTCACCGTCGACACCCTTGCCCGCCGGAGACGACCCGACGCGTCGTAGTCCTTTCCTCCTAGGTCAATTGCGCGATTGACATCGCTAGAACGTGTCAATTGCGCAATTGACCTGCTGGTTTCCCTCGTCGATGTCCTTGCTTCATGATCATCTTCGGGGCAGGCTGTGCCTCATGGGGTGGATGCGCAGGCGAGTGGCGTACTGGTTCGACAAGACGATGGCGCGTGGCACGTTCGCGCTGGTCGGGTGGCTCGCGGCGATCTGTCTTGTTGCCGACATCCCGATCAGCGTGGTGCTCGTCCGGTACAAGTACCCCGGACACGCCACCCTGGCCGTGCATGCCGTCGAGGTGTGGAAGATGGTCGGCTCGACGTTCAAGGTCGGCGGCCAGGTGGGCCCGCCGCTTTTCGTGCTGGCTTCGGTGGCCGGCGCGGTCGTCGAGCTGCTGTTCGCCAGCACGCTCATCTCGCTGATCACCGCCGGTGTCAACAAGAAGATCATGGATCTGCGCAGGGGCAAGTCGCAGGTGCTCGAGGACGGCCACGTCGCGGTCGTCGGCTGGTCGGCCGAGGTGTTCCCGATCGCCGCCGAGCTCAAGGCGTCGAGCGCCAGGCACGGCCACAAGCTGCTCGCCGTCCTCGCGGACCGGGACAAGGCGGGGATGGAGGACGAGATCCGGGCCAGGGTGCACGACGCCAGGGTCATGTGCCGCAGCGGTAACCCGGTGGTCCCTGCCGACATCGCCCGGATCAATCCCGAGCCCGCGCAGTGCCTGATCGTGCTGGCCAGCCCGGGCGACGACACGGACGAGCAGGTCATCAAGTCGCTCCTCGCGATCAGGAACAAGACGCAGTGCCGCGTCGTGGCGGCGATCAGCAACCACGGCAACCTCGCCGCCGCCCGCAAGGCGGGCGGCCCCGGTGCCCAGTTGCTTGACATCGACGACCTGGCCAGCCGGTGGATCGCGCAGGCCGCCGTTCAGCCTGGATTGTCCGGGGTGTTCACCGAACTGCTCCGCTTCGACGGCAACGAGTTCTGCGCGGTGGCCGTCCCCGGGCTGGCCGGGCAGGAGTTCGGCCGGGTACTGAACGCGTTCCCGCTGGTGTCCCCGGTCGGCCTGGCCAGGGCGGACGGGTCGCTGCTGCTGAACCCGCCGTCCGGCACCGTCCTGACCGCCGATGACAAGATCATCGCGATCTCGGCGGAGGACACGTTCGCGATGGGCGGCCCGGTCAGCATCGACGAGGCCGCCATCGCCGCGCCGCAGCGCCGTCCCCGGATGCCGGTGCGCCTGCTCATCCTCGGCTGGAACCGCAGGGCGCCGCAGATCATCCGTCAGCTCGACGCCTACGTGCCGACGGGCTCGCGCATCGACGTCACCGCGGAGCGGATCAGCGCGATGATGATCGAGAAGGTGCGCACGGACCTGAACCGCACCGAGGTCGCCGTGCGCAACGGCGACCCGGCCGACGTCGACGTGCTGAGCTCACTGGACCTGGCCAGTTACCGGCACATCATCGTGCTCAGCGCCGACGGGGTCGGCGACGCCGCGGCCGATTTCCGCAGTCTGGTGACACTGCTGCACCTGCGCGAGTTCGGCAGGGAAGCGGGCCAGGCGTCCGGCGTCACCGGGGAGATCGCCGACGACCACACGCTCGCGCTCGCGCCGGTCGGCGAGGCGGACGACTTCATTGTCAGCCGCACGATGGTCAGTCACCTGATGACTCAGGTCGCGATGAATCCCGAGCTGGTCCCCGTCTTCACCGAGCTGTTCGATCCCGAAGGCAACGAGATCATCATCCGCCCGGCCGGCGACTTCGTGCGCACCGGCTGCCCGATCACGTTCGCGACCGTGGCGGAATCGGCGCGGCGCCAGGGCGGCGTCGCGATCGGCTACCGCCGGGCGGGCGCGGTGACGCTGAACCCGGACCGGCGCGTCCTGGTGACGCTCGGCGACACCGACGCGGTGATCGTCATCGCTGGCGGCTGACCAGGTAGTGTCGGTTCGTGACAAACGCCATTGACCCATCGGTGCCGCCGAGCGGACCGGGATGCGTGGAATGCCTCGAGGCCGGCGGCTGGTGGCTGCACCTGCGCCGTTGCACCCAGTGCGGCCACATCGGCTGTTGCGACACGTCGCCGTCCCAGCACGCGAGCAGCCACGCGGCGCAGGCCGGCCACCCGATCATCGCGTCGTACGAGCCGGGCGAGGACTGGTTCTGGGATTTCACCACGGACTCCTACGCCGAGGGCCCGGAACTGGCACCGCCCCTGCACCATCCGCTTGACCAGCCGGTCCCCGGCCCTGAGGGCAGGGTTCCCGGCGACTGGCGGTTCCACCTCCACTAGCCGATGCCGGCGTTCCTGGCCGATATCAGGCAGACCCTCGCCCCGCCGCGCGGCAGCAAGGACGGCATCCTGCCGCCCCTGCTGGTGGCGAAGACGGCGGTGACCGGCCTGGTGGACGCGTTCAGCTATCTCGTGCTCGGCCACGTGTTCGTCGCGAACATGACCGGCAACGTGGTTTTCCTGGCGTTCTCGCTGGCCGGTGCGCCGGGCTTTTCCGCTCCCGACTCGCTGATCGCGATCGCCGCCTTCGGCGTCGGCGCGATCGTCGCCAGCAAGCTCATCGCCCACCACACAGCGGCATCGTCCGCCATGTGGCGGGAGCGGCTGCTCGCCACCACCGCCGGGGCCCAGGCGCTGCTCGTCCTGGTCGCCGCCATCCTGGTTGTGATCAGCGGCACCCCGGTCGGCAGCGGCTACCGGTCGGTTTTGATCACCTTGCTCGCGATCGCGATGGGCATGCAGAACGCCACCGCTCGCAAGCTCGCCGTCCCCGACCTGACCACGACCGTGCTCACGCTCACCATCACCGGCATCGCCGCCGACAGGGACGCCGCCAAGACGACGCGCCGGCTGATCTCGGTGACGGCGATGCTGGCCGGCGCGTGCGTGGGCGCCGTCCTCGTCCTGCACGCGCACATCGTTTACCCGCTGGTTGTCGCCCTCGTCATCCTGGCCGGTGTGGCGGTTACCGCCCGGCGAGCGGCCGCCTCCGGGCGCGGTCCGGCGCAGGCAGCGGACGAATGAATGTAGCGCGCAGCATCGGGCTCTTCGTGGCGGCGGGACTGGCCGAGATCGGCGGCGGCTACCTTATCTGGCGCTGGCTGCGCGAAGGCGCGCCGTGGCCGGTCGGCGTGGCCGGCGCGGTGATCCTGATCGGCTACGGCATCATCCCGACGCTGCAGCCGAGCGCGGATTTCGGCCGCGTCTACGCGGCCTACGGCGGCGTGTTCGTGATCATGAGCCTGCTCTGGGGCTGGGTCTTCGACAGCCGCCGCCCCGACATCTACGACTGGCTAGGCGCCACGATCGTGGCCATCGGCGTGGCCGTCATGTTCTTCGCCCCCCGCCACTAGCCGACCGTCAGGACCGGAGCGCGGCGGCGGTGGCGGCGGCGCGGTCAGCCCACCACTGAAGAACGGGATCGGCCGCCGCGTGCCGGGCGGACCAGAGGGCGGACCAGCGGGCAGACCAGCGATCTGCCTCGCCAGCCAGCCAAGACCGCGTTCCCTCCGGTTCCTGCTCCAGCATCGCCCGCAGCGTGAACCGCCGTTCCCCGATGCGGTGCCCGGCCTTCGCCTGGCCCGCGCCGCGAGCCAGTGCCCGTCTGGTCAGCAGCATCCCGCTCCGTACCGGCGCGACCAGCGCGTCGAGCAGGTCACGGAGGTCCTCGTCGCCGGTCAGCGGGGCAGGCGCGTCCCGCAACGCCGCCGGGAGCGGCGAGCCGGCCGGCAGGCCGGCCCGTTCCTCCTCCACCACCCGCATGATCAGGGAAGCCCACGTACCCAGTGCGGGGTCGCCGACATCGGTCACCGCCCCCAGGTACCCCGGCACCCACGGCCACAGATGCTCCCAGAACAGTGCCTGCCGGACGTGATCCAACGAACGATCTTCGCCCAACGTCGCGTAGAGGCTGAGCAGGCTCGTCAAGTGGTCGGGCTCGGCGGGCGGATCCACGCCGATGGCGCGCCAGAAGCCCGCCACCCGGTCGGCGGCATCGCCGCCGAGACCGCCGCCGGCGCCGAGGTACACCGACGCGTACGGCGGGCAGTTGAGCACGAACACCTCGGTGTGCGCGGCACCGTCACAGGGCGGAAGGTCCAGCGCGGAAAACACCGTCCGCGCATCGGAAACGTCACCGGCCACCGCGCCCAGCGCGCGGAGCAGTTCCCACCGTCCCTCCATAACGATCGCGGCAACCGGAACGCGGAATCCGACGGCTTCAGCGGCCGCATCAGCCACTTCGGCCTGCGCGTTCCGTCCGGTGACACCGAGCCGGCCGGCCGGGTCATCGTCAGCCATTCCTGGTACACCTCCCGCGCACGAGCCGTGTCCACCACGATGTCGCCGTGCTGGTCACCGGGCTGTGCCGAGGTCACCCGCACCGCCTGATGCCAGCAGTGCATGCCGGAGATCGGGTCCGGGTGCACGGGGAAGGTCAGGTTCTGGTGCACGCCGGTGTCACTCCACCAGATCCGGGCCGTATCGGGGTCGCTAGACGGATAAGGCCGCACCGCGGCGCGGCGCGACATCGACCACGAGGATCCAGAGGACGCAAGCCCGACGGTTGCCATCATCGCGCCGGCTCCGCGCGGACCGCCGTCCAGCCGCCACCTGCCCATGTGGTGGCTGCACGCCACCACCCCCGGCCTGATCCCCTCGGTGATCCACGCCTTGGCCACGAAGTACCCGATATCGGTGGTCACGCGCACCAGGTCGCCGGTCGAACAGACCCCGAACCGGGCAGCATCAGCAGGGTGAATCCACACCGGGTTGGTGTGCGCCAGCTCGTCCAGCCACTTGGAATTCGCCGACCTGGTGTGGATCTGCGTCGGCAGCCGGAATGTCGAGAGCAAGACGACCTGGTCCGCCGCGAGAGCCGAAGGGTGAACGTGGCTGCGGATGTACCCGGGCAGCGCCTGCTCCGGCCAGCCCCACCCGGCCAGCGTCGACGACCAGAACTCGAGCAACCCCGACGGCGTCGGGAACCCGCGCCGCACCACCCCGTCCACCATCACTCCGACCGGACGCCGCCCGGCCTGGTCGGCAGCGGGCGCACCCATCGGCACGATGTTCGGCCCCGCGACGGGCGCGGCAGCCGTGTACACCCGCCCCAGCGGTGAAACGGCCACGTCGGCCAGTTCCGAATCCGCGACCGCGGACGCGAACACCTGCCCGGTTCCCCGTGACACCTCGAACGCCCCGTACCGCCGCATGTACTCCAGCGGCGCCAGGCCCTCGGCCGACGCACGTTCGGGCAGCCCAGGTACCGAGTTCGCGAACATCCAGGCGTAGTACTCGTCGACGGAAAGACGTCGCCCAGGTCGTTCTGATGATTCATAGAACTTTCTTATCCCCAGCGTGCCATCGGGGTCGATCCGCCAGGAGAGCTCCATCCAGAACTCGTTCTCTTCCCAGACTTCGCCGGGGCGGCTGCCGCCCTCGCCGCGGACCGCGCGCAGCACCGGCTGGCGGAAGCCGATCCACTGCCCGTCGTACTGCTCGTAGGAGTGGGTGTCGTGGCGTTCGGGTCCGTGACCCATCGGCAGCACGTAGTCGGCGAAGTAAGCGGACTCGCTCCAGGTCGGGGTCAGCGCGACGAAGCACCCGACCATCGACTCGTCGCGGAGTACCTCCATCCAGGTCAGCCCGTCCGGGTTCGTCCAGACCGGGTTGTAGACCCTGATGAAATACGTGTCGAGCGTGCCCCGGCCGTCCTTGAGGAAGTGCGGGAGAAGGAATGAGAGTTCGTTCTGCGCCAGCGGGTACTCCAGCGGCCAGGACAGGTCTTGCCACACGCCGGGGTGCGGGGGCACGTGGATCGGTCGCGGCACGAACTTGTTCCACGCGTTCGGGAACGTGCCGCCGGGCGTCGCGACGGCGCCGAGCAGCGCCGAGATGAGGAACAGCGTGCGTGATACCTGCCAGCCGCCGAGGTTTCCCGCCGCCGCCGAACGCCACGAGTGGCACGCGAACCGCGTCCCCGCGCCGGCCACGACGACGGCGACCTCGGCCAGCGTGGCGGCGTCGATCCCCGACTCGGCAGCCGCGAACTCGAACGTGAAGTCCTTGTACAGGTCTTCGAGTACTGCCTCGAACGTCTCGAACGTGGGCGGCTCGCCAGGGTGGCATTCGGTCAGGTACTCGCGCCAGTTCCACCATTGCCTGACGAATTCACGGTCATAGATCTTTCCCGCGATGAGGTAATTGGCAATGGCCAGATTGATTGCCGCTTCGCTACCCGGCTGCGGCGAGAGCCAGTAATCCGCGTGCGTCGCTGTGTTGGACAGGCGGGTATCGAGAACGATGACTTTCGCGCCATTCTCCCGTGCCTCGGTAATGCGCTGCGCGTGCGGGTTGAAATAATGACCGGATTCCAGATGGGAGCTAATCAGGTAAATGACCTTCGCGTTCGCGTGGTCCGGTGACGGGCGGTCGATACCCATCCAGAACTGGAATCCGGTGCGTCCGCCGCTTGAGCACACATTGGTGTGCGAGTTGTGGCCGTCCACGCCCCAGGAGGCCAGCACGCGCTCGGTGAAGCCGTCCTCACCTGGGCGGCCGATGTGCACCATGATCTGGTTCTGGCGCTGCTCCATTATCGCGGTGCGGATCCGGGCGGCGAGTGTGTCGAGCACATCGTCCCAGCTCACGCGCTCCCACTTGCCGCTGCCTCGGGCACCGGCCCGCTTCATCGGGTACAGGATCCGATCCGGGTCGGTGACCTGGTTGAGCGTGGCGGGCCCCTTGGCACAGTTGCGTCCCCGCGATCCCGGGTGTTCGGGATTGCCTTCGAACTTGCGTATCTGGCCGGTTTCCTTATCGATATACGCGAGCAGCCCGCACGCCGATTCACAGTTGAAGCACGTGGTCGGGACGAGCTGGTAATGGTGTTCCTCGCGAACGGGCCAGGCGCGTGAGGATAGCTCTACCCAGTCATCCCAGCGTTCCTTCGGCGGGAACGCCGCCAGGTGCACCCGGCTCGCGCCCTGGTAGAAGGTCTCGCCGCGTTTCTCTGTCTCCGCGCGAGCCGCGCTGACCCGTTTCCTGAGTTCACTGAGGTTCTTCATGCCAGCGCCACGCACTGCCCGGCCCGCACGTACGCGTGCTCATAGGCAAGCAACCCGATCAGGGCAAGCGGGGCGAAAAAGATCCCGGCCACAATAAGCGCAGCACTACTCCAGAACAGCAACCGGTACTTCCCCCGGTACAGTTCCCTGGTCGCGAGGTGGGCGTGGGCGGTGCCGTGCGGCACGGTGATCTCCGCCGCCACCAGCACCAGGTGCGTCACCGCGGCGACGGCCAGCAGCATGTCCGCGGTCCGCGTGTCGTGAATCAGCACGGTCACCGCGGCACCGGCCAGCGCCGCCTGCACCGCCAGGTGCGGTGCCAGTAGCGGTGACTGCCACATGTCGCGCGCCTTGGCCTGCGCGAACAGGTACGCGGTGTAGACGGCGGTGGCGGTGGCGAGGAACATGCCCGCCCAGCCCACGGCCTGCTGGACCGCGCCGCCAGCCCCGGCGATGGCGGCCACCAGATACGCGGTCAGCGCCGCGCCATAGCCGCTGACGATCACCGCACCGCGCACCAGCCAGCTCCGCCAGTGGTGCTTGGTGAAGATGAGGTAGAAGCGCATCGGGTGCTTCAGATCCCAGATCAGCAGCCCGCCGGTCAGCGCGAGGAACACCAGGCCGACGATCGGCGCACCCCAGCGGACGGTGCTTTCTGTCCAGCTCAGCTGCCCGGCGGCGGCGAGCGCGACCGGCACCGCGAACGCGCCGGCCGCGATCGACTTCGTCCAGGTGTAGAGGCTGACCCGCCAGCCCCACGGCGCCTGGTGCGGGATGTCGTACGAGATGAGCGCCGCGGCGCTCGAATTAGCGCCGGTCACGGGCGCGTCAGGCCCCTGGGTCGCCCACGCGTACAGCCCGCCGTCCGGCCTCCGCGCGGCCAGCGGGTCGAGCGTGGCCTGATGCGCGCCCTTGTAGAAGACGCCCGGCTTGGTCTCCTTCTCCGGCTTGCGCACCTGGACCGCTTCGCGGTTTACGACCTGCGCGACCTTCGACGCCGGGTCGTTGAGGTCGCCGACCAGGATCGCCTCGGTCGGGCACACGGTCACGCAGGCGGGCTCGAGGCCGATGTCCAGGCGGTGCGCGCACAGGTTGCACTTCTCGGCCGAGTGGTCCTGCGGGTTGATGAAGATCGCGTCATACGGGCACGCCGCCATGCATGCCTTGCAGCCGATGCAGATCTGCTTGTCGAAGTCGACGATGCCGTCATCTCGGCGGTACATGGCCTGGGTGGGGCAGGCGGCGACGCACGGAGCGTCCTCGCACTGGTTGCACCTGGTCACCTGGAACGCCCGCCGGGCGACCGGAAATATCCCGATGTCGACGGACTTCACGAACGTCCTGGTGACCCCGAGCGGCACCTCGTTCTCGCTCTTGCAGGCCGTCGTGCAGGCGTGGCAGCCGATGCACCGGCTCTGGTCCAGCACCTTTGCCCAGCGTGGGGCCACCTCGTCCATGATCCCGATCGTCCCACGCCGCGGGGCGCCTGGTGGCACCACGTCCCCACATCGCGTCCCGGTCCGTGGCGCACGGACCGCGTTGGGCGGCGGTTCGTGGCGCACGGACCGGCTTGCGCCTATGGCGGTTGTGGCGCCACAACCGTTATGGGCGCCAGGGTGAGGATACCCCCGTGGGGTATGCTGGAGG